>JAJYHH010000058.1 GCA_021784845.1 Pseudomonadota bacterium
GCACCGGGCATGCCGCTCTGGAACTTGTTTGCCATCCAGCTGTGTGCATGCGGATCAAGCTTTTGCGGAGCGTAGATGAATCGCCGCGTGCCGCCTCCCCAGTAGATCCAGCCCAGCACGAGACGCACAGCCAGAACCGCCGCGCCCAGTGCGCGTACCACGGCACCGCGGTCGTACGTTTGTTCGCTTGCAAATCGACTCATAGTCCGCCCTCTCCGTTGATCTCTATTATCATAGATGTCGTGCCGACATCCCTTGTGTGAGCAAGCCAAGGCACCAGCTGCGCTCATGCGGCGGCCGCAGTCCTCCGGTCAGGCGGGTCCCTGGGCGTCAGCTCATTATGAAGCCCGCGCCAGGATCTGGCGACAAAGACCCTTTGGTCCTCTCACCCGCCTTGAGGTTTCCGGAAGTGGAGGTTAACGCACGGACGCCCATTTCGTTGCCGCTGTGCCGGTTTCCGCACGGATCTCGAGCCCGGCGGACAGCGCGGATTCCTCCTTAGGAAGGCTAGACGCGGCCGCCTGCGGGGTTATTCCTTCGCCGGCCGCAGCCTTATGTGCTGTCTGCACGCACCTTTGTGTCGCGTTCAGGCGGTCTGTATCGCCGCGCTTCCGATCGCTTCCCGGTCGCGATACCAGTGTGCCCGGGTGAGCGGCAGGCCCTCCAGGCTCATCGCCATCTGCAGCTGGTATACGACAAGGTCGCCGACTGCGAAGGACGCTTCGCAGGAGGCGAGATAAAATTCCCACATGCGCGCGAACTGTTCTCCGAAGCGTTCGACCGCCTCGTTGCGCCGGATCTGGAAGCGCCGCAGCCATTCGCGCAGCGTATAGCGATAGTGGAACCGCAGGACTTCGACGTCGGTGAGCTTCAGTCCCGCCTTTTCGGCCGGCGGCACGACTTCGGAGAGGGCGGGATTGTAGCCTCCGGGGAATATGTAGCGTTCGATCCAGGGGTTTGTCAGCCCCGGCGGGCCGGTGCGACCGATGTGATGAATGACGGCCAGGCCCCGAGGCCCGAGGCGTTTGCCAACGCAACCGAAGAATGTGCCGTAGTTGGGTACGCCGACGTGTTCGAACATGCCGACGCTGACGATCCGGTCGTAAGTGCCGCCATGTTCACGATAATCTTCGAGGAGAAAGCGCACCTGCCCGCCCAGGCCCCGGTCTCGTGCCCTTTGCGTGGCCACGCGATGTTGTTCTTCGGATAGGGTCAACCCCACCACCTCGACGTCCGCGTGTTGGGCCAGATACATCGCCAGTCCACCCCAGCCGCTGCCGATGTCCAGTACCCGCTGCCCTTTGCGCAGCTCGAGCTTGCGCAGCAGATACTCGCACTTGGCCCGCTGTGCCTCCTCAAGACTCATACCCGGGTCGGCGAAGTAGGCGCACGAATAATGCATGTCCCGGTCGAGAAAGGACCGGAAAAGGGCTTCATCGAGATCGTAGTGTTGATGGATATGCGCGCGGCTTGCGCGTACGGTATTGACCTGCCGGAGGCGGCGTTTGATGCGGCCGGGGAGGGAGAGCGTGTTGTCGTCTGGCACGTTGCGCATCAGGGTTTCGATCAGCCCCGCCAGTCCCTGGGGGGCATCCCAGCCGCCTTCCATGTAGGTTTGGCCGAGCTCGAAGGTGGGATCTTTTATGAGGCGCCGGGGTACGTCGGGATCCCGGATCAGCCATTCGGCTTCAGGGCCCTTTTGTCCGTAGTGAACCGTATGGCCGTCCGGGAAGCGTACCGCCAGGCGGCCCTGACGAATGGTTTCAGCCAAGATCCTTTCAAGCATAAGCGGGCCTCGTCGATGCAACCGAGTTGAAAGTCCGTGGGTGCGTAGCACCCCCATCCATGCTGACCGGTCCATTCTAACACCGGATGATGACAGGGCTAGGGGCTTGGGGCCGTGGCGTCCGCCCGTCCTCTCAGGCTGCGCGGCGCAGGCGGCTTAAACTCGTCGAGACGCAGACCAAACCCCACGGGGACCATTGACTCCCGGGCCGCCCAAGGTTAGGCTCGGCGCGCCGCCGGCGCTTGCCTTTGGCGGTGCCGAGTTTTCCCCCTATCATTCTGGACTTGGGCACACGCCCCCGGAGAGCCATGAGCATTGCACATATTCTCGGTTTCCCCCGCCTCGGCGCGGATCGGGAGTTTAAGAAGGCACTAGAAGCCTACTGGAAGGGCAGTCTCACCCAGGAAGCCCTGCTAAAGACAGGTCAGGAACTGCGCATGCGCGCATGGCGCGCCCAGCAGGCCGCCGGGCTTGACTGGGTCACCGTGGGGGATTTTGCATGGTATGACCATGTCCTCGAAACGAGCGCCTTGCTGGGCGTGGTGCCGCCGCGTTTTGAGTGGAAGGGGCCGACCGTGGATCTGGATACCTTCTTTCGCATGGCCCGCGGTGTGGCGCCGACCGGCAAGGCCACCTATGCCTGCGAGATGACGAAGTGGTTCGATACGAATTATCACTATCTGGTGCCGGAATTCCAGAAAGATCAACAGTTTGCGATTTCCTCGCCGCGTCTTTTCGACGACGTCAAGGAAGCAAGGGCAGCCGGACTGCCGGTCAAGGCCGTGCTTCTGGGTCCTTTGACCTACCTGTGGCTTGGCAAGGCCAAGGGTGAAGATTTCGACCGTCTGGGGCTGCTTGCGCGCCTCATCCCGGTCTATGTGCAGATTCTGAAGCAGTTGGCCGCGCTTGGCGTCGAGTGGGTGCAGATCGACGAGCCAGCGCTTGTGCTCGATCTGCCGGCAGCCTGGACGGCGGCTTACGCCAAGACCTATGAAACCCTGTCGGCCGCGGGCCCCAAATTGCTGCTGGCCACCTACTTCGAAAGCCTGGGCGCCAACCTCGCACTTGCCTGCCGTCTGCCGGTGGCGGGCCTGCACATCGATGTGGTCCGTGGGCACGGCCAGCTGCAGGCCGTATTGAAGGCGCTGCCCAAGACCACGCTTCTGTCGGTGGGTGTGGTCGACGGCCGCAACATCTGGCGGGCGGATCTCGATCAGGCCCTGAAAGTGCTGCGCGATGCCCGGGCGCATCCCGGCGGTATCGCCGTCGCCAGCAGCTGTTCGCTCCTCCATGTTCCCGTGGATCTGGCGCGCGAACAGCGGCTCGACAAGGAAATACGCAGCTGGCTTGCCTTTGCCGTTCAGAAGATGGGGGAGGTTGGCACGCTCAAGCGCGGTCTGGACGAGGGCGACGCCGCCATCCAGGCCGCACTCGCCGAGAGCCGCAAGGTAGCCGCCGACCGCGCCTCCTCCAGCCGCATCCACAATCCCAAGGTCAAGGAGCGCATGGCGCGCGTCACGGCGGCTGACGCCAGCCGCAACAAGCCCTTCGCCGAGCGCCGCGCCCTGCAGCGGGCCCATCTGAAGCTGCCGATGTTCCCGACGACCACCATCGGTTCATTTCCGCAGACGGCCGAAATCCGCGGAGCCCGCCGTGATTTCAAGGCCGGCCGCATCGACGCGGCCGAGTACGAGCGGCGCATGCGCGAGGAAATCCAGCTCGCCGTGCGCAAGCAGGAGGAGATCGGCCTGGACGTGCTGGTGCATGGCGAAGCCGAGCGCAACGACATGGTGGAGTACTTCGGCGAGCAGCTCGACGGTTTTGCCTTCACCGATTACGGCTGGGTACAGAGCTACGGATCGCGCGCGGTCAAGCCGCCCATCATCTACGGTGATGTCTCGCGACCCCATGCCATGACGGTGGACTGGGCCCGTTATGCCCAGTCACTGACGAACAAGCCCATGAAGGGCATGCTCACCGGTCCGGTCACCATCCTGCAATGGTCCTTTGTGCGCAACGACCAGCCACGGGCCGATACCGCGCTGCAGATCGCGCTTGCCATTCGCGACGAAGTGCGGGATCTGGAAAAGGCTGGCATCCGCGTCATTCAGATCGACGAACCCGCCGTCCGCGAGGGTCTGCCGCTGCGCCGCGGTGATCACAAGGCCTACCTGGACTGGGCCGTGCGCGCCTTCCGCGTCGCTGCCGCCGGCGCCGCCGACGAGACGCAGATTCACACGCACATGTGTTACGCCGAGTTCAACGACATCATCGAGGCGGTGGCGGAGATGGATGCAGACGTCATCACGATCGAGACGTCGCGCTCCGACATGGAGCTTCTCGATGCCTTCGTGAATTTCCGCTATCCAAACGAAA
>JAJYHH010000089.1:0-9737 GCA_021784845.1 Pseudomonadota bacterium
GGCCCCCGCAGACACTCCGCGCGTCGTGACCGGCTTGTGGTTGCGCTCCATGTCGCCCTCCTTCAGTGGTGTGGACCGTGCCGCTTACGTATGATTCCCGTATGTGCCGCCTCGCCGCCTATACGGGACCGTCAATCCTGCTTGAGCAGTTCCTGCTTGCGCCGGAACATGGTCTGGTTGTGCAGTCCTACGCGCCGCGGGAAATGCGCACCGGCCGGGTCAATGCCGATGGCTACGGCGTCGGCTGGCTGAGCGACGAGGGTCCGGCGCGGCTGATTCAGGATAAACCGATATGGGCGGATCACAATCTGCCGACCCTTTCCCGGGTGCTTTGTGCGCCCACATGGCTTGCCGCGGTGCGCGGTGCTACGCCAGGCCTTGCCAACCACCCGGCCAACACACAGCCCTTCCTTGCAGACGGGCTCCTCTTTGCGCACAACGGCTTCATCGACGATTTTGGCGTGATGCGTGCGCGCATCCGCCACCAGCTCAGTCCGCAGATCGAATCGTCGATAGAGGGGACCACGGATTCTGAATACCTGTTTGCACTCATCCGGCAGATTCGCGCAGATGGCATCCCGGACCTGGCAGACGCCCTTGCCGCCCTCGCCGGACGGCTCGCCGATGCGCTGGGCACGCGTCGCGCCCAGGTCAACATCATACTCGCCGAGGACCGCAGGCTCCATGCGTTGCGCCACGCATACAATGAGGCAGCCCCGTCTTTGCATTTCACGACAGACGACGAAGAATACCCGGGCGGCCTTCTCATTGCGTCCGAGGCGACGACCAACGGAAGTTACTGGCAGACCGTGCCGGAAAACCATATTCTCACCCTCGACCCGGACCGGCCGGCCGAACTCGTGGCCCTGTCATGACACCGCTCGAACATTTGCAGACCCTGCGGGCACGCGCGCTCACACTCGCCCAAGCGCTGCCCGGACCCGAACAGGCCATGAGCCACCACGCGGATCTGAGTCCGCTGCTGTGGCATCTTGGACACATGCTCTATATCGAGGAGCACTGGCTACTGGAACGCGCAGGCGGCCAGTCCTTGCCGGCGCAGCGCGCCTACATGTTTCGCGCCGACGGCATGCCACGGCGGCTGCGCAGCCGCTTTGCGCCTCCCCTTGAGACACTAAAGCCCGCCATCGCCTCCTGGTCTGCGCGCATGCCGGCGCTCCTGGCACAGTACGCCGCGCATCCCCTTGTGCACGGCGAATACCTCGTGCATTTCCTGATCCAGCACCACAGCCAGCACATCGAGATCATGCAGCAGATCCTGCTGGCCCATGCGCTTCAGGGCATTTCTTCCTACCATCCCGAACGCACGCCAGACCCCCGGTCCGTGAGCACCCATGCCATCAGCCGGCCGGCCGGACCTGCGACCATGGGCGCCGATCTGCCGTGCCTCTACGACAACGAGCGCCCGGCCCACGCCATTCGCCTGTCCGCCTTCCGGATCGGCCTGCGGCCTGTCTGCAATGCGGAATATCTGGCCTTCATCCTGGATGGCGGCTATCGGGACCGCCGGTGGTGGACCGCCGAAAGCTGGCGGTGGCAACAAAGCCTCGGCATCACCGCGCCGCTGGGCTGGCGGCAGGACGCAGACGGCCGCTGGTATGCCGTGGGACCCGCCGGCGCCCACGACCTCGAAGACGAGGCGGCGGTCCTCGGCGTCAGCGCCTACGAGGCGGCGGCCTTTGCGCGCTATGCGGGCTCGCGCCTGCCGACTGAACAGGAATGGGAGTGCGCGGCCAGAGAAGGGCGCCTCGAAGGCATCGGTGGCGCCTGGGAATGGTGCGCCAACGTCTTCTATCCCTATGCCGGTTTTCGCGCCTTTCCGTATCGCGGCTATTCCATGCCCTGGTTCGACGGCATACACCGGGCGCTGCGCGGCTACAGTCCCTACACGGATCCGTCCCTGCAACGGCCCACCTTCCGCAATTTCTACACACCCGAAAAACGCCACGTCTTCGCCGGGGTGCGCCTGTGCGCCGACGCGTAAGCGCGCCCGTCCTTCATTGACGGACACGAGGAGAGACGTCTACAGTGCGTCCACGGACCCGGTCCGCGCGATCCCCGCACACGGCCCCAAACCGGCCATGGGGATGCGCGCATCACCTGCACTTCTCGAATCGGACAATGGATCACTTTATCAGCGACATGGTGCGCACGGCGCTCGCCGAAGACCTGGGGACAGGGGATGTCACGGCGGCACTGATCGCCGACGAAACCTGGACTGCGTCGCTCATCACGCGCGAAGCGGGCGTGCTGTGCGGGCGGGCCTGGTTCGACGAAACCTTTCACCAGCTCGACCCCGGCGTCCGCCTCACCTGGCATGCCGACGACGGCGCGCGTCTTGCGCCCGGGACCATCCTCTGCGACCTGCAGGGACCAGCCCGCGCCCTGCTCTCCGGCGAACGCACGGCCCTGAACTTCCTGCAGACGCTGTCTGGCACCGCCACCGCGGCCCGCCGCTATGCCGATGCGGTGGCGCACACACGCACGCGCATCCTCGATACCCGCAAGACCCTTCCGGGTTTGCGCCGCGCCCAGAAATACGCCGTGCGCTGCGGCGGCTGCACCAACCACCGCATGGGACTCTACGATGGCATTCTGATCAAGGAAAACCACATCGCCGCGGCCGGCTCCCTGTCTGGCCTTCTCGAACGCGCACGCGCAGCCGAGGTTGCGTTTGTGGAAATCGAAGTCGAGACGCTCGATCAGCTCGATGAAGCGCTCGCTGCCGGCGGCCGGCGCATACTGCTCGACAACTTCACGCTGGCAGACACCCGCGACGCCGTTGCCCTGAACGCCGGACGCGCGCAACTAGAGGCCTCGGGCGGCATCACGCTTGACAACGTGGCCGCGTTCGCCGAAACCGGCGTGGACTTCATTTCCATCGGCGACATCACCAAGAACCTGCGCGCACTCGATCTGTCTTTGCGCTTTGCGCCCATCCGTTAAAGGCCGGCAAACCCGGTCCGGTCCGGCTTAAGGGGCAAGCCACGCCAGCGTGGCCATGCGGCCGCACACAGACGCACGCCGAAACGAAAAATAGTCCGGATCCCGCACGGTGGAGCGGCCCCCGCCGTAGATTTCCGTCACACCCGCATCCCGAAGGCGCCTGCGCGCCAGCGCGTACAGATCCGCCACATAGCGCCCGCGACGGTTGGCGACGAAGGCGCCTGCGGGGGCATCGCCAAAAGCCGCCCGCACCTCTTCGCCCACCTCGTAATCAGCCGCGCCAGCCGCCGGCCCCAGCCATGCCATGAGCCGCGTTGGCGGCAGATTGAGGCGCATGATGCCCGCTTCGATGATGCCACCGGCCAGGCCACGCCAGCCACCATGCAGCACCGCAGCGGCCTGCCCGCGCCGGTCGGCCAGAACAATCGGCAGACAGTCTGCCGTCAGGATTGCACCCACAACACCTGGCTGCGTGATGATCGCGCCGTCTGCCACGGGCGGCTCGCCTGCAAAGACTTGCGCCTCGCACACCGCGCACCCATGCACCTGCGTAAGCCAGAAAGGTTCCGCGGGCAGCCCCAGCGCCTTGCGCACCAGCTGCCTGTTGCGCTGCACGCAGACCGGATCATCCCCCACGTGCGTGGCCAGATTGAGCGTGGCAAAGGCGCCTTCGCTCACGCCCCCCGCGACGGTGGTGGTGCAGACCCGTACACGCCATTGCGGCCACGCCGGCCTGATCGTCTTCATGGCAACTCCTTCAGTTGCGCCCATAACGCGGCAAAATCCGCCGGCACGGGCGCCTCGAACACACAGGTCTGGCCGCTGCGCGGGTGCTGGAAGCGCAAACGCGCGGCATGCAGTGCCTGGCGGGCGAAACCGCCGGGGCCCACGCGCCCGTACACGGGGTCGCCCACCAGCGGAAAACCGATGTGTGCCATGTGCACGCGGATCTGATGGGTGCGCCCGGAATGCAGCCGCAGCCGCGCAAGGCTGATGTTTCCAAGCCGCTCCACGACCTCGAAATCGGTGCGCGCGGGGCGCCCCCGGGACGTCACGGCCATCTTCGTGCGCGCCGTGGGATGCCGCCCGATCGGCGCATCGACGTGCCCGCGCGCCGGCAGGATGCCCACCACGAGCGCAAGATATTCGCGGCCCATTTCGCGGCTCTTTAGCTGTCCGATGAGGTGCAGCCGGGCGGCCTCCGTGCGCGCGATCACAAGCAGGCCTGACGTGTCCCGGTCGAGGCGATGCACAAGTCCTGCGCGCGGCAGTCCGGCCAGATCCGGCGCATGATAGAGCAGTGCATTCTGCAAGGTGCCGTCGGGGCAGCCCGCGCCAGGATGCACGGTCAAACCCGCCGGTTTGTCGACGACCAGCACCGACTCATCGCTGTAGACCAGACGCAGCGGCAGATTCTGCGGCGCCACCGTCGTTACCGGTGGCGGCGGCGGATCGACAAGGACGCGATCCCCGGCGCGCACGCGGGCAGTGGGCGCGAGCAACCCGTGGTCGGCGGCTCCGGTTATGTGTCCGCTGCGCAGCCACAGCTGGAGGCTCGTGCGCGAAAACTGGGGCAGACGGCGCGCCAGCGCCTGATCCATGCGCAGACCCGCCTCGGCCTCCGAAAATTCCAATAAAAAGTGTCGTTCTTCGCTCACGTCTTTCCGCTGCCTGCAAATCCGGCTAAGCTTGTCCCCGATCTCCTGGGGGAACTATGCGTCGTCTGATCCGTTTCTGGTTGATTCTTGGACTGGCCAGCCTGGCCGCCTGCGGCCGCGAGCACCGCGTCATCCATCACTGGCCGGCGCAGCGCTTCTACCACGAGGGCGTGGTTGCGCTAAAGAACGGCAACTACCCCATGGCCATCCGCCGCCTGCAGGAACTTGAAGCCGACTATCCCTACGGCCGCTACGCCGCGCAGGCCGAGATCATCATTGCCTACGCCTATTACAAAAACGGCGAATCCGATGCGGCCATCGCCGCCGCCAAGCGGTTCATCCGGCTCCATCCGACCGATGCGCGCGTCCCCTATGCGTATTATCTGACGGGACTTGTGGAATTCCACAAAAACCGCAGCGCCATCGAACACTTCTTCGGCGTAAACCAGCTGCGTGGGCGGGACACGACCGCCGCCCGCGCCGCCCTGCGCGCCTTCGGTACGGTGGTGCGCCGCTACCCGCACAGCCGTTACGCGCCCGACGCCGCCGAGCGCATGAATTACCTGGTCGACATGCTGGCACGCAACAACATCGCCATAGCCCGATACTACTACACGCAAGGCGCCTATCTCGCCACCATCGGCCGCTGCCGGCTGGTCATCGAGCACTACCAGCGCACGCCGGCCGTTCAGGACGCCCTGGGCCTCATGGCCATGGCCTACGAACGCCTGGGGCTCACTGATCTCAGCCGCGACACGGCGCGCGTCCTCGCCAAAAATTTCCCGCACAGCGCCTACCTGCGCAAACTTGAACGCGATCACATCTTGGTGCCATAGACGCCCGTGATCGGGTAGCGCCAGTCGCGCCCAAAGGCACGCGCCGAGATGCGCGTGCCCGGCGGGGCCTGGCGGCGCTTGTGTTCGGCGCCGCGCACCAAAGCGACGAGACGCTCAACGACGGCCGCATCGAGGCCGGCGCGGACGAGGGCCTCGGGCTCCTCATTGTTTTCCACGAATCCCCGCAGGAAGGTATCGAGCACCTCGTAGGGCGGCAGGCTGTCGGTGTCACGCTGATCCGCCCGCAGCTCCGCGCTCGGTGGCCGCACGAGCACCCGCTCGGGGATCACCTCCGACAGACTGTTGCGGTAATGGGCCAGGCGATAGATATCGGTCTTCAGAACATCCTTCAGCGGGGCGTAGCCGCCGGCCAGATCGCCGTAAAGCGTGGCGTAGCCGACGGCCGTCTCGCTTTTGTTGCTGGTGATGACGACCAGCGCCTGATGGGCATTGGCAATCGACATGAGCAGCGTCCCGCGGATCCGCGCCTGCAGGTTCTCCGCGGCCACCGACTGGCCAGGTCCCGCCCAGTACGGTCCGACCGCGCTGGCGAAGGCCTCATACACGGTATCGATCGGAATGGTGGCCAGCGGCACCCCCAGACGCCGGGCTTCCCACGCGGCGTCTTCCACGCTCATGTGCGCCGTAAAGCGCGACGGCATCATCACCGGCATCATCCGTGACGGGCCGATGGCGTCGCAGCCCAGGGCCAGTGTCAGCGCCGAATCGATGCCCCCCGAAAGCCCGAGCACGATCCTGTCGAAACGGTTCTTTTCCACATAGCCTGCAAGCCCGCATTGCAGTGCGGCATAGACGCTCGCCTCACCCTCCGGCCAGACCGCCGCGGGCGCGTCTGCCACGAAGACACCTTCTGTGCATGTCATCGTCACAAGGTCCGGTCCAAACGCGCGCCCGGCGACCTGCAGGGCACCGCCTGCGCCGATCGCAAACGAGGCCCCGTCAAAAACCAGCTCATCTTGCGCGCCCGTCAGGTTGACATAGGCGACGGCCATGCCATGGGCGAGAGCCCGGCGTCTGGCAACGTCCACCCGCAGGCGCTCCTTGCCGCGCTCGTAGGGCGAGGCGTTCAGATTCACGAGCACGCGGGCGCCGGCGGCGGCGGCCGCGGCGGCAGGCTGCGGGACCCAGAGATCCTCGCAGATGGAGACACCCACTGCGACCCCGGCCACGCGCCGCACGAGCGGCTCGTCCCCGGGCACGAAATAGCGCCGCTCATCGAACACGCCGTAGTTGGGAAGGATCTGTTTCCTGTAGCAGGCACTGAGTGCGCCATCGTGCAACCACGCCGCCGCGTTATAGAGCCGGCCTTCTTCCTCCCAGGGCAGCCCCACGAGCACGTCCACGCCCTTTGCCGCCGCCGCAATATCCCGCACGGCATCCGCTGCGGCGCGCACAAACGACGGGCGCAGGAGCAGGTCCTCCGGTGGATAGCCAGTCAGCGCCAGTTCCGGAAAGGCGATCAGATCCACCCGTTGCGCCCGCGCCGCCTGCAGGGCCTCCACGATCCGGCGCGCATTGCCGGCGATGTCGCCGACACGGCAATCCATCTGCGCGAGCGCGAGTCTCATCGCCGTTCGAGGCGTTCGACAAGGGCCCGTCCCATGTCCGCCGGTGAATCCACGACCGTCACTCCCGCCGCAGTCAGGGCCGCCTTCTTCGCCGCTGCAGTGCCCCGCGCGCCCGCGATCACCGCGCCTGCGTGCCCCATCCGCCGGCCTGGCGGCGCCGTCACGCCGGCGATGTAGGCCACCACCGGCTTGTCGATTTCCTCTGCAATGAAGGCCGCCGCCTCTTCTTCCTCACCGCCCCCGATCTCGCCTACCATCAGGATCGCCCGCGTTGCCGGGTCGCCTCCAAAGAGACGCAGGCAGTCGACGAAGGTCAGTCCATGGATGGGATCGCCGCCGATGCCGATGCAGGTGGTCTGCCCAAGACCCGCAGCGGTTGTCTGCTGCACGGCTTCGTATGTGAGCGTGCCCGACCGCGACACGATGCCGATGCAGCCAGGCCGGTGAATGGACCCGGGCATGATGCCGATCTTGCATTCCTCCGGGGTGATGATTCCCGGGCAATTGGGACCGATCAGGCGCGTCGTCGCCGGCAACAGGGCCTTGACCCGCATCATGTCACCCACCGGAATCCCTTCCGTGATGCAGACGACAAGCTTGATACCGGCACCAGCGGCTTCGAGAATCGCGTCGGCAGCCGCCGGCGCCGGCACATAAATCACTGAAGCATCCGCGCCGGTGGCGGCCACCGCCTCGCCGACCGTATCGAAGACCGGCCGGTCAAGATGCCGGCTGCCGCCTTTTCCGGGCGTGACGCCGCCTACGACATTGGTCCCATAAAGAAGCGCCTGCTCGCAGTGAAACGTCGCTTGGCGTCCGGTGAAGCCCTGGCAGAGAACGCGCGTGTGACGATTGACAAGTACGCTCATGACGCCTCCCGCGCGCGGCGCACGGCGAGCTCGGCTGCCTGCGCCAGATCGGCCGTCACATCGATGGCCAGACCGCTTTGCGCAAGCAGCGCAAGTCCCTCATCCTGCCGCGTGCCGACCAGCCGCACCACCACCGGCAAGGGCCGGCTGAGCCGCGCGGCTGCCTGCAGAAGACCTTCGGCGATCAGGTCGCACCGGACTATGCCTCCAAAAATATTGACAAACACGGCCTTGACGCGCGCATCGTTCATCACCAGTTCCAGCGCTTCGGCCACCTTCGCCGCGGTGGTGCCGCCACCGACGTCGAGGAAATTCGCAGGCCTTCCGCCGGCGAGGGCGATCAGGTCCATGGTCGCCATGGCCAGTCCGGCACCGTTGACAAGGCAACCGATGTCGCCATCGAGCGCAATGTATTGCAGGCCCCGGGCGTGCGCCTCCTCGTCTTTTTCGTCGCCCTGACGGGGATCGCGCAGCGCCGCAAGCTCCGTCTGGCGACTTAGCGCGTTATCGTCGATCTCGATCTTGGCGTCGGCTACGATCAGCTCTTCGCGCGCGTCCACCATGAGCGGATTGATTTCCACAAGCAGCGCATCGCAGGCCACCGCCGTTTCCGAGAGTGTCACCGCGACTTTGGCAAAACGGTCGATGAGGCGGCCGGTGAGTCCGAGACGGCGCGCCAGGACACGGCCTTCGTAGGCCGACAGGCCGGCCAGCGGATCGATCGCCACCGACAGCGGCGGCGCGCCGCTTTCGATGTCCACGCCCCCTGCGTCACTTGCGAGAATCACCCGCCGGCCACTGGCGCGATCCAGGGCGCAGGCGATGTACAGTTCGGCGGTGGCTGCGATGGGGCGCTCGACCAGCAGATGATCCACGGGTTGCCCGAGCGGTCCGGTCTGCGTGGTCACGAGGCGACGGCCCAGCAGGTCGTCGACCGCACCGTCAAGCGTTGCCCGGTCGACACGCCGGATACCGCCGGCCTTGCCGCGCGCCCCGGCGTGGACCTGCGCCTTCACGACCCACTCGTCGCCACCCAACGCCGCCACGGCGGCGCGCACCGCCGCCGGTGTATGGGCGATCAGACCGGGCGGCACCGCCAGACCACGGCGGGACAGCAAGGTCTTGGCTTGATACTCGTGCAAACGCACCCGCCCCTCCTCCGAAAAAAGCGGCATTATGCCACAGTCGGCCGCCGGCACGGGGGCACCGGCCTTGTCGGTCCCGGGCGTTTCTGTTAGCCTGCTAATAATTAGCCACTTATGCGTAACAGGCGCGACGCGATCCCGATCAGCGGGCCCTGCAAGCCCGCCGTCATCCTTGCCGGTGCGCCTGCGGCATCGCTACCATGAGCGCTCGTGTCTTAAGGAGATTTATGCTGCGTTTTGGTCGCTTCCTCCTGGCCGTGCCGACTGTTATTGCGTGCGCGGGGCTGGCGCAGACCGCCTGCGCAACACCGCGGTTGACGGTCACCATCCGGGTCGGCCACGCCCGCCGCACGCTCATGCCGCACCAGGCGGTGGCCATCGGCGAGATTCTGCCGGGAGCCGAACCCTTTGTCGGCGCCACGGCGGGGGGCACACTCACGGCCTACGCCACAGGCGCCGGCCAGCGCGTCAACCGCGGTGGTGCCGTGGCCACCATCCGGCCGCGCCACGGGGCTTTAGTCGTGGTCCGCGCACCCGTGACCGCCATCGTGACGCGCACATTGATACCAGTCGGCGGGCACGTCACAGCGGGCACAGGCCTGGTCGCGCTGCGCGGACGGAACGTCCGCCAGGCCCTGCTGCCGTTTGCCACGCCGGTTGCCGCGCGCTGCGC
>JAJYHH010000089.1:10379-19193 GCA_021784845.1 Pseudomonadota bacterium
CGGCGTTTCTGCCGAAAGTGACACTGAACGCCAACACCTCCTACAACGAACTCACCAATCACTTCTTTGGCGGGCTGCCCGGGTTCACGTTCCCGAGCGGGACCTTTGATTTCAATGCCAATGGCTACGGGCTCATGGTCACCGAGGCGCTTTTCGACATGCGCGCAATCGACGCCTACCAGGCGGCCGGCCGTACTGTACAGGCGGCCCGCTACCGCGCCGAGCTTGCACACACGGAACTCATCCTGGGGGTGGCGCGCGCCTACTTCGGGCTGCTTCTGGCCCAAAGCGAGCTGCGCCTTGCGCACGCCGAACAGCAGTCCCTGGCAATCGAGCTGCAAAGCGCCGAACACAGCTTTTATCTCGGTACCGCCAGCATAACGGACGCCAACGAAGCCCGTGCCCGCTACGATGTCGTCACCGCCCAGGCGCTGAAGGCGCAAAACGCCGTGCGCATCGCCCGCAACCGGATGGCGCGCATGACCAATCAGCCCGTGCGGGGCCTGTGGTCTTTCAATATCGCAGATCTTCCCAAGCCCCCGCCGGCGGGTACCCTGACAGCCGATCTCGCGCGCGCCCGCGAACAGAGCCTGACGCTTGCAGTCGCCCGCGCCGAGGCCCGCGCCGCCCGCGCCGAGGCCCGCGCCGCCGGTGCCGCGCGTTTCCCCCGCATCGAGGCCGTCGCCAGTTATGAGTACGCCCGGGCCGGCAACAGCATGTTCGGCCTTGGCAATGTGAGCCGGCAGAAATCGGTGGGCATCGATCTGACCTTTCCGCTCTATCAGGGCGGTGAACTGCGGGCGGCATCGGCCAAGGCCCGGGCCCGCGCGCGCAAGGCACGATACACACTCGAGCGCGCACGACGGCTGGTGCGCTATAACGTCCATCAGGGCTTCCTGAATGTACGCAGCGCCTATGCGCAGATCCGCGCCCTCGAAACGGCCCTGCACGCCAGCCGCACCGCACTGGCCTCCGAACGGCTCGGCGCGCGCATCGGCATCCGCAGCAATGTCGATGTGCTGGCCGCGCAACAGCAGCTCTATGCAGCCAGGCGCGAGCTCGCCGCCGCGGTGTTCGGCTACCTCATGAGCCGGCTTGAACTGACGGCCGCAATCAGCCATTTGACGCCCGCCGATCTGCAAAGACTGAACAGGCGCCTGCTGCCGCCACGCGGTTTTCATCACCCGACGAGAGCCGCTCCCGCAACAGACTGACGGGGCTGATCGATGGTAGACTGGCCGCATCATGCACTGCTCCATTGAAGGCCCCGTCACGGCCATTCCGGCAGAGACCTGGGACCGGCTCGCCGGCCCGCAGCCCTTTATGCGGCACGCCTTCCTCGCCACCCTGGAAGAAGCCGGTTGTGTCGGTCCCGGAACGGGCTGGTTGCCGGAAATGATGCTCGTGCGGGAGGACGACCAGGTGGTTGCGGCCGTGGCCCTTTACCGCAAGTCACACTCCTACGGGGAATATGTATTCGATTGGGCCTGGGCGCGCGCCTACCAGCAGGCGGGCCTGCGCTATTACCCGAAGCTTGTCGCGGCGGTGCCGTTCACGCCGGTCACGGGCAGCCGCCTGCTGCGCGCCCTGGATGCGCCGCGCGATCTCGCGATTACGGTGCAGCGCGCCCTGGAAGCGCACGCCCGGGCAAGCGGCGCCTCATCCATCCACTGGCTTTTCACCGACGCCGACGATACCCGCGCGCTCCAGGATGCGGGCCTTTTGCGGCGCACCGGCTACCAGTTCCACTGGCACAATGAGGGCTGGCGGGATTTTGGCGAATTTCTGGGTGCGTTTACGCACGCCAAACGCAAGAACATCCGCCGCGAACGGCAAAGTCTCGCTAACGCCGGAGTGCGCTTTGCGTTCCATGAAGGGTGTCGCGTCACCGAGACCCAATGGGACCTCTTCTACGGCTTTTACCGCGCCACCATCGAAAAATACGGAGCGATCCCCTACCTGACCCGCCGCTTTTTTTCCCTGCTGGGCGAGCGGGTAGCAGGCACCGTGCTGCTTCTCGCCGAGCACGAAGGCACACCCGTCGCCGGCGCCCTCTATTTGCGCGACAAAGACACCCTCTATGGACGTTACTGGGGAACCACCTCTTCGTTGCCGGGACTGCATTTCGAGACCTGCTACTACCAGGCGATCGACTACTGCCTGCAACACGGCCTTCAGCGTTTCGAGGCGGGCGCGCAAGGCGAACACAAGCTAAGCCGCGGCTTTCTGCCGGCCACCACATCATCGCTGCACTGGCTCGATCACCCCCGCTTCAATCAGGCGGTGGCCGATTTTCTCGCCCGCGAACACACGGGCGTTGCGCATGAGCTGACCGAACTGAATGAGCACTCACCCTTCAAGCGCCCCGCGGAGCCCACATGATGCGCACACTGGACGACTATGCCCTGGATGAACTGAAACACCTCTACACCACACTGCATGCGGCCCTGCCGACGGCGCCCTGGCTCATGGACAGCGAATGGCTGATGGACCTGCAGGCCTATCTGATCGCACGGGCCCGGCAGGCGCAGGTCGACGTCTCGGATCATGCGGCCTGGCGGGCGTGGCTTGACGAGGGGGCATGAATGCGCTGGTTGCGCGCCGACGACCCGGGCTTTCCGCCAGTCAGCACCGCGCCCGCCGATGCGCCGCTTGCGGCAGGCGGCGATCTGCATCCCCGGCGTCTCCTGCACGCCTACAGTCTCGGCATCTTCCCCTGGTTCAACGAACCGCCGATCCTGTGGTGGTCCCCGGATCCGCGCATGATGGTGGCGCCAGGGGCCGTGCGCATCAACCGCAGCCTCGCCAAGGGCCTGCGCCGCACGCCATGGCGCATATCATTCGACCGCGCCTTTGGCGAGGTCATCCGCGCCTGCGCCGCACCCCGCCGGACGGCGCAGGGCACGTGGCTGTCGGCGGAGATGATCGCAGCCTACGAGGAGCTCCACCGGCTTGGCTTTGCGCACAGCGTCGAATGCTGGCAGGACACGGCGCTGGTCGGTGGTTTGTATGGCGTAGCCCTGGGCGGCGCTTTCTTTGGCGAGTCGATGTTCAGTCTGACTGCCAACGCCTCCAAGATCGCCTTCGTGCGCCTGGCGGCCGTCCTTGCGGCGTGGAATTTCTCCCTGATCGACTGTCAGGTGAGCTCTCCGCACATGGCCTCGCTTGGCGCCATCGCGCTGCCCCGCGAGACATTCCTCGTCCGGTTGCGCGACGCGCTGGATGCGCCGACCCGGCGCGGCTCCTGGCATGACATCACGGAATCACAATGAGCGATTCACTTCCCAATCTCTTTCTGTCGACGGCCCATGAGTGCAGCTACCTGCCCGACCGCGCCGCCAACACGCTGTTCATGGATCCGCGCTTCCCCTTGAGCGCCGAGCTCTTCGGAGACTTCAACCGCCGCGGCTTCCGCCGCAGCGGCGACCTGATCTACCGACCGCACTGCCAGAACTGCCAGGCCTGCGTGGCCGTGCGCATTCCCGTGGCATCCTTTGTCGTGTCCCGCAGTCAGCGGCGCACACTGCTGCGCAACGGCGATGTGCGCATGGTGGCGAAGGCCCCCGTGTTCGACGACGAGCACTTCGCCCTGTTTCTGCGCTACCAGAACCAGCGCCACACAGGCGGCTCCATGGCCAATCCCGATGCACCGACGTACATGCGTTTTCTCGTCGGGCGACAGGTCGAAACGGTATTCTACGAATTCCGCACAGACAGCCAGCTGCTTGCCGTGGCCGTGGTCGACAGCCTGCCGGATGGCCTGTCGGCGGTCTATACATTTTACGAACCCGAGCTGCCAAGCCGCGGACTTGGCACATTGGCCATCCTCTCGCAGGTGCAGCTGACGCATGCACTGGGCCTGCCCTTTCTCTATCTCGGCTACTGGGTCGAGGCGAGCCCGAAAATGGCGTACAAGAGCCGTTTCCGGCCGCTTGAAGGGTACCGCAATGGACGCTGGACACGGCTGTGAAGGAAGATCTGCCACAAGACGGGACCCGCCGCCCCGCCGCCCCGGGCCCCCGGCGCTTTACGGGCCGCCCGCCTTGCGGCATGATAGGGCCCGTTTTGTCCGGAGATCTCTCGTGTCGAAAGAAGAACACATAGAAATGGAAGGCACCATCGTTGACACGCTGCCGAACACCCTGTTTCGTGTACGGCTCGACAATGGCCACCTGGTCACGGCTCACATATCCGGCAAGATGCGCAAGAATTACATCCGCATCCTGACCGGCGACAAGGTCACCGTCCAGCTTACCCCTTACGATCTCACCAAGGGCCGCATTGTCTTCCGCGCCCGTTAGTCAGTAGACATATTTCGGCGCGACCAGCAGCGCCTCGGGCATATACAGCTTCAGACACGTGGCGATATCCAGGATCACACCGGGCCGCGTCCGGACACTGACCCACAGCAGATTGAGACGCAGATTGAGGTCGGCGAATACGACCTCGGGAAACCTGACGAGGACACCCTTGATCAGCCGCGCCCGTACGCCACGCTGTCCACCGGGCCGCTCACGCAATCCCGGAAACAGCATCATGAAATCAGCCAGCCGCTCACCCGTGCCCGCGTCGCGGGTGGGGACCCGCTCATAGAGCGGAGTCGCCGGGCCGACCGAAGATCCGGCGCGGACATCCACGCCGGCTGTGCATATCACCTCATTCCTGGATGCCCACGGGCTTTTCGGCATAATCGAACACCAGATCGTCGTTGTCTTCGCGCACCACGACCGTACCGCCGTGCACGAGCCGTCCAAACAGCAACTCATTGGCAAGCGGCTTCTTGATGCGGTCCTGGATCAGCCGCGCCATCGGCCGCGCACCCATGGCCGCGTCATAGCCGTGCCTTGCAAGCCACGCACGGGCCGAGGCATCCACTTCAATGTTCACCCCTTTTTCCTCGAGCTGACCTTCCAGTTCGACGATGAACTTGTCGACGACGTGCGCAATGGTCTGCGGCGACAGCGGCTTGAAGCTGATCACGGCATCCAGGCGGTTGCGAAACTCCGGCGTAAAGGTCTGCTGGATGGCAAGACCCTCGTCGCCCGTCTTTTCGCCCGGCATGAAGCCCATGCCCTTTTTGGACAACTGTTCGGCCCCGGCGTTCGTCGTCATCACCAGGATCACGTGCCGAAAGTCCGCCTTGCGCCCATTGTTGTCCGTCAGGGTGCCATGATCCATCACCTGCAGCAGCAGGTTGAAGACGCCCGGATGCGCCTTTTCGATCTCATCGAGCAAAAGCACCGCGTGCGGATGCTTGTTGACCGCATCCGTCAAAAGCCCGCCCTGATCGAAGCCGACGTAGCCTGGCGGTGCGCCGATCAGCCGCGACACCGTATGCCGCTCCATGTACTCGGACATGTCAAAGCGAATGAGCTGCAGCCCGAGCACGTAGGCAAGCTGACGCGTGACTTCGGTCTTGCCCACCCCCGTCGGGCCCGAGAACAGATAGGATCCGATGGGCTTTTCGCCTTCACGCAGCCCCGAACGCGCCATCTTGATGGAGGATGCCAGCGCTTCGACCGCCGCATCCTGACCGAACACCACCAGCTTCAGATCCCGCTCGAGATTGCGCAGCGTCTCGCGATCGGAGGTCGACACGTGCCGCTGGGGGATGCGCGCGATCCGCGCCACGATCTCCTCGATCTCCGGCACACCGATCGTCTTCTTGCGTTTGCTCGGTGCCGCAAGGTGAACGCTTGCTCCGGCTTCGTCGATGACGTCGATGGCCTTGTCCGGCAAGTGCCGGTCACCGATGTATCGGTCGGCGAGCTCCACGGCGCTGCGCAGCGCCTGCTGCGTGTAGCGCACGCCATGATGCTGTTCGAACTTGGGCTTTAGCCCGCGCAGGATCTGCACCGCCTCCTCCACGGAGGGTTCCGGCACATCGATCTTCTGAAAGCGGCGCGCCAGCGCCCGATCCTTCTCGAAAATGCCACGGTATTCCTGGTAAGTGGTCGAACCGATGCATTTCAGTTCACCGCTTGCGAGCGCGGGTTTCAGCAGATTGGAGGCGTCCATCGCGCCGCCCGAAGCGGCACCGGCACCGATGATCGTGTGGATCTCGTCGATGAACAGCACCGCCTTTTCCTGTTTCTTCAGATGCTGGATGACCGCCTTCAGCCGCTTCTCGAAATCGCCGCGATACTTCGTGCCGGCCAGCAGCGCGCCCATATCGAGCGCATAGATCGTGCTGTCGGCCAGAATCTCCGGCACCTCGCCATCGACGATCTTTTTCGCGAGCCCTTCGGCGATGGCGGTCTTGCCGACACCGGCTTCCCCGACATAAAGCGGATTATTCTTGCGCCGGCGGCACAGGATCTGGACGGTGCGCTCCATTTCATGGTCGCGGCCGATGAGGGGATCGATCTTGCCCAGCCGCGCCTGCTCGTTCAGGTTGACGGCAAAGACATCGAGGGCGCCCCGCTCACTGGGCGCCGCGCCCTCCTCCTGGTCCTCGGCGGCCGACAGTTCCTGACCTTCACCTGGCACCTTGGAGATGCCGTGGGAAATGTAATTGACCACATCAAAGCGCGTGATGTTCTGTTTCTGCAGAAAATATACGGCGTGCGATTCCTTCTCGCTGAAGATCGCAACAAGCACGTTGGCGCCGGTCACTTCCTTCTTGCCCACGCCCTGCACATGAAGGACCGCACGCTGGATGACGCGCTGGAAGCCCAGGGTCGGCTGGGTCTCGGCCTGACTGCCCGGCGCCAGGGTCGGCACGTTCTCGCGCAGGAAACCCGCCAGCGTACGCCGCAGCTCCTCGATGTTGCCGCCACAGGCGCGCAACACGCGCGATGCGCTGGGATTGTCGAGCAGTGCAGCCAGAAGATGCTCGACCGTAATGAATTCATGGCGCTTTTCGCGGGCATCCTGAAACGCCATGTTCAGGGAAAACTCGAGTTCCTGGGATAACATGCTAGGAACACCTCCGATTTACGGATCTCTACTCCGGCTCCAGCGTGCATTGCAGCGGATGCTGGTTCTCGCCGGAAAACGACATCACTTGTCTAACTTTAGTCTCCGCCACTTCCCGTGTATATACACCGCAGACCCCCATGCCGCGCTGATGGACATGCAGCATGATGCGCGTCGCGTCTTCCCGGCTCTTGTGGAAAATGCGCTCGAGAATCAGAACGACAAACTCCATCGGAGTATAGTCGTCATTCAACAGAATAACCTTATACAAAGGCGGTTTCGCCAGCCTCGGCTGTGCCTCCTGAACCCCAAGGTCTTCCTGAAAACGTGGATCGTCGTCGGCCATAACGTTGTCTCGCTCGAATGCCCAATTACGGCGGTTTGATGCGATTATACGCCCATTTGGCCCCTGCCCGGGGCCGCTCCTCCGCGTTCACGACGCCCCCGAAAGACCCTTGACAGCAAGACCGAAACGAGCATCAATAGGGCTGGGCTCGATTGTTCCGGGCTCACTATGTGGCAAGCTTTACCCAAAAAATGACCCGTCTACAAGCTGAACCATGGCGGGCAGCATCACGAGGGGGATTACGTGTATGGCAACAGGAACTGTCAAATGGTTTAACGCGAGCAAGGGTTATGGCTTCATCTCGCCTGCTGCAGGCGGCGATGATGTCTTTGCCCACTTCTCGGCCATTCAGATGGAAGGCTACAAAACGCTGAAGGAAGGCCAGGAGGTTGAGTACGAGGTACAGCACGGCCCCAAGGGCCCGCAGGCTTCGAACATCCGTTCGCTCTGAACCACACACCCGCCGCGCAGGGGTGCCGAACGCGCCCCTGGCTGCGGGTTTGTCTGAAACCGCGCCAGCATCCCCATTCATCGCAGACCCGCCGATGCGCCCGCCCGCAAAGGGCTGCGGACACGCCACAGCACGTAAGACGAATGCCGGTCGTGGTTGAGCGCCCGCTCGATCAGCAGCCGTTCCCGGGCCGTCATATGGTAATGGGCCAGATAGGCACGGAAAAAGCGCACATACGCCGCGTCCGGATAGACGACGATACGGGCGGCAAGGGCGGTAGCGCCTGCCTCTTGCGGCATGGCATAGACCAGCCGCCGCGTCGCCCCGGGTGCCAGCCGCGTATCAAAATACTGACGTGTCAGCTCAAGGTTGATGCGCCGCGCGATCACGCTCTGGCGGCGCGTCTTTGCGCACACCCGGTCACCGCAGAGCTCCTCGATGCGCATCACGACCTTGGGCGTCGTGTAGGTGGGGAAATCATGCCCCACACCCGTATTGGTCAAAGACAGCTGCGCGCACACGCGCAACCGTCCGCACGCAGACCTGCGCCAGCCCACCCGCACGGCGCGCCGCACAAAAGCCGCGTCGTGGATGCCGGCGAAGACGTGGCGGCCGCCGGGCATGTGGCAGTCCTGGCAGGTGACACCGGCCCGGCCGTAGGAACTGTTACGCCACTCGTTGTAGGTGTTCTCGAGCAGCACGCCATCGAGGCGCGCCCCGCTGCGATGAAACTGGTGGCAGACGGCGCAGAAGCGGCTGCGCGTAAAAGCGGACTCGGGTGTAAAGCCGCCGTGGATCACGGAGCCAGCGGCGATGAAGGCAGCAAGCGGTGGCCCGAATCGCTGGTAGTGGCGCACATGGCAATCGGCACAGCCGACGCCCTCGCGCGCCAGAGCGCGCAGGTGACCCCCGCGGATAAAAGCCTGCACCTCGCGCCATTGGCGCCGGCCTGGCGCATGACACGACAGGCAACCCCCCACGAACGCCCGGGCGCGCACGCCGGCCACCGCCAGTTGCGCGATCACGCCCGCGCCCATGGCGCGCGCGTGGCGGCTCGTGCGCCACGCCTTGTACTGGGCGGCATGACACAAAGCGCAGG
>JAJYHH010000094.1 GCA_021784845.1 Pseudomonadota bacterium
ACGGCCGCCAGGCCGATCCACTCGTGCAGGCGAAAAAACAAAAGACCACCAGCCGTGGGTGCGCGGTGGGGATGAGGCACCTGCATGATGAGGCTCAAGAAGAGCTGCAAGGTCACGGTGACCGCCATCCCCGTGTGCAGGAATTTCGTTGCGGGCGTCCAGTAGGGCCGCGCGGCTTTTGGGTCGTAAGGCTGATTCATCCATTCTCCCGTTCGTCGCCTGGGTGCCATTGCGCATCTGTCCCGGCCCCAGGGGACGTACCATTTTGCGGATGGCACGCCCAGCCGGACTCCGTAGGATGCGCAGAACCAAGGGGTGTTCTCCCCCGAGCCACCTTGGACGGAATTTTCCGGGGGCCGCAGCGATTCAGGAGACTGACATGTCCATGTTACGAAATCCGAACAAGGCCCGGAAGGCCTTTTGGGCCGCCATGTTCTGCGCCTTTCCTTTGGTGGCCTTTGCCGCCAACGGCAATGGTAATGGCATGACGAACGAGAATGGAACGGAAACGGGCACCCCGCCGGCCACGGCGGCGCCCCAGCACGAAGCCGCCGCAGGGGCCTCCATCCGCGAGATTCAGTCCGCACTGAACGAAAAGGACAAAGCGGGACTTGTGGTAGATGGCAAGCTCGGAGCCAAGACCATGGCCGCCCTGAAAAAGTTTCAGAAGGCCCATGGGCTGCCGGAAACCGGCAAGCCCAACAAGGAGACCGACAAGGCTCTCGGTCTCTGATCGCAAGCCCGCGCCCCTTCAGGCGGCGCGGGCGCGGTCATCTTGCTTCGCATCCGAAGGCCCGCCTGGTGGCGACGGCGGGGACACGCCTATCCGGGACGCCCCGAGATCGCGTCGTGGCTGTGATCCTTGCCCAGCACCATGTACATAGCCGGAACGACAAAAAGCGAAAACAGCGAGCCCAGGCTAAGCCCTGTGAAGATGACAAGCCCCATAGCGAAGCGGGCGGCCGCGCCGGGGCCGGTGGCAAGGAGCAGCGGCAGCACCCCAATCGCCATCGCGCCGGTGGTCATGAGAATCGGACGCAGGCGAATGGATGATGCGCGCTCCACGGCCTGGCGTTTGCTAAGACCGTCGTGGCGCTGCGCCTCGTTGGCAAACTGGACGATCAGAATGCCCTGTTTGGTGATGAGACCGATCAGCGTGATCAGCCCCACTTCGGTGTAGATGTTGATGGTGCCAAAACCGAGGCTCAAAAAGAGCAAGGCGCCACTGATCGACATCGGTACCGTAACGAGCACGATGAGCGGATCCCGGAAGCTCTCGAACTGCGCGGCAAGAAGCAGAAAGATCAACAAAATGGCGAGGAAGAACGTCACCAGCAGGCCGCTGCGGTTGTGCATGAACTGGCGGGACTCGCTGGCGTAGTTGATGGTAAACCCCTGCGGGAAAATGTGCCGCGCCTGCAGTCGCAGATAGGACAGTGCCTGCCCCATCGTCACTCCCGGCATCGGCACCGCCTGAATCGTCGCCGAATTCATCTGCTGGAACTGAGGCAGGAACTCCGGTTCGATCTGGCGATGGATCGAGGCGATGGTCGACAGCGTGATCATGTGGCCAGTCGGCGTGCGCAGATAAAAGTCCTTCAAAAGCGCGGGATTGGCGCGGTATTTTCGCGCCACCTGCGGAATCACTTCGTAGCTGCGGCCCGCGCGGTCGAAGCGATTGATATAGTTGCCGCTCAACAGCGGCTGCAGGTTCGCGGCCACGTCCTGCATAGTAAAGCCAAGATCGGATGCAATATTGCGGTGGATCTTTATGACGACCTGGGGGTTGTCGTAGCGCAGATCTTTGGCCACGTAGGCGAACAGGCCACTTCGCTGGGCGATGCCGACTAGCTGGTTGGCCACCTTGTCGATCTTGCGATAGCCGGCGCTCGCTTCGATCACGAACTGCACCGGCGGCCCGCCCGCCGAACCCGGCAAGGACGGCCGCTGAAAGACCGCAAGCTGGAGGCCCGCTATGTGATTCATCTGGTTTTGCACAATGGGCTGCAACTGCATCGTGCTCTGGGATCGCTTGCTCCAGGAAACGAGGTGCATGCCCGCCATGAGCGAGTTGTCTCCGGCGCCCGTCGGCGAAAATCCGCTGATCATGAAGCTCTTGTCATAGCCCTTGGTGCGCTCGAAATCGTGGAGGATCTGCATCCCGTAGGTGCGCAGGTAATGGGGCGTTGCCGTCGGTGGCGCGGTGCCCGCCACAAACAGGACCCCCTGGTCTTCCTGGGGCGCGAGCTCCTGGCGTGTCGTCGTAAACAAAAAGTACGTGCTGATTAGCATCGCCGCGGCGAAGACGAGAGTCACCGGCAGGTAGTCGAGGCTGCCATGCAAAAGCCGGTCGTAGCGCAGACGCAGACGATCGAAGCGCTCATCGATGAAGTGCCCGAAACCGTGGGGCGTACTGTGCCGCAGTACTCGCGCACTCAGCATGGGCGAGAGCGTCAAGGCAATGACCATCGACACGAGCACGGCCGCGACCAGCGTGAAAGCGAACTCTGAAAACAGGCTGCCGGTCAGACCGCCCATGAAGCCGATCGGCGCGAACACCGCAACGAGCGTCGTCGACATGACGACGATGGGGCCGAGGAGTTCGCGCCCCGACAGGATCGCGGCGTCAAGAGGCGTGCGCCCTTCCTCGATGTGCCGATGAATGTTTTCGACCACCACGATGGCATCGTCGACCACCAGTCCGATGGCGAGAACGATCGCAAGCAGCGTGAGCAGATTGATGGTGAAATGCATGATCATCATCAAAAGCCCCGCGCCGACAATGGACAGCGGTATGGCGACAGCGGGGATGATGGCCGCGCGCAGCGAACCCAGAAAGAGAAGAATGACGACAATCACCACCACCAGGGTGATGGCAATGGTACTGACGATTTCGTGCAGCGCAGCGGTGATGTAGGTGCTCGCGTCGTAGGGAACCGCCACATGCAAAGTCGGCGGAAGCTGGCGGTGCAGACGCGCCAGAGCGCGGTGCACGCCGCGGGCCACATCCAGCGAATTGGCCGTGGGGGTGGGCTGGATGCCAATGTAGGCGGCCGTGGTGCCGTTGAAAAACGCCTCCTGCGTGTAGGTCTCGGCGCCCAGCGTCACATGGCCGAGCTGCTTTAGGCGAACCGGGGTGTCTCCCACCTGGGCTACGATCAGATTGCGAAATTCCCGGGCGGTGGTCAGGCTGGTCGTGGCGGTTATGACTTCCGCGATGTTGGTGCTGCGCGTGCGCCCCACGGCAGAGATGTAGTCATTGCTCGCAAGCGCTGCCGCCACCTGGGATGCGTCGATGTGGAGCGCGGCCATCTTGCGGGGGTTGAGCCAGACGCGCATCGCAAAGGTGTTGCCCGAGCCGGTGCCGGCGGGCACGATCTGCGCCTGACTCACGCCGTGGACAGCCACCAGGTCTGGCTGGACGACGCGCAGCAGATAGTCGGTGATCTGCTGCTGCGACATGACGGGACTGTAAAAGGCAATGTACATGAGGTCGGTGGAATCACCGACCGTGACATTGATGACCGGCAGCTCGCTGCCCGTCGGCAGCTTGTTCACGACCTGCTGGATCTTCGACTGGATGTTGGCGACTGCGGCATCCGGACTGTAATTCAGTTGCATGTAGACCGTGATGGTCGAGGCGCCCTCGGCACTGGTCGAGGTCATATAGGAAATGCCGGGCGCCGTCGCGATCACCCGCTCAAGCGGTGTCGTGAGGAATCCCTGCACGGTGGTGGGGCTCGCGCCCGGATAAACCGTCGTCACCGTGATCGTGGTGTTTGTCATCTTCGGATACTGGCGCACGGTCATGCCGAGATAGGCGCGCAAGCCGAGCAGAAAAATGACGAGACTGAGCGCGGTTGCAAGGACCGGTCTGCGGATGAAGAAATCGGTGAAGTTCATGGCGCCGCCTTAAGGCTGGACGCTGTTGTTGACAGCGACCGGCATGCCGTTGTGCAGCTTCACCTGTCCGGCCGTCACCACGGTCCAGCCGGCCTTCAGGCCGGACTTTATGACGACCCGTCCGTGGCGCTCCCTGCCGGTGCGCACCAGCACCTGATCTGCGACCAGCACGGTTTTGCCCTTCCGGGTGATATGGCGCACCACGTAAACGGTGTC
>JAJYHH010000068.1 GCA_021784845.1 Pseudomonadota bacterium
GCCGCCGACGGCATCACCACCTTCAGCGCCGGCAACGGGATGCCCTCCGGGCCCTCCACCACCCCCTTAAACGGCATCGTCGCCGGGGCGACCGATAGTGCCGGGAATCTGTATGTGCTGACGTCGAGTGGCGTATATGGCTACACGGCCGCGGGCGGCGGCACCCTCACCTCGCAGAACTCGCAGCCGCTGCCAAGCGGCCTCACCCCGGTCGCCATAACGGTCACCGGGAACGGGCTTGCGATCACCGGGAATACATCGAGCGGTATCGAAACCGCATACTATCCGGCAAGCGGCGGGACCATCAGCGGCCCACCTGTGAGCTCCCTTTCAGGCCGCGGCACCGCCACCGCGATTACCGCCTCTCCGGGCGGCCATTACGTGTTCGTGAGCAACGGCGCCCGCGCCGATTTACTGGCCTATGCCCTGTCGCCAGGCGGATCGGGGGCCACCCTGACATCGAGCGCGGTGCTACGGACACGACTGGCACCCACCGCCGCCCTGAGCGTGCCGGTCACGGTGACCATGCAACCCCAGACCCTTTATGTGGTCAACCAGTCCACGACCTCGATCGCCGCCTACCCCATAGAGCCCGGCGGGACGCTCGGGACACCGGCCAGCGCCTATACCTGTAATGCCTGCACGACGAATATCGCCGACCAAGGCCCGAGCGCGGCGGCGATCGCGCCCGATGGCCTGCATCTGTATGCCTCCGATTGGGCCCAGGCCGGCCAAGGCGATGTCACCACCTTCGCCATGAGCCCCGCAAACGGCCCCCTGGGCGCACCCAGTTCCCTTCCGGCCGGCCAGAGCCCGATGGGGATCGCCGTCGATCCCTCGGGGCGCTACCTCTACGTTGCCAATAGCCACTACGACGATAGCACCGGACAGAGTACGGGTGGCACCATAGATGCCTACAGTCTGAGCCAGGGGATGCCGAGCCCTCTTGGCACGGGATACCGCACCCAGGTCTACGGCAACTACCCGATGCTGCTTGCCATCGACCCCACGGGCCGCTTCCTCTATTCCTCGGAATTCGCCGGCAGCCTCGTTGATGCCTTCGCCATAAACCCCGATAACGGCAGCCTCACACCGGCGAGCGGCGTCCTCGGGATGGGCTCGGCGGCCGCGACCGGCACCAACCCCTGGACAATCGTCATCGGTCCGTCCGGCCGCCACCTCTATGTGTCCGATAATGGCAACGGCGGCTCACAGACCTCAGGCGTGGTCTCGATCTTTACGATCAACGCCCAAAACGGCACCCTGACCTCGGACAACGGCGTGGACACCACCGACCTCAAACCCCTCGGGCTCGTGATGGGCCCCAAAGGGCGGCGACTCTATGTCGCCATGCAAAACGGGAGCGGGGCGTTGGACGTGTTTGTGCGCCAAAACCCGCAATCGGCCACGGGCACCTGGAACTACACGCCGACCGTCATCCAAGGAAACTTCACCAACGCCTATGGACTCGCCTTGAGCGCAGACGGCAAGACCCTCTACGTCCTCGACGACTGCACGGCCCCCAACTATAACAACGGCAGCATCCAGGCCATCTCCATCCCCTCATTCAGCGACATGACAAGCGTCGGGTATACGACCATAGGTCAATATGCGACCCATGCCTGCACCGTTCAGGCGGTAGCCGCGGGGGGATTCAACTGATACCCCATTCTCCACAAATAACCCCTCGAGCGGGGGCGCACAAACGCCCCGTTCGAGGGACCCGGAGGGCATCAAGAACCCGTAGGGCCGAAGACACGCGCCCTGATGGCCCACAACCTATCCGGGATGGTAAGGTCGGTCCTGGTCCGTCATATTCCATCGGCATTTGTCGACTCATCGAGAAAAGCCTTTCGAGGCGGACGTAGCAGACGGAGATCATTCCAACGCAATAGGTCCGAGTGCCGCGACCCGTTCGGCCACCGCCTGCACAACGCGGATGATAGCTGCCACCAGGGCCTCGTCCACATCCAGATCACCCTCATATTCAGCCAGGTTGCGCTTGCGATGCGCCTGATCGAGTATGCGCCATTGCGTAGCGTCCAAGGCAAGCGTGTGCGTCAGGGTCTGGAACACCTGATAGCGGTTCTCCGATCGATAGCCATGCCAACGGAGCGCCGCGAGCGATAAGGCGTGCGCGGCGTTGTAAGCGAGATCGAAGCGGCTCTCCAGGGCTAGGGCCGGATTGCCCGCATCCGCGAGCCGCACTCGGCCCGAACGGACCAGGCCGTCGAACTCCGCTTGCGTTGGTGGCTCGGTCTTGAGTTGGCCGACGCGAACAAGGTTATCCAGAGACGAGGAGGTCATCGTCATCACCTACCAGCAAGATCGTGTCGCCCGCCAACACCTTTCTGAGAAACGGGCGGCCGTTCTCTCGGCGGTGGCGGAACTCCGCGGCAGTATACAAAGTCGGGCTGACACGGCGACCGAGTTGTTGCTCGGCGGGCGCCAGCACCTCATAAACCTGCTCCAACGTCAGCACATCCGAAACAATCAACAGATCGACATCACTGTGGGCCGTGTCATTGCGCTTCGCTATCGATCCATACACCAGCGCCAGGCGCACCTTATCCCCAAGCGGTACCAACGCCCCGCGCAATATTTCCGCCGGGCCAAGGACCTTGGCCACGATGCCCCGCAGTTCCTCGAAGATCGGCGAGGTATGATTGGCTTGGCAGTGCTTCTGGTTCCCGATGCGCGTCACCGTAACCAACCCGCTCTCCGCCAAGCGCCGGATCTCACGCTGCACGGCGCCCGATCCGGCACCAACCAGGCCTATGATCTCAGTAGTGAAGAAACTCCGCTCCGGCTGACCAAACAACAATGCCAACACACGCTGCTGCGTCATCGAAAACAGCGCGTCGGCGAGGCTTGTCGCCCGCAACACAGACTTATACCGCATGGCGGCACCCGATCTTGGCCGTTTGGCTTTGGCTGGCATTCTCATACCCATTTTGAGTATATTAATACCCGTTCTGGGTACATTGCAATACTTCCCCCTGATATTCCATCCATTCCGCGTTAAGCCTTAGTTGCTAGCCGCCCCAAAGACATTTCCCCTTGGCATTCAAGCCTTTTCGCAGAAACCCGGTGGCCGCGTTCTGACTACACAGCCAACTGGTCGATCAGATCCAGCGCGCGCCGCTGGAGTGGGTTCGATTGGGTCGTGACCGTGAAGGTCGGCGCATCGGCTTCAGCAGAGGTGCAGCACGTATTGCGCACGATGGTGGCAAGCTCTGTGAGGAGTGTCTGGAAGCTGTGGATGGGTGTACCGTCCGCGTGGTGTCGACGGGCGATCTTGGCTTTCGCGCCTGCCGAGCGCTCGGCCGGCGCTACTGGGTCACGGGTGGTCTTGGCGGCTTGATCCTCGTCGGTAAAGAGTAGTTCCCGCCAGGCCTCCTTCAGGTGCCACTCGACGTAGTAGGCGAGCATGCAGAGGAAGATGTGGGCCCGGACCGGCCATGCGGCCGGCAATGCCCTGTCGCTCAAGCGATGGTGGATAGGCCGGACCTTGAGATCGACCGTCTTCATCGACCAGCCATGCGGCCGGCAATATGAGGCCTCTGTTGAATTCCGAGTGGGTACCGATCATGGATAAAATACCGCCAGAGAACCCAATGAGGAGTGGCGGTGATGGCGGAAACGAAGCTTTTTGAGGCGGCTTTGGGGATTGAAACACCCTGGCATGTACGGGATGTGACCTTCGATGCCAAGGCCCGGACGCTGACAATTGCCGTGGACTTTATCTCCGGCAGTCGGTTTGGACATCCCGAAGTGGCCGGGGAACACCCCGTCCATGACACCACGGTCAACCGCTACCGGCATTTGAATTTCTTCCAGCACGAGTGCTTCCTCGAGGTGCGCGTACCGCGCGTGAGGCTTCCCGACGGGAGCGTGCGCCAGATCAAGCCCGCCTTCGTGGGCCGGCTTGCCGGCTTCACGCTGCTCTTCGAGGCGTTGATCCTCACGTTCTGCCGGGAGATGCCCTTTCGGGCGGTGGCGCGCCTGACGGGAGTGAGTCTCCACCGCGTCATGGGCCTGTGCGAGCGCTATGTCGATCTCGCCGTGGCCC
>JAJYHH010000097.1 GCA_021784845.1 Pseudomonadota bacterium
ACGCCGTCTGGGGACTAAGACCATTGTTGCTGTCCGATCCCGTAGTCGACACATAGTAGGTCTGCCCGGTGCCCGCGCCCGGGATCACCGTCGCCTGACTCAAGGGAATGGTGCTGCCGGTGATGGGTTCGTTGGCAACCACGATCTGCGTGGCATGCGCGACCGTCCCGACGAGAAGCAAAAGGGCCGCGACCAGGGTGTGCAGGCGCGCGATCCACGTCGGGCGCCGGGTGCATCGTACGGATAGCACCGAACTCAACATGATAACCCCATAGGAAATATAAAAAGGCAAATCTGGATAAGGGGTTATGCTGCCAGACCAGACACCGGACTCAAAATGCCTTCCGACATGCGCCGGGCAATCGGGGACGGAAAGACGCGGCCGGCGTTACAGGCCGACAGGCGGCCGACGCATCACTTCACGCGCCGTAGCGCGGGTGCCTTTGGGGGCGCGGGAGTTGGCGGGGTGGGTTCCGCAGGGGGCGGGGAGTCGCCATCCGGATCCTGCTCGAATGACAGACCCTTGCCATTCTCGCGGGCATAGAGGGCGAGGACGGCCGCAAGTGGCACGGTGATATTAAAGGCGGCCCCCCCGAAACGGGCGGAAAAGGCCAGCCTGTCGTGGTCAAGAAAGAAATTGCGCACCGCTGCCGGATCGATGTTCAGGACGATGCGTCCATCGGCGGCGCGCCCCGGAGGAACCACGACGCCGGCCTTGGTGACATCGACCACGACATGCGGCGTCAGGCCAGAATCAACCGCCCAGTCATAAACAGCCCGGACAAGATAACTCCGGAGTGGCGTCATCAGCGGCGCATGTCGCGTTCGGCGTCTGTCAGGCTGGCGCGGAAGGGCTTGCGCGCAAAAAGACGCTCGGCGTAGTCGATGATGGCCTTGGCCTGCCGCGGAAGCTCGATCTCATAGTGCGGCAGCCGCCACAGGAGGGGCGCCAGCGCACAGTCGACCAAAGAATACTCCTCGCCAAGCACATAGGGTTGATCCTTGAATATCGGCGAAATCACAGTGAGACCATCCCGGATGATGGTCCGGGCGCGCTGCGCCAGACGCTTGTCATCGCCTTCAAGCTGCGGCAGCCATTCATACCAGTCGCGACTAAAGCGCAGGAGCATCAGGCGCGCCTTGCCGCGCGTGACCGGATCGACCGGCATCAGCGGTGGATGCGGCAGACGCTCATCAAGGTATTCGGCGATAATGTGGGATTCGTAGAGAACAAGGTCACGGTCAACCATGGTCGGAACCTGGTTGTACGGATTGAGCTCCGCAAGCTCCCGTGGCTTTTTCTTCAGATCCACGTGCACAATCTGACATTCGACGTCCTTCTCGAACAGGACGATGCGCACCTTGTGACTGAAAGGACACGTAATACCCGAATAGAGCGTCATGATGGGTTTACGGGCCGTCGGGATTGCCATGTGGATCTCCATGCCCGCACACAAAACGCGGGTTAAAACCGTGATTTCAGGGGGGCTCGCCGTACCGGAACAGCGCGGCCAACAGGCCGCTTACTTCTCATGCGCCAAGCCCCTATAATTTTAGCCCACAATGACGAGGCCGCCTAGCCATCGCCTTGGAGACAGACATGCGACTGCGCCAAAATCTGATCTTGCTGAGCCAAGCCCTCGTGCTCGGGCTTGCCCTGGCCTTCATAGCAGTCCTGGTCTGGCCCCGGTTGTTCGCCAGCCGCGGCGCCGTGGTCATCCGCCAGGCCCCGCTCGCGCCGGGCGTGACAGCAGGACCCGTGTCCTACGCGTCCGCCGTCCGCGTCGCAGCCCCCGCCGTGGTGAATATTAACACAGCGCGGGTGGTCGTGTTGCCGCAGCCCCGCCTGCTGCAGGAACCGTTCTTCGGAACGCCGCCCGACGAGGCCCCGCAAAAACGCATAAAGACCAGTCTTGGCTCAGGCGTCATTGTCAGCAAAAGCGGCTATGTTCTGACAAATTATCATGTCATAAAGGGCGCCGATGCGATCCGGGTCTTTCTTCAGGATGGGCGCAATGCCCGGGCGCAGGTTGTGGGCACCGATCCCTCGACCGACCTCGCCGTTCTGAAGGTCGACTTGCCGCACCTGAAAGCGATCACCCTCGGGCACACGCGTGACACGCATGTCGGTGATGTGGTGCTGGCGATCGGGGATCCCTTTGGCATCGGCCAGACGGTGACGATGGGCATCGTCAGCGCCACCGGCCGTGACGAACTGGGCCTGAGCGCGATAGAAAACTTCCTGCAGACCGATGCGGCGATCAATCCCGGCAACTCCGGGGGCGCCCTTGTCAACACCAGCGGCGATCTTGTCGGCATCAACACCGCACTCTACAGCCGCGGCGGCGGCTTCCAGGGCATCGGCTTTGCCATCCCGGTGAATCTGGCGCGCCACGTCTTTCGGCAAATCATCCGGTATGGACACGTGATCGAAGGCTGGGTGGGTGTCGCCGGACAAACCTTGACGCCCATGCTCGCGCGGGCGCTCAAAATGCCGCCCGGCACCCATGGCGTACTCATTGCCGCCGTTTATGCAGACAGTCCGGCGGCCAAGGCGGGACTGCGGGCGGGCGACATCATCACCGCCATTGATGGCCGCCCGCTCGTTACGGCCAATGACGCGCTGGTTCGGATCACCGACACCAATCCCGGCGTGAAGCTCACCCTGACCGTGCTCCACGGCGGCGCCCAACAGACCAAAGTCGTGGTTGTCGGCACGCGACCTCCACACAGCCCAACCACGATACAGGGGTAGCGACCGGCGGCCGCGACCACGCACGAAACGCCCCGGCGCGCATACGGGTCGACTCAGGACGCGCCCGGCGGCGCCTTCGGACGGGGCCGGCGGCGGCGTCGGCGGCTGCTGGGCCTGGGAGCGGAGCTCCCCGGGGAGCGGGACGCCTGCGCCGGTGAGCTAGCCACCGGAGATTCTTCCCTCACCAGATCCCCCGCAGGGGCCTCCCGCAACGCGCCAGCAGCCGTCCCGGATTCTGCGGGACGGCGGCGTACGCGATAGGCAACCAGCAGGCCCAACTCGAAAAGCCCCCACATCGCGACCGCGAGAAGAGTCTGCGAAAAGGCGTCCGGCGGAGTCACGATCGCCGCCAGAATGAATGCGCCGAGGATCACGTAGCGGCGTTTTGCCGACAGCGTTTCGGGTTTCAGAACGCCCATCATCACCAGCAACACGATCACCACCGGCACTTCGAAGGCAAGGCCAAAGGCAAAGAACAGGCTGAGCACGAAGTTCAGATAGGAATTGATATCCGTCATCACGCGCACGCCGGCTGGGGCCGCCCGCGCAAAAAATCCGAAGGCCAGAGGAAAGATGAGAAAATACGCGAAGGCCATGCCGAGATAGAAAAGCACCGTGCTCGATACGAGCAGCGGCGCGACGAGGCGCTTTTCCTTCCTGTACAGGCCCGGGGCCACGAATGCCCACATCTGATACAGCACAACGGGCACGGCGATCGCCGCCGCGACGGCAAAGGTGAGCTTCAAGGGAGCGATGAACGTGGCCGGCAGATTGGTGGCGATCATCGCGCCATTCTTCGGCAAGACCGCCGTCAAAGGCCGCGCCAGCAACGCATAGAGCCTGTCGGAAAACGGAAACAGGCCGACGAAAAGAAGCAGAACCGTGGCCGCCGCCTTCATCAGGCGCTGGCGCAGTTCGAGAAGATGCTCGACGAACGTCGCCTCAGTGCCTTCAGGCACCTTCGCCACCGCCATCTGGCTTCCTCGCGGTCGATCGTGCCTTATGTGCGCCCGGCCTGCGCGGACGCCTGCCGCCGCGACGCCGCCGCGGCCTCGGCGCCACCGACGGCAAAGGGGGAGCACTGGTCACGGGGTGCGGCTGGAGCGCGTCGTTGGCGTCATCGCCAAGCCACTCCCGCGGAACCTGTTCATGCAAGGCGGATTTCGTTCGCTGCCATTCCTGGTTCAGTTCCCGCAACGGTGCCAGATGTTCCTCGCCGATCTGGTCGTCGAGATCCTCGCGCATCTTGTCCATCAGCCGCCGGGCACGGCCCATCCAGCGGCCTGCGGACCGCGCTACATCGGGCAGGTGCCGGGGATCCAGCACGAGCACGGCGACGATCCCGATGATCAGGAGTTCGGGAAAACTGAAGTCGAACATCGGCGCTTCGGTCAGCCTTTAGACTTGGTGGTTCTCGCGGGCCGCGGGGCGGGCCGGGCCTTGGGGGCGTCCGAGGCAGCCGCATCAATCACGCGGCCCTTGGTCACCCTGTCGTCTGCCGGCACCTCAGGCTGCTCGTCGGGCCCGTCTTCGCGCCCTTCCTTCATGGCCTTGCGAAAGGTGGAAATCGCCCCGCCAAGATCGCTGCCGATGTTGCGCAGCTTGCTCGTCCCAAACAGCACGACGACGATCAACAAGATGACGAGCAAGTGCCAGATACTGAAAAGATCCATAGCCGCCTCCTAAAAGCCGGGCAGTCGTCCGCCGCCAAGCACATGAATATGTAAGTGGAAGACTTCCTGTCCGCCACCCGGACCCGTATTGATGATGGTCCGGAAGCCGTTTTTCAGACCCTGCTCGCGCGCGATACGCGGCAGGATCGCCATGGCACGCCCCAACAAGGGCTCGTGGTCTGGCTTCAGATCATCCAGACTGGCGATGTGAATTTTGGGAATGACCAGCAAATGGACGGGCGCCTTGGGATACTTGTCGGGAATGACAATGAAATCCCGATCCTCGTAAAGGCGCGGGGCCGGTATGCTGCCCTCCACAATCTGGCAAAAAATACAGTCTGTCATCATCGCATCTCGCCACGAGCGGCTTTCTCCGTCAAGCCCGACTGGCCGAACCGGCGATCCAGCTCCGCCAGCACCTGCGCGGGCGTCAGATCCAGATGGGCGAGCAGCACGAGACTGTGGAACCAGAGGTCGGCCATCTCGTGGATGACCTCTTTGGGCGTGCCGCCCTTGCCGGCGATCACGGTTTCAATCGCCTCCTCGCCCACTTTCTTCAGGATCGCGTCAGTGCCCTTCTTGTACAGGGACGCGACGTACGAGGCCTCGGGGTCGCCCCCCTTACGGCTCAAAAGCACGGAATAGAGCCTCGTCAGGATTTCGTCGCTCATTATACTCCTTATGCTTCCCGTCCTCTCATTTGGCTGTGCCGGGTCCGTAGATGGTCTCCGGGGATTTCACAACGGGATCAACCGGCACGAAACGCCCGTCCTGGAGCCGGGCGAAGAAACAGCTGGCACGGCCGGTGTGACAGGCGATACCGGAGACCTGCTCCACCTTGAGCAGGATGGCATCGCCATCACAATCGAGCCGCACCTCGTGGAGACGCTGGACATGACCGGATTCTTCCCCTTTGCGCCACAGCCTCTGCCGTGAGCGGGACCAGTAAATGGCACGACCTTCCTCCACGCTGAGCGCCAGCGATTCGCGGTTCATCCAGGCCAGCATCAGGACCTGACCAGTGTGCAGATCCTGCGCAATGGCCGGTACAAGACCTTCCGCCGACCAGTGAACCTGGTCCAAAAAGGCCGAATCCATCACAACCGCACCTCGATACCCGCCTGCGCCATGGCGCGCTTGGCGTCTGCAACCGTAAATTCCCGGAAATGGAATACGCTGGCCGCCAGCACCGCGTCCGCGTGACCCTCGATAATGCCCGCCACGAGATGTTCGCGTCGCCCCACCCCACCGGACGCCACGACCGGTACGGGTACCGCATCGGCGACGGCGGCGGTCAGCGCCACGTCAAAACCGTCGCGCGTGCCATCGCGGTCCATGCTGGTCAACAGGATTTCGCCCGCTCCGTATTGCGCCATCTTGCGCGCCCAGGCGACCACATCCAGACCCGTCGCGCGCCGCCCGCCGTGAGTGAACACTTCCCAGTGATCCCCGACTCTCTTGGCGTCGATGGCCACGACAAGACACTGCGCACCGAAGTGGTCGGCGGCTTCCTTGACCAGATCCGGACGGGCAACGGCGGCCGAGTTGATGCTGATCTTGTCCGCCCCCGCATTCAGGAGCCGGCGGACGTCCGCGACCTCGCGGACACCCCCGCCGACCGTGAGAGGAATGAAAACTTCGGCGGCGATCGCCTCGACCATTGCCAGCAAGGTCGAACGCCCCTCGTGGCTTGCGCTGATATCGAGAAAAGTCAGCTCGTCTGCGCCCTCGGCGTCGTAGTACCGGGCCGCCTCTACGGGGTCACCTGCGTCCCGGATTTCCTGGAAGCGAACGCCCTTGACAACCCGGCCACAGTTGACGTCCAGACAGGGGATGACGCGTTTGGCCAGCATCAGGCGGCAGCGCCGCTGCCTGAACGATCCAGCTCATCGGCAAGGCGTTGTGCGGCGCGCAGGTCGAGCGTCCCTTCGTACAGGGCGCGTCCGGTGATTGCGCCCTGTACGCCGACATCGGCGATGCCGCAGAGGTTGCGGATATCCTCCAGGGTAGCGATGCCGCCGGAGGCGATCACGGGAATGGAGATGGCGGACGCCAGCTTGCGTGTATCCTCGATGTTGATGCCACCCATCATACCGTCGCGGCCGATATCGGTGTAGATGATCGCCTCGACACCATCGTCCTGATACCGGCGGACGAGATCGATCACGTCGTGACCGGAGAGCTTGGACCAGCCATCCGTTGCCACGCGCCCCTCTTTGGCATCCAGGCCGACAATGATGTGGCCCGGGAACTCGGCGCACACGTCGCCCACGAAATGTGGCATGTTCACCGCCTTCGTGCCCAGGATGACATAGCGCACGCCGGCATCGAGATAGGCCTGAATGGTCTCTTCACTGCGGATGCCACCACCGACCTGCAGTATGACGTCGGGGTGGCGACGCGCGATCTCGTGAATCACATCGGCATTCACCGGGACGCCGGCGAATGCGCCATTCAAATCGACGATGTGAAGGCGGCGGGCGCCCTCGCTGATCCAGCGGCCGGCCACCTCAACCGGGTCGTCGGAAAAGACCGTTTCGTCTTCCATGCGCCCCTGCCGCAGCCGTACGCACCGGCCATCCTTCAGATCGATCGCGGGAATGATCAACATGCGCTATTCCGTCCGTCCCACATCACAAAATTCTGCAAAAGCCTGAGACCGGCCTGCTGGCTCTTTTCCGGGTGAAATTGTACAGCAAAGATGTTTTCATACGCCGCAGCCGAAGTAAAGGCAACACCATAGGTGGTCTGCCCGCAGCTCCAGGGTGCCTCGGGATCCGGGGCATAGTAGCTGTGCACGAAGTAAAAGCGGGCGTTTTGCGCAATGCCCCGCCAGAGCGGATGAGGTCGCGTCTGCTGGACCTCATTCCAGCCCATGTGGGGGACCTTGAGAGGTCGGCCGGCGAGGTCATGGACCCCCTGCAACTGGGATACGCGCCCCTGCAGAAACCCAAGACCCGTAACCCCGCCCCCCTCTTCACTGCTTGCATACAAGGCCTGCAGACCCAGACAGATGCCCAGAAAGGGGCGCTCCCGGGCCGCCCGCACCACCGCCTCGTGAAGCGCGCCGCCAGACAGCGCCTCCATGCAACCGCGCATGGCGCCCTGGCCGGGGAACACCACCCGGTCGGCACGGCCTATGGCTGCCGCGTCGTGCGCGAGCTCGACGCGCGCCTGCGGCGCCACCTTCTCGATCGCCTTGATGACCGAACGCAGGTTACCCATTCCATAATCAAGAACGGCCACACGTACCATAAGGCGCCCTACAGTGTCCCCTTGGTGGAGGCAATGGCCGCAGGCGCGCGCGCATCCCTCTCGAGCGCCATACGCAACGCGCGCCCGAACGCCTTGAACACGGTTTCGGCCACATGGTGAGCGTTGTGTCCTGCCAGGTTGTCGATGTGCAGGGTGACAAGACTGTGGTTGCAGAAACCGCGAAAAAATTCCTCGATCAGATCCACATCGAAGTCATTGATGCGGCTGCGTGGGTATTGGACACGATAAAAAAGACCCGGGCGACCCGAGAGGTCCACCACCACGCGGCTCAGCGCCTCGTCAAGCGGGACATAGGCATGGCCGTAACGGCGGACTCCCGCCTTGTCGCCGGCGGCGGCCGCAAACGCCTGCCCCAGCGTGATGCCGACATCCTCAACAGTATGATGCGCATCCACCGCCAGATCGCCCTTGGCGTCCAGCACCAGATCGAACAGCCCATGACGGGCGACCTGCTCGAGCATGTGCTCGAAAAACGGCAGCCCGGTGGAAAGCCGCGCCGTACCCTGGCCGTCCAGCCCAAGGGACACCGTGATCCGGGTTTCCAGTGTGTTGCGTGTAACCGTTGCCTGACGTTGCATATGCGTGTTCCTTAAAGACTCCCGGTAGCCCCCCGCCCTGAGGTCGCCTCAGATCCGGCATTCGGCCGACAATGCGTGCGCCGTGAGCCCTTCGCCCCGCGCCAGCACCGAGGCCGAGCGCCCGAGCACCCGCGCGGCCTGCGCAGAGCACTGGATCACGCTCGTGCGCTTCTGGAAATCATAGACGCCCAGAGGCGAACTGAAACGGGCCGTGCCGGAGGTGGGCAGCACATGATTGGGTCCCGCGCAGTAATCGCCAAGAGCTTCGGCGGTGTGACGCCCGACGAAGATGGCGCCGGCATGACGCACCTTGTCGACCCATGCGGGCGCCTCGTCGAAGGAGAGCTCCAGATGCTCTGGCGCCACTTCATTGACGAGCGCCATGGCTTCGTCCAGGGAAGTCACGTGAATCAGGGCGCCGTGACGGGCGAGTGCCGGTGCGATGATGGCGCGCCGCTCCATGACGGGCAGCAGACGGCGGATGGCTGCGGCAACCGCTTCAACGAAGGCCGCGTCCGGCGTAAAGAGCAGCGCCTGCGCGCCCTCATCATGCTCGGCCTGCGCAAACAGATCATAGGCGATCCAGTCCGGATCCGTTTTGCCATCGCACACAATGGAAATCTCCGACGGACCGGCGATCATGTCGATGGCCACGGTGCCATACACCTGGCGTTTGGCGGCGGCGACGTAGGCGTTGCCAGGTCCGACGATCTTGTCGACGCGCGGCACGGTCGCTGTTCCATAGGCGAGCGCGCCGATCGCCTGGGCGCCACCGGCCAGAAACACGCGGTCAACCTGCGCAAGATGCGCAGCGGCAAGCACAAGAGGCGATGGCAGCCCCGCTGATGGCGCCATCATGATCAGTTCGCCGACGCCGGCAACCCGCGCCGGCAGCGCATTCATGAGTACCGATGACGGATAGGCCGCCTTGCCGCCCGGGACATAAAGTCCCACACGCTCAAGCGGCGTGATGCGCTGTCCCAGCCGCACGCCGAGCCCATCTTCCTGTTCATAGGGTTTCAGGACCTGCTGCTCGTGGTAGGCGCGAATACGCTCGGCCGCCACCTGCAAGGCGTCGCGCTCGGCTGGCGCAAGACCCGCAAACGCCCGCGCCAGGACGTCTTGCGACACCTCCAGTTCGCTTGCGGTGCGCACCTGCCGGCCATCGAGCCGGCCCGTCCATTCAATCAGTGCCTCGTCGCCACGCGCGCGGACGTCCGCCAGAATGTTCGCGGCAACCTCTTCGGCCTTGTGCGACGCCTCCTGGGAGCGATCCAGAATGCGCCTGAACTGGGCACGGAAGTCCCTGTCCGCAGTCCGCAGGATCGTGATGTCAGCCATGTGCCACCCCTCCGACAAGACAGTCGATTACCGGCCGCAAGGCCTTGTATTTCATTTTTACCGCGGCGCGGTTGGCCACAAGCCACGCGCTCACGTCAACAATATGTTCCACCTCCACCAGACCATTGGCAGCAAGCGTCTTGCCGCTGCTCACCAGATCGACAATCCGGTCGGCGAGCCCTACAAGAGGCGCGAGCTCCATGGAGCCATAGAGATGGATTATGTCCGCCTGAATGCCCTTGGCGTCAAAATGGCGCTGGGCGATCCGCACATACTTGGTCGCAACCCGCATACGCGTCCACGAATGACCTGCGCCGGCGGGCGCTTTGGCGCGCGGCTCGGCGACCATGAGGCGGCAGCGGGCAATACCAAGATCGGCCAATTCGTACAGTCCATCCCCGCCATCTTCCATGAGCACGTCCTTGCCGGCGATACCGATGTCGGCCGCACCATAGCGGACATACGTGGGCACGTCAGCGGCGCGTATGACCACCACCCGGACGTCGGGGGCCGACGTATCCACAATGAGCTTGCGGGTCTGGCTCAGGTCCTCGACCGGGACAATGCCGGCTCGCGCCAGAAGCGGCAGACTCTCCTCGAGAATGCGGCCTTTCGACAACGCGATCGTGACCATCAGGCTGTCTGTCGCTTGGTCCAGTCGCCAAGCTGCGATCCGGGAATGCGCCGAATGCGGGCCCCCAGCTGCGAAAGCTTCTCTTCGATGCATTCGTAGCCGCGATCAATGTGATAGATGCGGTCGATGATGGTCTCCGAATGCGCTACCAGACCAGCCAGTACGAGGCTTGCCGAAGCGCGCAGATCGGTGGCCATGACAGGGGCCCCGTGCAGGCCCTCGACCCCTCGCACGACCGCCATATTCCCTTCCATGGTGATGTCGGCACCCATCCGCTGCAGCTCATGCACATGCATGAAACGGTTCTCGAAAACGGTCTCCACCACAGTGCCGGTTCCCCGCGCCACACAGTTCAAAACGACAAACTGCGCCTGCATGTCCGTGGGGAATGCCGGGTAAGGCGCGGTCTTGATACTCACCGCACTGGGCCTGCGCCCCTCCATCGACAGACGGATCCAGTCGTCGCCAGTTTCGAGCCGGGCGCCGGCGTCGCGCAACTTGTCGAGAACTGCCTCGAGGAGGCCCGGCCGCACGCAGCGAAGCTTCACCTCACCGCCCGTCATCGCCGCCGCCACCAGATAGGTCCCGGTTTCGATGCGATCCGGAATCACCTCGTGACAGGCCCCGTGGAGACGCTCCACCCCTTCGATGGTGATTTCCGCGCTGCCCGCCCCCTGAATGCGCGCACCCATGGCGATCAGGCAATTGGCGAGATCCATCACCTCCGGTTCACGGGCGGCATTCTCGATGATGGTGACACCGTCAGCGAGTGACGCGGCCATCATGAGATTTTCCGTGCCGGTCACCGAAACCATGTCCATGAAAATACGCGCACCCTTCAGGCGTGCGGCGCGCGCTTTGATGTACCCCTCTTCAATGGAGATCTCAGCCCCCATCGCCTGCAGCCCCTTGATGTGCAGGTTCACGGGCCGCGAACCGATCGCGCATCCGCCGGGCATTGACACCTCGGCCTCGCCGAATCGGGCGAGCAGAGGCCCGAGCACCAGGATGGAGGCACGCATGGTGCGCACGAGATCGTATGGCGCCCTCAGCATGTGCACGCCGGACGCGTCCGCCTCCACGGTCATGCGTTCATCGACCACCAGCCGCACGCCCATGCGGCCCAGAAGCTCCATCGTCGTCGTGATGTCCTGCAGATGCGGTACATTACTGATGCGCAGCGGCTCACTTGTGAGCAACGAGGCAACCAGGACGGGGAGCGCGGCGTTTTTCGCGCCGGATATGCGAATCTCGCCCTTGAGCGGCAGGCCGCCATTGATGATGAGCTTATCCATTGACCATACCGTAAGAGCCGGCGGGAAACAGCAAAAAATAAGGCCGCCCGGCCGGCGGCCCCATGCAGGGACTTATACGGGCTTCCTTCAAACCTTCTCGCCAGCGACGAGCTTCTGCAGTTCGCCCTTCTCGTAGAGTTCGGTCATGATGTCGCATCCGCCGATGAACTCGCCGCGCACATACAGCTGGGGGATGGTCGGCCAGCTGGAGAAGCGCTTGATACCTTCGCGCACTTCCTGATCGGCCAGGACATTGACTCCCTTGAACTGGACGCCGCATGCCTTCAGCATCTGGACGGATTTGCCCGAAAAACCACACTGCGGAAACTGTGGCGTGCCCTTCATGTAGAGAACAACGTCGTTCTCGGTGATCTCCTTGCGGATCCGATCTTCAATACTCATACCGACCTCCCTTCAGGGGGCAAATCATGACTCGGGTAATAGTGTCTTCAGCGACAGCGCGTGAATCTGTTCGCGCATCCGGTCGCCAAGCGTTGCGTAGACCAGCTGATGCTGCTGGATTGGGGTCTTGCCGGCAAAGGCGCCAGACCGGATAACAGCCTCGAAATGGTGCCCGTCCCCGTGTACCTGGACGCGCGCCCCCGGCAAACCCGCCTCAATCAGGCCCTTAATCTCTTCTGCTGTAATCATAACAGACCGATCCCATGTAACCAAAAAGGATACCCCGTAGGCCGCCCTGAGAAAAGGCCTAGTTCCGGAGACGATAACCACGCGCAACCATGGCCAGGGCGGTCGCCGAAATGGCGGCACAAAATGCAATGACGATGGCAAGGCTCAAAAGCGGGGATACATCCGAAATCCCGAAAAACCCATAACGAAACCCGTCTATCATATACAAAAGCGGGTTCAGTTTCGATAACGTCTGCCAGACGGGCGGAAGCGAGCGCAGCGAATAAAAGACGCCGCTCAAAAAAGACAAAGGCATGACGACGAAGTTCTGGAACCCCGCCAGCTGATCGAAACGCTCCGACCAGATGCCGGCGATGATGCCGAGCGCACCCAGCGCGCCGCTGCCGAAAATCCCGAAAAGCAACAGGTACAGCGGATGCCGGATGGGCACCGTGACAAACACAATGGCCACGACATAGATTCCCAGGGCCACCAGCAGGGCCCGGACAATGGCTGCGCCGACAAAGGCAAGAAAAAACTCGAATGTCGACAGGGGGGACAGCAGGATGAAGATGAGATTGCCGGCGATCTTGGACTGGATCAGGCTCGACGAGCTGTTTGCGAACGCATTCTGGATCATCGACATCATCATGAGACCCGGCACCAGAAACGCCACATAACCCACCCCCGGCAGGATGTCGGGCCGGCCCTTGAAGGTGCCGGAGAACACCACGAGATACAAAAGCGCGGTCACGACGGGAGCCAGGATCGTCTGCAGCAGCACCTTGTAGAAACGCAGCAGTTCCTTGTAAAAAAGCGTGCGAAACCCGATCATCCGGTGCGCCCCTGGGTCAGCTCGAGAAACACCTCTTCCAGGTCCGCTTCCTCGGTGGTCAGGTCGACAATCGTGTAACCGGCCACGCGCAGGGTCTCCAGGATCCCGGGGATCGAATCGACCCCCTTGTGCAGGGACAGCTCGACACAGTGGCCGGTGACCCTCCGGACCTTGTCACGCAGCGCCTCCGGCACCGTTCCCATCGGTTCGGCGGTGGTCACTGTCAGCGTTTTGTGGACAGCGCGCCGCAGCAAAGCCTGCTTGCTGTCCAAAGCGGCGATCCGACCCTGCTTCAGGATGGCGATGCGCCCACACAGCGCCTCGGCTTCCTCGAGATAATGGGTGGTCAGCACAATCGTATGCCCTTCCGTATGCAGGCGGCGTATGAACGTCCACAGCGACGCGCGCAACTCCACGTCGACACCGGCCGTGGGTTCATCCAGGATCACCACCTGCGGACGATGGACCAGCGCCTGCGCAATCAGCACGCGCCGCTTCATGCCGCCCGACAGGGCCCGCATGTTCACGTCCGCCTTGTCCTCCAGCATCAGGGCCGCAAGCAGCTCCTCGCGCCAGCGCTCGTTCTCGGGCCCCTTCAGGCCGAAATAGCCTGCCTGAATGCGCAGGATTTCCCGCACCGAAAAAAAGGGATCGAAGACCACTTCCTGCGGCACCACCCCGAGAGTCTTGCGCGAGTGCCGATAATCGGAGACGACATCATGTCCGCAAATCCGCGCGTGGCCCGCGCTCGCGCGTGTCAGGCCCGCCAGAATATTGATGAGTGTCGATTTGCCGGCGCCATTGGGACCGAGCAGACCGAAAAATTCCCCGGACGCCACTTCGAGATCGATGCCATGCAGGACGTGGACGCTGCCGAAGTGTTTCTGAAGACCTTCAATCTCGATGGCCGGTACGGGCACGTCCCGGCCTCACGCGGAGAACAGATGGGCGAGGCCCGTGACGCGCAGCAGCGCGCCCAACCGCGCCGGGATCTCGACCAGGCGCAGCGAACCACCCTGCGTCCGGGCGCGGCGATCCCACTCGAGCAGGATGGCAAGAAGCAGCGAATCGGCGGCTTCGACACCCCCGACATCGATCGTCGCGACGCCCTCGTGAAGATCCAGCGGCTCCAGGGAAAGGCCGCCAAGTCCCTCCGTGAGCAGCACGGAACCCGTCAACCGATACGCGCCGGGGGCCGCGCGCTTGAGAATCGCGCTCACGGATTGGCCCGGTTGACCCGTGCCATGCTGTCGATGAGCGCCTGCAATCCATCCCGGCGGATCTTGCTGGCATAGACCGAGCGGTAATTGGTCACCAGGCTCACATTATCGATGGTCACATCGTAGACTTTCCAGCCGTCCGCCTTGCGCACGAACTCATAGTCGATCGGAATGTTCGGCCCCCCGTTGGTCTGGATGACGCGGGTGCGGACGACCGCATGGTCGCTTTGCGGATCCATCCGGAACGGCGAATAGGCGATCTTCTGCCCGGAGTAGCTGAGCAGCGCCGTGGCATAGGTGCGCACGAGCAGACCCGTGAACTGGGTTGTGAATGCCTCCTGCTGCGCGGGCGTGGCCTTGCGCCAATACTGGCCGAGAACCCAGCGCGACATGCGACGAAAGTCGAAATAGGGGACGAGGCGCTTGTTGACCATCGCATAAAGCGCGGCCCGATCGGATGAATAGAGCGAACGATTGCGCTCGATCAGATGGAGGATTTCCTCGGTCTTTTCATGGACCAGCGCTTCGGGTGAACCGCCGGCACCCACGGGCGCGGCCACGGCCAGCGCCGGCAGGCCCGCAAACAGCACAAACAACAACAAAAACGCTCTTTTTTTCACTGCCGGGCCCCTTGTCTCATTGTCAGTGGCCAGCCTTGCTGTAGAGCAGCTGGCTGATGATTTTATCGAGCATGATCGCCGACTGGGTGATGCGGATCTTATCACCGTTTTTCAGATAACGCTGACTCCCTCCCGGCTCCAGGCTCACGAACTGTTCACCCAGCAAACCCTGGGTCAGAATCGCCGCGCTGGTATCGGTGGGGAGATTGTTGTATTTCTTCTGTATGTCGAGGGTCACCTCTGCCTCGAAGGTGTTTCGATTCAGGCCGATGTGCCCCACCTGTCCGATCTTCACGCCCGCCAGCATCACGGGCGCCTTGTCTTTCAGGCTGCCGACATTGCCAAAATCCGCGCTGACCGCGTAGTACTGGTCGCTGCCAAGCATCGGCATGTTGCCGACCTTCAGTGCCAGCATGGCAAGAGCCGCCAATCCTGCTACGACAAAAAGACCGACGGCGAGTTCCACCGTTCGTGTTTGCATGATCACAATCCTCGCAGCATGAAGGCGGTCATGATGAAATCGAGACCCAAAACCGCCAAAGATGAAGTCACCACCGTGCGTGTCGTCGCCCGGCTCACACCTTCCGACGTCGGTCGCGCATCGTAACCTTCGAATACGGCAATCCAGCCGATCACCAGGCCAAACACCACGCTCTTTATGACCCCGCCCAGGATGTCGTTTGTGAAACTGACGCCGCTTTGCATCTGCGCCCAGAAAACACCGCCGTCCAGGCCAAGATCGCTGACGGCGACGACATAGGCCGCCAGGATGCCCACCGCCGAAAAGATCGCCGCCAGCAAGGGTACCGCCACCCAGCCCGCCAGGAAACGGGGGGCGACCACCCGCTTTAGCGGATCGACGGCCATCATTTCCATTCCCGCCAATTGTTCTGTTGCTTTCATGAGGCCTATTTCCGCGGTCATGGCCGAACCGGCGCGGCCGGCAAACAGAAGCGCCGTCAGGACAGGACCCAGCTCGCGCACGAGCGACAGCGCCACAAGAAGGCCAAGCGAGGACTGCGCATCGTACCGGACAAGCGTGTTATACCCCTGCAAAGCGAGAATCATGCCCACGAACGCGCCCGACACAAGAACGATGACCAGCGTCAGCACGCCGGTCATGTAGATCTGCTGGACGACGAGAGACGCGCGCGTGGCCATCACGGAAAAGCCCGGCACCAGCCGCACGAGGAAGACGACAGCCCGACCCAGACGCGCGACACCGTCGAGCACGCGGCGGCCGATATGCCGGATGCGGCTTACGATCCTCCAATCCTGATCCATGTCGCCTAGCTCCCCAGAAGATCCGCGAGATACTCTCCCGCCGGATAGTGAAATGCCACGGGGCCATCCGGTAGCCCGCCCATGAACTGACGGACCTCCGGTGCCGTACTCGCCTGCATGGCCGCCGGCGTACCCTCTGCGATCACACGACCCTGATCCAGCAGATAAATGTAATCGGCAATCGCGCTCGCCTCCGTGACATCATGGGTGACGACGATCGATGTCATGCCCAGAGCATCGTTCAATTCCCGTATCAGCTTGGTGATGACCCCCATGCTGATGGGATCGAGACCCGCGAACGGCTCGTCATACATGACCATCATGGGATCGAGGCTGATGGCGCGCGCCAGGGCCACGCGCCGCCCCATGCCACCCGACAGTTCCGCCGGATAGAGGCGGCGCGCCCCGCGCAGACCCACCAGTTCAAGTTTCATGAGGACCAGATCGCGGATCAGGGACTCCGGCAGATGGGTGTGTTCGCGAAGGGGGAACGCCACATTCTCGAAGACATCGAGGTCGGTCAGCAGGGCGCCAGACTGGAACAGCATGCCGATACGCCGGCGCAGCCGGAAGAGCTCGCGCCGCGGCAAGGTGCTGACCTTCTCGCCGTCGACCGTGATGACACCCGCAGCGGGGATCAGGCGTCCGCCGATCAGGTTCAGCAGAGTGGTCTTGCCGACACCGCTGCCACCCATGATGGCCGTCACCTTGCCGCGCTCGATGGCCAGGTTCAGCCCCTGAAAGATCAACCGCCGGTCCCGGTAAAAGGACAGATCGCGCACGGATACCAGCGGTTCCGCGCGTAAGGGTTTCGGATCCAAGGCAGGTCCTTATGTGGTCATGGCGCCCGCGGGCGTAATGTTTTTGTTTACAGTAAGCCGGTTCGGCTGTCGAGTCCATGTACCAACCGACCCGCGCAGAATATATACTGACAAGCAGCCCCAACCTTAGAGGAACCTGTCGTGCGCCGTCGCCGGATTGCTGCCCTGCTCATTTTCCTGGTCTCCACCTCGCTCATCCCCGCCGCGTTCGCCGAGGATGCCCTGATCGTCAGCCTGGGGGCGTTCCACATCGCCCACACGACGCAGTCAGTCGACGGGACGCAGGCACATTTTAGCGCCGGAACGAACAACGATTACAGCATCGCCTGGGAACAGCGCCATTACAATGGCATCGCCTACGGGGCACAATACACTATCTTTAGCGGTCACGTGACGCAACAGGCGGCAAGAGGCTCCATGACCACGCGCCTGTTCATGGCGACACTCAAACGCTACATTCACCCCTGGCCGCACACCTATCCCTTCATCGGGGCAAGCGTCGGGCTTGCCGATGTGAGTTATGGCGGCTTCAACACCCGCACCGGCGTAGGTCCGGCCTTCGCGATCAACGGGGGAGTCGAATTCGAGCTCGCGCACATGATCGGCCTCTATACGGAGATTCGCGGTCTCTATGCGCAGGGTGGCGACATCTACGGGGCAAACACCAATGTATCCGGCGTCGGCGTCTATGAGGGATTGAGCTTTTTGTTTTGAGTGGTTGGCGGACACTGCGCACGATGCGCAACGAAGTCTCCAGCAGGTCGCATCCGGTCTTTGGGGGACAAACGCAATGGCCCGGTGTTCCCGCAATCTGCCTGCACCCGCGCCTCTTTTGGGGAAACCCGGGTAAAGCACGAGCTAGCCGGACTGCCTTGTCTTCAGCAGAGCGTGGAGCAGCCGCGCCTCTTCCATCTGGGTCAGCGCAGTCTGCGGGTCTGTAAAAAACAGCATGCAACCGCGTGGTCCCGGCGTTTCCGGCAAGGCCTGCACTACGGCCCGCAATGTCATCCGGTCGCATGCGCCAAGCAGGTTTACGACAAACGGGCCCTGTGCCGCCCGGCCCTGCAGCGGCCGCCCGCAGAGCCCGATGCCCTGAGCGGCAAGTGTCGCGGCCGCCTGCCCCCGGCCCCTGGTGACATCGACGGCCACCGGCATGAACCGGTTCACCGCTGCAAGCCGCCGGATGTCACGCGCCGAAAGACCGCGCGGCGCCCGCACCAGATAGCCCCCCAGCCAGTCGCCGTCCATGGTCACCGGAGGCAGATCCTCGTGGAGGCGGGCCATGGGCAACTCCAGAACGGGCCGGAATCCCGGCGGCGTCTCGTCGCGCCAGACCGCCAGACGATCGGGCGTCCGCACGGCCGCCGCCGGGATCAGCACGCTGGACTGGCGATGGCTGTAGAATGTGTAACGCCATTCGGGTGGGAGTCCGGCCGGATAGTATCGGCCTTTCTCCCAGGATCTGTGCGCAAAGCCCCGCGCGCCCAGCCGGCACACTGTGTCGTCCTCCGTCATGCCGGGAATATACCAGACAGCGGCCCGGCCACCCGTCGGCGCGCGCAGCCGGCGTTTGTGCGCCCGCTTTGGGCGGCGTGATCGGGACGTCCGGGTCGCCTTTCGCGAAGGGCGCCTTTCGGTAGTCGTGCCGCGCTCTCACAGCCCCCGCATGGGCCGGTTTCCGGTGCAACCGGCAAAATCCTCCAGGGCGAGAGAATCGCCTGCGGCGCGCAACGCCTGTGGGCGGTTCACCGAAAACTCACGGCCACCCAGGAAGCAGTCCTGCGCGCCCCCCTGCGCCATGACTGGCAATCAGGCTGTGCGCGCGCAGAGCGCGCGGGTTCTTTGCGCAGCCCCCGGACCGGACCTGATCGACCCCGGCCCGGGGGAAGCTTTACAATGCCCCGCCGAACACAGGGTGGACAGGCGGATGCATCTCGATCTCTTCTACGAACTGGCGGTGC
>JAJYHH010000055.1 GCA_021784845.1 Pseudomonadota bacterium
CTTCGCAGATCATAAGCTGCCGGTCGATGGCCGCCCGCTCTGCTGGCGTCAGCGTCTGGTGCCCGAGCGCCTCGTCGACTGCCTGCTTTGCGCCCACGAGCATCTCCCAGGCGCGATTCTTGTCTGCCGATCCGATCCACGTTGCAAACGTGCCGTACACCCAGCTGCCCGCTACCAGCCGCGGCAGCCGCCCGACCGCCGTGCCGCGATCGAGTACATCACCAAACGTGCCAAGCGACAGGATCGGATGGGCTCCCAGTCTTTCATAGAGGGCATGCAGGAAATAGAAGCCATTGTGCGCATAGTATTCCCACGCATTTTCCCCATCGAGAATGACGGGAATCACCACATCGCCCGTCTGGTTTGCGGCGCGCACACGGCCTTCGATGGCGCCCACGAGATCGCTTACCGCATCCTCGGCGCGCCATTCGGCGTACCGGAAACCAATGCGATCCGACAGATCATCGTCCCGGAAAAAACACCGGACACGCATGTCGTCTACCTGAAACGGCCCCAACCCGGCAGCCTCGCTCGATCCCCCCTCTCCCAGGCTATGGACCAGCACCGTTTGACCGCTTGCCGTCCATTCCACCCCCAGTTCATCGAGAAGACCCAACGCCGCGCGACTGACGCCACCCTCCGACAGCCAGCAGCCCCGCGGGGCACGGCCGAAGTGCCGCATGAAGCTCGCGTGCCCCGCCGCAAGCTGCGCCCTTGCGCGCTCCTCCCCGCCCGGATAGGGCACGCCGGAGGGCAGCCCGATCTGCGGCTGCGCTTCCCGCGCCACGGTCCAGTCGATCAAAAGCGGCACCATGGGATGCGCATAGGGACTAAAGGAAATTTCGACGCGCCCTTCGTCCTGCAGCGCCCGGTATCGGCCAAACAGCCCACCGAGCAGCTCGCCAATCAGCTCGAGCATCTGGCCGGCCTCGGCCCTTGTGAATCCGTGTGCCTTCTGCAGAAGGGCCTTCGCGCGCTCGTCCTCGCGCCGGATCGTTTCGCCAAGCCAGACCAGGTGATACCAGATGAGCAGATCGCGCAGGAAATCGTCATTCAGGTAAGCAAACGCGTCTTCGTGGGCCTCGCACCACTCGACCATCTCCACAAGCCGCACATACACAGGCCAGGGCTCGATCATCCGCTTGCGGTTGGCGCGCACGCAAAGCTTCATCAGGGCCCTGCGTGCCGCCGGCGCCGCCGGCAGGCTTCCGGCAAGCCCCGCCAGCAAGGGATCGCCTGGTGCAGTGCCCGTACTGTGGAACCGGCGGACCTGTTCGCTGTAATCGGCCACCTGATCCAGCAGAACCGGCACGAAGTTTATGACCGCGCGGGCACTCTTTGCCTGCTCGAGATGCGCCACCATGTCCACATAATCCTTGATGGCATGCAGATAGACCCACGGCTCCTGATAGGTGCCGCCGTCGGCGACGCGGTACTGCGGCTGGTGCATGTGCCACATAAGCACCACCTTCACGCGACCGTCAGCGGACATGATGGGGCGCCTGGCCGAGCATCTCGGGCGTCACCAGCACGATGCCCTCTTTGGTCACATGGAAGCGCCGGGCATCCTCCTTGGGGTCTTCGCCAATCACGGTGCCCGGCGGCAGCTTGCAATCCTTGTCGATCACCGCACGACGCAACCGGCAATGGCGTCCGATATCGGCATTTGGCAGCACGAGCGAATCGACGACCTCGGCATAGGAATGCACCACCACTGCGGAAAACAGAAGCGAACGGCGTACGAGCGCGCCGGATATGAGGCAGCCTCCGGAAACCATCGTGTCGACCGCCGTGCCCCGGCGGTCATCGTCATCGAATACGAACTTGGCGGGTGGCAGCTGCTCCTGATAGGTCCAGATCGGCCAGTCAGGATCATACAGATTGAGATCGGGCGTCACACTCACAAGTTCCATGTTGGCGCGCCAGTATGCATCCACCGTGCCGACATCCCGCCAGTAGGCCTGCTGATGCGTGCGCAAATCATGGAACGGATAGGCCGCCACGCGATGCTCCTCCAGCGCCCGGGGAATGATATTGCGCCCGAAATCGTGTGCCGATTCCGGACAATCGGCATCCTCGATCAACATCTTGTAGAGAAATTCCGTGTTGAACACATAGATACCCATGGATGCCCGCACCACATCCTTGCCTGGGCGGCAAGGCACCGGATTGTCTGGCTTCTCATGGAATTGCAGAACCCATCCCGACTCGTCCGTCTCCAGCACACCAAAGGCCCGGGCATCCTGTAGCGGCACGTCGACGGCCCCGATGGTCAGATCGGCACCCGTTTCCACATGCCGCGCAAGCATCGGGCCATAGTCCATTTTATAAATGTGATCGCCAGCCAGGATCAGCACATAGGCCGGATTGTGCCCCCGGATGATGTCGAGATTCTGGTAGACGGCATCGGCCGTGCCCGCATACCACGCCGCCTCGATGCGCTGCTGCGCCGGGAGCAGCTCCACGAACTCCCCAAACTCGCCGCGTGACCACCCCCAGCCCCTCTGGATGTGCCGTATGAGGGAATGTGCCTTGTACTGGGTCAGCACGCCGATACGGCGGATCCCCGAATTGACGCAATTGGACAGAGGGAAATCAATAATGCGGAACTTACCTCCAAACGGCACTGCGGGCTTGGCGCGCCACAGCGTCATCGGCCCCAGACGGCTGCCGCGCCCGCCCGCGAGTATCAGCGCCAGGGTGTCTCGCGTAAGCCGGCTGACGAAACGTGATCGGTGTCCATGTGCCATGATTCCCCCTCCCCCTTGGTCTTATCGTTGCCGCACCGCATGCTCCGCCAGGTGTCCGCTCTCTTTTTTCCTGGCAGCGACCCTGCGGTAGAGCGCCAGATAGCGCGATGCACTCTCGTGCCAGCCGAAATCCCGGTCCATCCCGTTGCGCTGCAGACGCACCCACGACTCCTTGCGGCGATAGAGGGCAAGTGCCCCCTCCAGAGCCCCCCACAGACTCTCCGCATGGTCCTCGTAAAACAGGAAACCCGTGGCCGATCCGAGCGACGCGGTGTCGTCATAGGCCGCGATGGTGTCGCGCAGGCCGCCTGTCGCCCGCGCCACGGGCGGCGTTCCATAGCGCTGGCTATACATCTGGTTGAGCCCGCAGGGTTCAAAGCGCGACGGCATCAGAAAGATGTCGGCACCCGCTTCGATCTTGTGGGCAAGCCTTTCGTCGAATCCGATCCGTACGGCCACCGCCGCCGGGTGCCGCGCTGCGAGGGCGACGGCCGCCTGTTCAAGCGGCCGTTCACCGTTGCCAAGCAAAACCAGTTGCGCGCCCGCGCCGATCAGGCGCTCGGCGGTCTCTATGACGATGTCCGTGCCCTTCTGCCATGTCATGCGGCTCACCATCCCGCACAATGGGGCCGCGGCGTCGGCACAAAGCCCCAATGCCTCCTGCAAGACACGCTTGTTCACGGCCTTCCCGTTCAGATGATCCCGGTCGTACGCCTGCGCGATCCAGCGATCCGTGGCCGGATTCCATTCCTGCGTATCGATGCCGTTGCGGATGCCGGACAAATCCTCGCGCCGCGCCTGCAGCAGTCCTTCCATGCCAAAGCCGAATTCCGTCGTGGTGATCTCTTCAGCGTATCCTTCGCTTACGGTCGTTATCGCATCACTGTAATAAAGACCCGCCTTCAGAAACGACAAACGGCCGTAGAATTCCGCCCCGTCCGCCTGATAGCTGGCGGGCGGCAACCCGAGCGAGGCGACCGTATCCGAAGGAAAACAGCCCTGGAAGGCCAGATTGTGGATGGTCTGCACCGTCGGCGGGGATCCTGTCTTAAAGCCCAGCCAAAGCGGCACAAGACCTGCGTGCCAGTCATGCGCGTGCACGACGTCGGCCTTCCAGCCCTGCACTGAGTGCCCGCCCGACACGATCTCGGCCGCCCTTTTTCCGAACCAGCCGAAACGGATCGCGTTATCGGCAAAATCATGCCCCTCGGCATCCTGATAGAAACCCGGCCGATCAAACAGATCCGGGCGGTCGAGCAGCCAGACCGTGACCCCCGAAGGCAGCGTTGCTTCGCGCACCACCCCGTCTGTTAGTGCCGCGATCACGGGCCAGTCTCCGTCTGGTCGCGCGATGGCGCGGTAGCATGGCAAAATCACGCGCACATCCACTCCCGCGCGCACCAGCGCCGCTGCCAATGCGCCGACCACATCCCCAAGCCCCCCTGTCTTCGCAAATGGCGCGCATTCCGCGGCCACCAGCGCCACCTTCATTTTCTGCATTACTCCCCCCACCCAAACGTCCGCCCTGGGGCGGCCTCCATGCGACTCACCCCTGACCGGCGCGCCGGGCGGCCATATAGCGCGCCAGCAAACGCCGCGTTGAGGGATCATGATCGGCCCCCACGCTACCGGTCTCGATCTCTTGGATGATGTGCCGTGCCATATCCTTGCCAAGCTCCACGCCCCACTGGTCGAACGAGTCCACGCCCCAGATGGCGCCCTGCACGAATACGCTGTGCTCGTAGAGGGCAATGAGCGCCCCCAGCGTGCGCGCGTCCAGCCGCTGTCCAAGCAGCATGTTGGTCGGCCGGTTGCCCTCGCACGCCTCGAACTTGGCGCGCGACGGCGGCACGCCAAGCGCCCGCAACTGCTCGCCTGTGCGCCCAAAGGCAAGCGCCTCGGCCTGCGCGAACAGGCTTGCCATGAGCAGGTCGTGGCTGCGCTGATAGCGGCTCAACGGTTCCATAAACCCGATCATATCGCAAGGCACAAGACGTGTCCCTTGATATAACAACTGATGAAAAGAGTGCTGTCCATCGACGCCTGGCTCCCCCCAGACTATCGGTCCCGTATCCACCTCGACCAGCTCCCCGCGGGCATCGACCCGCTTGCCGTTGCTTTCCATAGCCAGCTGCTGCAAATAGGCCGGCAGGCGCGCCAGCGCATGCGCGTAAGGCAGGATGGCGACCGTCTGGGCGCCAAAAAAATTGTTGTACCACAAGGATATGAGGCCCATAATCGCGGGCATGTTGGCGCCAAGCGGCGCGCTCTGAAAATGTTCGTCCATCGCACGGGACCCGGCGAGAAGCTCTGCAAACAGATCACCGCCGATCGCGACCATGGCGGTCAGACCGATTGCCGACTCGACTGAGTAGCGCCCGCCCACCCAGTCCCAAAAACCGAAAATATTGTTCGCGTCGATACCAAATTCCACGGCCGCCTGGACATTGACAGACACCGCCACGCAATGACGCGCCACGGCCGCCTGCGCCCCAAGGCCCTCGACAAGCCAGTCCCGGGCCAGTTGCGCGTTGGTCAGCGTCTCAAGCGTTGTGAAGGTCTTGGATGCGATGACGAACAATGTCTCGGCGGGGTCTTTGTCCTGCAGGGCATTGGCAAGCTCCGCACCATCGATGTTGGCGACAAAGGAGCAAGTCAGGCCGCGCAGGGCGTAGGGCTTCAGGGCCTCGTACACGAGCTGTGGCCCAAGGAACGATCCGCCGATGCCAATATTGATGATGTGACGGATCGGCTGGCCCGTGAAGCCGCGCCAGGCTCCGCTTCTTATGGCCTGCGCAAAGGCGCCCATGTGGTCTAGCACCTTGTGCACATCGGGCACGACGTTGTGGCCGTTGGCGCAGATCACCGCGTCCCGCGGTGCGCGCAAGGCGGTGTGCAAAACCGCCCTGTCCTCGCTTGTATTGATGTGTGCGCCCGACAGCATCGCATCCCTTTGTGCCTCAACGCCCCGTTCACGCGCCAGATTAAAGAGCGCCTCCAGCGTCTGGTCGTTCAAACGGTTTTTTGAGTAATCCAGAAAAAGGCCAGCGGCTTCCAGCGTATAGCGTTTGGCACGTTCCGGATCCTCCGTAAACAGATCTCGCAGATGCCGACTGCGGATTTCATCATAATGCGCCCGCAACGCCTGCCACGCAGGCAGCATCGTCAGATGTCCCATATGCCCTCCCTCGCGATTGCCAAAACCACGGCAGCTCCCTCCTGTCCTTTGTCTAGGCGCCGGCGCTGCCAAGACACACAGCCACCGGAAAGTCCGCCAGGCACTCCCTCAATGGCCAATGCGACGTCACCTGCATAACGCGCCCGGTCAACGCGTCCTCATACGATCCGGCCGCCTCCATTTCCACTGCCGTGTCGCCCCAGCTGGCCGCCTTGATCTGCCCGCTTGCGGAATCAAGAAGCGACGCCGCCTGGCAGGGCACGACAACGAGCAGGCGCTGTTCCTTCAAGCGACGCACGAACGCCACCACTTGTGCGCGGCGCTCGCCCCGCACCTCCAGACCCTGATACGAGCCCTCGCCAAACAGTGCCGCATAATGGCGGCGCAGGCGCAAGAGCTGCCGCGTGACGTAGAACTTCGCAAGACCGGATTCAATATCCGCCAACAGCGCCTGCAAATCGGCGCGGCGTGCATGCGGCGGGCGCGCGGCAATCGCCGCTGCGGTCTGCGCCATGTGGCGGCGCAAGGCATAGTCGACCGGCCGCCGGTTGTCCGGATCGACAAGACTGAAATCCCAGCTTTCCGTACCCTGGTAGATGTCCGGAACCCCGGGTACCGATAGCTTCAGCGTCACCTGACTCAGACTGTTGAAAAGACCCGCCCGCATGACCGGCCGGATATTGGCGTCGACATGGGACACGAATGGACTCACTGGATCCATGCACAGCGCCTGATTGATGAAATCCGTCACGCCCTTTTCATAGGCCACATCGGGATTCAGCCAGTTCGTGCGCACCTTGGCCTCGCGCATCGCCTTGGTCATGTACTCCTGTATCCGTTCCCGCATCTCTGCCATAACAGGAGCCGCCAACGGTCCCAATGGCCACACACCAACCACGGTCTGGTAAAACAGCATCTCATCGGCCCGGCTGGGCGCCGCATCCGTGCGCAGGGCGGCATTCATGCGGGCCCACTCCCGCACCCACACGCCCCACTCAAGTCCCATCTCCGAGAGCACATTGATGCGCGCCCGTGTGTCTTCGCTGCGCTTGGTGTCGTGCGACGATGTGCACAGCATGGCGTGAGGAAAAACCGCCAGGCGCTCCTCGTTGACGTGATGAAACGCTTCGATGCTGATGCCAAAACGACTCGGATCGCCACCTACTTCGTTTAAGGACACCAGCCGGTTGTACCGGTAAAACAGCGTGTCCTCGAGACCCTTGGCCATCACCGGCGCCGTGTATTGCTGGAAGCGCATGGCAAACCCGAGCGCGGCCTGCGCATACGACTGCGTCCACTGTGCCCTGTCTGCGCGCAGGAGCATCCTCTCGATGAAGTCGAACACACTCAGGTCGGCCGCGCCATTGCGCACCCTGGCGCGCGCGACGGCCTGCTGAATGTAGGCGGCGTCTGTCACGCTGGTTGCATCCTCGGCCATATAGGTCCTGTAGACGGGAAAACACGCCACCACGTCGAACAGGGCCGATGCCAGAGCCGTGCGCGTGAAATCGCGCGTATGGCGGTCCGCTTCCGACAGCTTGTCCAGCATGTTCGTCAGCACAAAGAGTTCGCCCGCAAGCGCGGTGCGCATGACGAGGCTCTTGCATTCGTACAGGCTGTCTTCGAACTGCGGCTGGGCGCCGACGAATTCCTGGTACACCGCGGTCAACACCTCGCAGCCCGCCTTGTTGACGAAGAGATTACCGAGAAGTGCCGTGAAGTCGTATCCGGTTGTACCATGGATGGGCCACGCACCCGGCACCTGTTCCTGCCGCGCCAGGATCTTTTCTACCACGACATACAGCGCCCGTCCGTCGGCAGGCGGCGCGGCCGCGCCCATGGCCCGGGCGGCGGCAGCCTGAAGGCGCCGATAATACGCGCAGGGATCGTGCAGGCCGTCTGGGTGGTCGATCCGCAGCCCGTCGACCTGCCCGTGCGCAATCCATGCGAGGATCAGCCGGTGGGTGGCCGCGAATACCTCGTCGTCTTCCGCGCGCAGCGCTACCAGTTCGTTGACGTCGAAAAACCGCCTGTAGTTGATCTCATAGCTGGCCACACGCCATGAGGCGACCCGGTAGGCCTGCTCCTCAAGCAACTCATGCAGGGCATCGAAGCTTCGCGCCTCACCTGGCACCCCGCAAAAGAGCGCCACCAGCTGCCCTATATAGTCGCGCAGCGCCTCACTTCCCGCGACCATGTGTGCAAGGCTGCGCTTGTAATGGCGGGACAGATCGGCCCGTGCCTGCCGCGAACCCCGGTCGGTGCGCGTGCGCTCCCCCAGCACCTCGAGCTCGCGCACCAGCGTCAGCAACCGGTCTTGCTGTGATACAGGCAATGTCCGCGCCAGAAGTGCGGGATCGTGGTTCAGGATACGAGGATAAGTGCGCGGATCGACGGGAAGCCGGTGATCGTAATAGCGTACCTGAAAGCTGCCCGCCTTCTCATCAAATACAAGGCGCAGGTCGCCTCTTTCGAGAACGGCGCCATACTGGTCGCCCAGTATCGGCAACAACACCTTGCCCGCGTATTCCGGCTTTGGTGGATCCCAGTCGATATCGAAATAGTCGGCAAAAAGCGATGCCTGTCCGTTCTCCAGCACATCCTGCCACCAGATATTTCCGTAGCCAGTTGTGCTCATATGGTTCGGAACGATATCGAGGATCTGGCCCATGCCGAAGGAACGCAGTTCCTGCAGGAAGCGCTTATGGTCCTCCTCGCTGCCGATCTCCGGATTTATGTGGGCATGATCGGCGATGTCATAGCCGTGGACGCTGCCGCGCCGCGCGCGCAGATACGGCGATGCATAGCAATGGCTGATACCGAGATCGGCGAGATAGGCGACAAGCCCCTGGGCTTCCCGAAAGGGAAATCCTGCATGAAACTGCCAGCGATAGGTCGCGGTGGGAATCGCAAGAGCGCGCGCCGTCATGCGGTCTCCCCGGCGTGGACGACCTGCCACACAACCGCCCAGGGGCCCAAGGTATCTCTGGATACCCAATGAGGCGGCCATCGAAAGAGCACGTCTGCGCCGCTTACTCCGATCGGGATTTCGGCCCCGGCCAGATTCGCGAGCACACAGAGCGTCTCGCCGTCGGCAAATGTCCACGCAGCCTGAACCACACGGGCGGCCACCATCTGCCCGCTGCGCGCTACGATGGGCGCCCGCCTAAGCCGCGGCACCACGCGTTGGGCGCGCAAGGCAAGCAGCGTCCTGTGCAGATCCAGCCATGCCTTGCCAGCTCGCGACTGGCTGCTTTCCCAGAGCAGGCGGGCAGACAGGAATGTCTCCTCGGCCAGCGGATCAGGTAAAGGGGTTTGCGCGCCCCCTTGAAATTGCGCAAAGGCGGCAAATTCCCGCCGCCGGCCCGACCGCACGGCATCGGCTATATCGGCGGAAAAATCGCAGAAAAACGGAAAGGGCTGCTGGCACCCCCACTCCTCGCCCATGAAAAGGAGGGGCGGTGATGGCGCAAGCAGCAGCAACACCGTGGCCGCCTCCACCGCGCGCTCGTCGGCGAGCACGCCTATGCGCTCACCCAATGCGCGGTTGCCGATCTGGTCGTGATTCTGCAGAAAACAGACAAACGCTCCAGGCGGCAGATCCGCGCTCGACTCGCCGCGCCGCGCACCGGACCGGTAGGACGACGGCTGTCCCTGATAAATGAACCCCTCGGTAAGCCCCCGCACCAGCCCTTGCGCCGGCTCGTTCCGGTAATCGGCGTAATAGCCACCCTCTTCACCTGTCAGGAGCACGTGCAGCGCGTGGTGCACGTCATCATTCCACTGGGCGGTATAGGCCTCCACATGGCCGCGCGCGCCCCGGCGCAGATAACGCGCTTCATTGCGGTCGTTTTCCAGAATCAGATGGCAGTGCCGCCCGGCGGTGCGCGCACGCACGGCTGTGGCGATTTCCGCAAGGATATGGCAGGGACTGTCATCACTTATCGCATGCACGGCATCGAGTCGCAGGCCGTCTATGTGATATTCCTCGAGCCAGTAGAGCGCGTTGCTTACAACAAACTCGCGGACAACAGCGCTGTCTGCGCCGTCGAAATTGATCCCGTCGCCCCACGGCGTCTTGTGCCGCGATGTAAAAAACTGCGGCGCGTACAGGCCAAGATAGTTACCTTCCGGCCCGAAGTGGTTGTAGACGACATCCAGAATCACCATAAGGCCAAGCGCATGGGCGGCCTGAACAAACCCCTTAAGATCCTCCGGGCGGCCATAACGCCCGTCCGGCGCAAACGGCAGTACACCGTCATAGCCCCAGTTCCAGCGCCCGGGAAAATCCGCGACCGGCATCAGTTCGACAGCTGTCACGCCCAGTTCGGCAAGGAACGCAAGACGCCCTTGCGCGGCCGCGAAGGTGCCCTCGGCGGTGAAAGAGCCAACATGCAGCTCGTAGAGCACCGCGTCTTCCCACGGCCGCCCCCGCCACACGGCGTCCTCCCAGAGGAAAGCCGCGGGATCGATCACTTCGCTTGGCCCATGCACATCACACGGCTGGTAACGCGATGCCGGATCCGGAACATCGAACGGCCGCCCGTCAATCCGGTAACCATACTGGTCGCCGGGTCCCAGAGCCGCGGTGGTGAGCGTGAAAAAGCCGCCCGCAGACCCTTCAAGCGGCATGTAACGGACCGATTCGCCGCGTCGCACGCCCACCTCGACCGTGTGTGCAGCCGGCGCCCACAGGGAAAACCGCACATCCCCACCGGCTTGCACGCTCGCCCCAAAACGCATGTCCAGCCGCCGCCTGAGCCCCGGTTTTTCCGTCGCACCCCGCATCACCATGGCCGCGTTCCTAATCCAGCCCGGCGCGCCGTTCGTTCGGCTCGCGCAATAACACCACGGTGCGGCCCTCGAGCGGATAGATGCCACTGTCGAACACGGCACGAAACGGCCCGATATCGGCTGCACGGCTCGTGTCGATCTCCACCTGCCAGCCGTCGCCTCGATTCGGCGGAAGGGAAAACGGAATGCGCTCATGATGGGCATTTATGAGCAAAATGAAATCAACGTCGTTTATGGGCCGGCCGCGGTCGTCATATTCCGTCAGGCCCTCGCCGGCCATGAACATCCCGAGGCAGCGCGTGGATTGCTGCTGCCACTCCTCATCCGTCATTTCGCAGCCGTCTGGTCTAAGCCACATAATGTCCTTGATATTGCGTCCGCGGATACTGCGCCCCTGAAAAAACGAACGGCGGCGGAACACCCGGTGCCCCCGGCGAACACGGATGAGATGCTGCACGAAGCGCAGCAGCTTCTCTCCCTCCTCATCCAGACCCCAGTTAACCCATGTCAGTGGATCATCATGGCAATAGGCATTGTTGTTTCCCTCTTGCGTCCGGCCAAGCTCGTCGCCTGCCAGTATCATCGGCACGCCCTGGGAGAGAATGAGCGTCGCAAGCATGTTGCGCTTTTGCTGACTACGCAGCGCGCGTATGCCGGGATCCGCCGTCGGCCCCTCCGCTCCGCAATTCCATGACAGGTTGTTGTCGGTCCCGTCGCGGTTGTCCTCGCCGTTTGCCTCGTTGTGCTTTTGGTTGTAACTCACGAGATCCTGCAGCGTAAATCCGTCGTGTGCCGTGATGAAGTTGATAGACGCATAGGGGCGCCGGCCGCTGTGTCCATAAAGATCACTCGACCCCGTCAGCCGATAGGCAAGATCGCCCACGACGCCGCCTTCGCCCTTCCAGTAGGCGCGAACGACATCACGGTAGCGGCCGTTCCATTCCGTCCAGCCGATGGGGAAATTGCCGACCTGATAGCCGCCTTCGCCGAGATCCCAGGGCTCGGCGATCAGCTTGACCTGCGAAAGGACCGGATCCTGATGAATGATGTCGAAAAATGCCGACAGGCGATTGACGTCATGCAGTTCGCGTGCAAGCGTCGAGGCCAGATCAAAGCGGAATCCGTCGACGTGCATCTCAAGGACCCAGTAGCGCAGCGAATCCATGATGAGCTGCAAGACACGCGGATGCAGCATGTTCAGCGTATTGCCACAGCCCGTGAAATCCGTGTAGTACCGCGGATCCTCGAGACTTAGCCGGTAGTAGGATTCATTGTCGATGCCGCGAAACGACAGGGTCGGGCCCAAGTGGTTGCCCTCGGCGGTGTGGTTGTAGACCACATCAAGGATGACCTCTATGCCGTGCGAATGCAGGGTCTTGACCATGGTCTTGAATTCCGCAACCTCGCCAGTGGCCGAATAGCGCATGTCCGGCGCAAAGAATCCGATGGAGTTGTACCCCCAGTAATTGCGCAAACCCCGCTCGATGAGCGGCCGGTCGTCGACAAAGGCATGGACGGGCATCAGTTCGACCGCCGTGATTCCGAGAGATATCAGGTGTTCAATCACGGCTTCCGAGGCAAGCCCGGCATAAGTGCCGCGCAAAGCCTGGGGCACCCGCGGATGCAGATAGGTGAACCCCTTGACGTGGAGCTCATAGATCAGCGTCTCGTGCCAGGGCGTATGCAACAGATGGTCGTCGCCCCAGGTAAACGCCGAGTCGACGACCCGGCATCTGGGCATGTCGGCTGCATCATTGGTGCGGTCGAAGGACAGATCGCCGAGCTTGTGCCCGACCTTGTAGCCGAAATGGCTGTTGTTCCAGTGAATGTGACCGACGATCGCCTTGGCATAGGGGTCAAGCAAGAGTTTGTTGGCGTTGAAACGCTGACCCTGTGCCGGATTGTAGGGGCCTTGCACGCGGTAGCCGTACAACCAGCCGGGCCGCGCCTGTGGCAGATAACAATGCCACACCTGATCAGTCTGTGAGCGCACCGGCAGCCGGGCGCGCTCGCGGCGGCCGCCTTCACTGAAGAGGCACAGCTCCACACCCGAGGCATGCTCCGAAAAGAGCGCGAAGTTGACGCCTTCGCCGTCCCAGGTCGCCCCCAGCGGATAGGGTTTACCCGGCCACACCGCGATATCATCGGTCATGGCGTCACCACCCGGCAGGACCGCATCTCCGGACTTTCATCGACTTCCCGCAAGCTCCCCTCCCGCATTCACAATGGAGCATAGCGTGGCCACAGACCAACCGGCCTCGGCCGAACGCCTCTTGTCTTTTCGGGTTCGCCGTGCCCCTTACGGTCTCTCCCCGCGTGCCCGATGCTCCTCGACAAAGTCGGCAAGTCCACGTAACGGCACATGCACCCACTGCGGCCGCTTTTCGATCTCGTAGCGCAGCTCATAGAGCGCCTTCTCCAGCATCAGCAGGCGCAGCCACCTCCTGGCCTCGGCGAAACTGGGCCACAGGGACGATCCGGCACTTGCCTCCTCATAGGCGGACAAAAACCGTCCGGCGGCGATCTCTTCCCAGGCCCTCATCAAGGGCGACAGTTCACCATAGGCGAGTTCCTGCACGCCCCGGACGTTTGCGGACGCCGTGTAGGCCGCATAGTTGAGCGAGCGCAGAAGTCCGGCCACGTCGCGCAACGGAGAGTACTTGCGGCGCCGCTCCGCAAATGAGCGCGTCGGTTCGCCCTCAAAATCAATGATCACGAAATCGTTCTGCGTGACCAGGACCTGGCCCAGGTGATAATCGCCGTGGGTACGTGTTCTGAGACCCTTGATGGATAGCGGTGTATCCTCGCCGAGCAACTGATGCAGACGCGGCGCCTGCGACACCACGAAGATGGCGAGATCACGCCCCGCCTCCGGCAACTGTTCGCTGTGCGCAGAGAGCATGCTGATGGTGGCATCGATGTCCTGGTCGACCTTCGCGCGCCACGCAAGCACATCGGCCATGCGGATCGCTTCGGGATCGAATGCCGGATCACCCGTCGTCTGCGCAAGCGCCCTGTGCATCTCGCCTGTGCGGCGACCCAGGGTTTCGATGAAGGTGGCGTAGGCACCGTGCCCGGCCATCTCCTCCACGTTGCCCGCAGCAGCCAGATCCAGATATTTTTCCAGATAATGCACGGTATAATCCCAGGCGTCTCCCTGGTTTTCCACGAAGGGCTGCAGGATCGCAAGCGACGTCGGTTGACCCTGGTTGTTGACGTAGTCCATGTAGGCAAAGATCGGCACGATCCGATCAAAGCCCGCCACCTCGGCCAGAAACTGGCCCATTTCCCTCTCGGGATTGACGCCATCCTGCAATTGCCGGTAACACTTGAGAAAGAGCCGCCCTCCCAGAGTCACTACGCTGTTGCTGCTTTGTACGCTCGGAGGGCGCACGGCGAAATCCTCGGCATGGGCGACACAGCTAGGATCGGCTATGCCGGTCCAGTACCAGCGCATCACGCCATCGCCCATGCTGCAGGATTCCCCGTTGCGTGCCGCCTGCAGCATCGCCCGGCAAAAGTCCGGATCCGCCATGGCATCACCGATCAGGCCGATGTCGGCCTGCCGGCGCACGCGGGCCACGGCAAACGGCATGAGCGCTTCGCGGCGTTCCTGTTTCTCCTTCTCAAAAAGAAGCGCGAGCGGCACGAAATAGCGGCAGGTCGCCACCTCACCGCAAGCGACATCCATAAGAGCGAGCAGCCACTCCTCGCCATCCCGGCCCCACAGACACGATACCGCGAGGCGGGCTTGCGCAAGATCACGGTTCTTTGCACCGTACCACCGCTGCTTTTGCATGAAGCGCGGCAGCGCTTCGTCTTCGAACTGTTTGCGCACCTGACCGGCCAGTGTCGCCCGCCACGGCACCACTTTGTCCTGAAAGAGCGTGCGCCAGCCATCGAACAAAACAAGCAGAGGCAGTTCCTCCGGCGCCAGACGCTCTTCGTGCCACGCTGGCACCTCCTCGCTTTGCGCCAGCCTGAACCAGTAGAAGCCGTGCCCATGCAAAGTCAGGAGGTAGGGCAGCGTGCCGATCGGCGGAAATACGGCGCGACCGATCAGTTCGACCGGGACATAGCCCTTGTACGCACGCAGATCGAGCTCGACGGGCTGCGCCGACCGCGCCAGATTGGCCACACAGAGGATGATCTCGTTCTCGTAGGTGCGCAGGTAGGCGAGAATCCTCCTGTTGCCCGGTTCCAGAAAGTCCAGCGCTCCGCGGCCGAATGCGCGGCTGCTGCGGCGCACCGTCAACAGCCGCCGCATCCAGTTCAGAAGCGACGAGGGATCGCGTGCCTGAGCCTCGACATTGACCGCCTCGTACCCGTACACGGGATCCATGATCGGCGGCAGGAAAAGACGCTGCGGATCGGCGCGTGAGAACCCTCCATTGCGATCCGGACTCCACTGCATGGGTGTGCGCACGCCATTGCGGTCGCCCAGGAAAATATTGTCTCCCATGCCGATCTCGTCCCCGTAATAGATGATCGGCGAACCCGGCATCGACAACAACAGACTGTTCATCAGCCGGATCTTGTCGAAATCGTTGTCCATGAGTGGCGCCAGGCGCCGGCGTATGCCGAGATTGAGCCGCGATTTGGGCTCGGCCCCGTACATCCGGTACATATAATCCCGTTCCCCGTTGGTGACCATCTCGAGCGTGAGCTCATCGTGATTGCGCAGAAAGATGGCCCACTGGCAGTTCGAGGGGATATCCGGCGTCTGCTTCATGATCTCGACCACCGGATGCCGGTCCTCCTGGGCGATGGCCATGTACATGCGCGGCATGAGCGGAAAGTGATAGGCCATGTGCACTTCGTCACCGTCACCGAAATAATCCCGCACATCCTCCGGCCACTGATTGGCTTCGGCAAGCACCATCCGGTCCTCGTAATGGGCATCGATAACGGCGCGCATGTGCCGCGTGACCGCGTGCGTCTCCGGAAGATTCTCGTTGCTTGTGCCCTCGCGCACGCACAGATACGGCAGCGCATCGAGCCGCAGACCATCGACGCCCTGATCGAGCCAGTAGCGCATGACCCGTATGACGGCCTTTACAACCTGGGGATTGTTGTGGTTCAGGTCTGGCTGGTGGAAGAAAAACCGATGCCAGTAGTAGGCATGCGCCACATCATCCCACGTCCAGTTGGACTTTTCGCTGTCCGTGAAGATGACGCGCGTGTTCTCGAATTTCTTTGCCGTGTCACTCCATACATAAAACGTCCGCTTCGCCGAACCAGGGGGGGCGCGCCGCGCCGCCTGGAACCACGGATGCGCATCGGAGGTGTGGTTTATGACGAGCTCCGTGATGACGCGCAGACCGCGATCGTGTGCCGCCCTTACAAAGTGGCGGAAATCCCGCCCGGTCCCGTAATCCGGGTGGATACCGACGTAATCGGCAATGTCATACCCGTCATCACGGCCCGGTGACGGGTAAAACGGCAGAACCCATATGGTGTTGACGCCGAGATCCTGCAGATAATCGAGCTTGCCGGTCAGGCCCGCAAAATCCCCTATGCCATCCCCGTTGCTGTCGCAGAAGGCGCGCACATGCACCTCGTAGACCACGGCATCCTTGTACCAGAGCGGGTCCGTTTCGAACGCACCCCTGACAGACTTGCGTGTCATCCGGCCACCCTAGGCATAGTAGTCAAAATGATGTTCCGTGCGCGCCCGTCTCTTCAGCTCGAAGATGTGCCCGGGCGCCATCGCCGGATCGAGGTCCACATAGTGGTCCGTGCCGATCCAGATGTAGCGCGCATCCGACAGCAGATCGTGCATCTGTGCCGCTTCGCCGCGAGGAAATCCCGCATCCTCCAGGGGAAAGTGCACCATGCCATTTTGCCGGTGATACGGATCCAGATTCATGATCATGAGCGTTGCGTGACCGGTTCCGTCCGGCGGTGTCTTGCTGTAACAGAGCAGCTGCTCGTTAGTCGTCTCGTGGAACCGCAAGGACCCGTCCGACTGCAGCGCCACATGCGCATCACGAATGGCGTTGACGCGCGCAATCAGCGGACGCAGGCTGTCTTCTCTGTGGATGTCCCAGTGCCGCAGCTGGTATTTCTCGGAATCCCTGTACTCCTCCTTGCCGGGACCCAGGGGCTCGCAATCCAAAAGCTCGAAGGCCGGCCCGTAGATCCCGTAGTTGGCCGCCAGAGTCGCCGCCAGCACAAACCGCAAGGCGAAAGCGCTGCGGCCCGCGCCCTGCAGGTGCTCGGGCAGGATATCCGGGGTGTTCGGCCATACGTGCGGCCGGAAGAAATCCCGCATGGATGGCGCCGTCAACTCCCGGAAATATTGCGTTATTTCATACCTCGAAACACGCCACGTGAAATACGTATAGGAATAGCTAAAACCGAGCTTGCACAGCCTGTTCATGACCTTTGGTCGCGTAAAGGCCTCTGACAGAAACAGAACATCCGGGTGTTGCGCTGTGACGGTGTCGATCAGCCATTCCCAGAACGCGAATGGCTTGGTGTGGGGATTATCGACACGAAAGATGCGCACACCCTGCCCGATCCAGAAAAGGACGACTGTTTTCAGCTCCTGCCACAAGGCCCGCCAGTCGGCGCATTCGAAATGGAGCGGGTAGATATCCTGATACTTCTTTGGCGGGTTCTCCGCATACTGGATACTGCCATCCGGACGGTGACGAAACCATTCCGGATGCTCCCGCACATAAGGATGATCGGGCGAGCACTGAAAAGCCAGGTCGAGCGCCACCTCCAGATTGAGCGCTGCCGCCTCGCGCAAAAACCACTGGAAATCGGCGAGCGTACCAAGCGCGGGCTCTATGGCCTTGTGCCCGCCTTCTTCGTTGCCGATTGCCCAGGGACTTCCAACATCGCCCTCTGCCGCCAGTGGCGCGTTGTTCGCTCCCTTGCGGTGCGTCCGGCCGATCGGCGAAATCGGCGGTAGATAGACCACCTGAAAGCCCATGGACGCGATATAGCGAAGCATCGGCAGGCAATCTTTCAGGCGGCCATGCCCGTTTCTGCCAAAAGACCGCGGGAAGAATTCGTACCACGCGCCATAGCCCGCGCGCGGCCGCTCGACCCGGATGACCATTTCGTCCGACCGGGTACCGTGGTCGCGCGCACCCTGCCGCTCCATGATCGCTGCCAGCGCCTCATCGAGCATTACCACGCGTTGCGCGCCAGCGGTCGGCGCATCCGCAAGCGCAACCAGCACCGCTTCGAGCAGGAGGCCGTCTGGATGCTCGCCGGCCCCGGCGCGTGCCACCTCGATCAGATCGCGGCCCACGGCAAGCGCCGACGCCCAGTCCGGATCGTCATCCGGACGGCGTGCAAGCTCCCGCCGCCAGCTCTCGAAGCGATCAACCCAGGCGCTGATGAAAAACCCATAGCGCCCGATTTCGGTGGCATCAAAACGCCCGAGATAGCGATCGTTGCCGACCCCCACCATGCGCAGCTCATGCCACTCGCCCGCGGGGGGCCGCCAGAGCAACACCACGGCCACGGCGTCGTGGCCGTCTGCAAAGACATCCGCCTCCACCGCAACCGAGTCCCCGATGATGCGCTTGGCGGCAAAGCGCCCTCCGTCGACGGCTGGCGTGATCCCTTCGATCATCACACGCGTACGCCCCTGCACGCCGATGGCCTCCTCTGGCGCCCCGCCGCCCATCTAGGCGGCCCCGGCGCCCGGCGCCTTCAGCACGATGGTGCCAAGCGGCGGCAAGGTCAGATTCAGCGATTGATGCTGCTCGTGCGCACCGACCGGCGCTGTGTGCACAAAGCCCATGTTGCCATGCCCGCTGCCGCCGTAATCCTCGGCATCCGTATTCATGATTTCACGCCACATGCCCGGGCGCGTCACGCCGACACGATAATTGAAGCGTGGCACCGGTGTCGCGTTGCAGACCACAAGCAGCAGATCCCCGCCCGGATCCTTGCGATAGAAGCTGATGATACTGTGTTCGGCATCCTGCACATCAACCCACTCGAACCCGTCCTGCGAAAAATCCCGGCGCCACAGCGCCGGCTCACTGCGGTACATCGCATTCAGTGCCTGCAGGCAGCGCCATATACCGCGATGCCCGGCCTGCGCAAGCAAATGCCAGT
>JAJYHH010000020.1 GCA_021784845.1 Pseudomonadota bacterium
TCAGCGATCCGCCCGTCACGTCGTGTTCACAATCGGTTGTCTGCGCAGGGCAAGAAGCGCCGGGAGCACCAGCAAAATCGACAACAAGGCGCTCGCCATTGCGATGAACAGCGTCTCGCCCAGCACCGCCATGCCGGGATTCGACGAGACGGCAAGGCTGCCAAAGGAGCTCATCGTTGTCAACGCACTGAACACCACCGCATCCGACGTGCTGGTATCGAGCAGAAACCACGGCCGTACACCGGCGCGCCACCGCACCACCAAATAGATGCTAAAGGCCACACTCAATCCGATGAGAAGCGGCAAGACGATGATGTTGGCCAGGTTAAATGAAATGCCGGCAATGCGCATGGCTGCCACCGCCCCCATGGCCGCCAGGCCCAACGGGATGAGGATGGTCAGCGCGTCGGCCACGCTGCGCAATGTCAACAGCAGCAGCACGGTGATCAGCACAAACGAAATCAACGTCGCCTCGCGAAACGCCTGAACCACCGCATTCCCACCCTCGACCAGCAGCACGGGCGTTCCGATTGCGTCCGGCTCCACCTGCTGCACGCTCTGCACAAACCGCCGGATGTTCTCGTTGGAATTCAGATTGAGCGACGAAAACACCTCGATGCGTGCGGCGCCGTTGGCGGCGACGTACCGGGTGCGCAAATCAGGCGGCAGGGTCGCGATGGTCACGGGCTGCGCATTGAGCGCGGTCTGCAACCCCCGCAATTGCCAGGGCAGCGTGCCGATGACACGCCTTTGCAGCGTCATGAGCGCCTTGCGTGACTTGCCAAAGCGAGCCAGATAATCGCCGATCGCCCGCGCCAGGGCGCGCGCCGTACCGGCAAGCCGCTGATCCCGCCCGGCGCGGGCGAAGCTGACCAATCTGCCCTGCAATTGCACGAGCGACACGCGCAGCGCCTGCGTTGTCGGCTCCGGCGCATTGGCGGGGGCAAACACGAAGGGCGGTACGACGAGTGCCGTCTGTGCCAGCACTGCGAGCTTTTCATTCTGATGGTCTGGAATGTAGCTTGCCAGCGTCAGCACCCGCCCCACCGTCGGCTGCCTGCTCAGCCGCGCCGCGCGCGCCTGCGCGGCCGCCAGATTGGGCGCCAGAACATTGATCGGGTAAGGTGAAATCCGGCCTTCCTTGAGCAGGCGCTCGAATGTCCGCACCGCTTCACTGTGCTTGCTTTGCAGGTGCATCGGATCGAAATCGAAACGCACGCTCCAGACCACGGGAATCAGTGCCACCGTCACCACGCCGACGGCAGCCATGACCGCCCGCGGATACCGGTGAAGCGGCAGACGCGCAAGCAGCACACGCAAGGGGCTCGGCCCCTGCGCCGCTGATCGCGGATTGAACACTGTCAGGAGTGCCGGCAGGACGGTCAGATTGGCGAACAAGGCAAAAAACATGCTCGTTCCCGAGATGATGCCAAGATCGACGATGCCCGCGTAGTCGGTAGGCACAAACGAATAGAAACCGATAGCTGCCGCGGCGGCGGCGAGACTCAAGGAGCTGCCGACGCGCCGCGCCGTCGACCCCAATGCCGCGGCGTGGTCGCCGCTCAGTCGTTCCTCCTGGTAGCGGAAGGAAAACTGGATCCCGAAATCAACAGCCAGGCCAACGAAGAGCACCGCAAAGGCGACCGATATGAGATTGAGCGGTCCGGTCGCGAACAATGCAAACGCCGCAGTCCAGGTCAGCCCGAAAAACAGCGTCAACAGGATGGCCAGGACAAAACCGGGGCTGCGCAGCCCAAGAAACAGAAACACCAGAACCAGTCCGAATGACAGCGTGGTCGCCAGGCCTGCGCTCTGCGAGACCGTCTGCACCTGGTCGTTGTCGAGCGCTGCTTCCCCGGTGATCCGCACCTGTACACCATGATCCGGCGTCAGATGGAGCGCCCTGATGGCCTCGTGCACACTCGCAAGCGCAGTCTGCACCGGCGCCCCGCCGCTGTAGTTGTAGCGCGGCTTGACTTCGAGAAACGCCGTATGGCCCGTCGCCGTGGGCACGCTGCCCGTCATGATGGTGCCCCAGGGCATGAGTGCGAAATGCCCCTGCCCGGTCGCCTGTATCGTATCCGTCAGGGCCGCGAGGATCCGGTCTAGGCCGGGCAACCGTTGCGTGCGGTCGGCTGCCAGCGCCTTGACCAGAAGATCATTGAACTGCGGCAGGGTCGGGTGCGCCGCCAGCGTCGCCATGAAAGGCTGGGCCCGTGACAGACGATCGGAAAGCGTCCACAGCGCCTTTGGTGACAGGTACAGCAATCCCTCGCGGGCGAAGAACGGCCCTGCGCCCGGCTCATAGATGCCGGTGATGCCTTTGCCATGGCGCCCAAGCCACGTCGCAAGGCGGGCCGCGGCCTGCCGCGCGAGCGAAGGCGACGGACTGCGCACAACCAGAAGCAGCGTCTTGTCGAGTCCCGGGAAGGCGGCATTGAACTGCGTCTGCGCCCGCTCAAACGGCAGGTCCGCTGACAGCATCTTGCCGGTATTGGTGCTGATCGCGAAATGCGTGATGGTATAGGCGAGCGAGAGACCGCTTACGACGAGCGCACCGAGAAGGACCCACCAGGCGCGGCGCCTTGAGTATTCGGCAAGACCGATCAGAAAACCGAAATAAAAACGGTCAACCCGCCCGATCCCGCCACCACCGCGCTTATCCCTGAAGAACGACACTGGCCTGTCTACCTAGAGTTCACCAAAACTCACCCGTTCCACACCGCCCTGCTCAAAGGCTGCGCGTACCCGCGGACTCAACAGGGCCGCGAGTTCCCCCAGCCCCTGCGGATCCATAGACGGATGAAAATAGACTTCGCTGATTCCCGCCGGCAATCTGGTCATGGCATCGACCACCTCTGTCTCTTCGACAGCACCGGATTTCCGCAAACCAAACACATAGTCGTTATGCCGCAACCCCGCCCGCTGCAGCCGGCGACGCATCCATGCGACCCAGGGACCAATGACTGCCGAGCCGCTCGCACCCGTGAGCCTCCGGCGCCACGGCAGCGGACCGGCCAGTGCCCGCGGCTCGAAAGGCAGCCGCACGGCGCGCATCCCGTAGCGCCTGCCGGTGGCAATGATCAGGTTCAAAACAGTGGGATGCAGATGCATGTGCTTGTGGGCATTGACGTGGTCGAGCACAAGCCCCGTGTCCGCAAATGCGGCGAACTGCGCCTCGATTTCCGCACGCAACTGCGCCGCCACCCGCGACCGGAAAAAGAAACGTACTCCAGCCCGCACGAGCCGGCCATCGAGCCGGCCCTGCGCATCACACAGATCGGGAATCCGTGAAGGCGGCAAAACAGGTTTGCCCTCCGCCACGACGACATGCAATCCGACCCGCAGCTGCGGAAGCCGCCGTGCCCGCCCCACGGCGTCATCCGCTGCCGCTTCTCCGACCATGAGGCTTGCGCCCGTCAACACACCATCGCGCACAGCCCGTTCAACGGCTTCATTGACGGCAACACTCAGACCAAAGTCGTCAGCGGTCGTGATGACCCGTCGGACCGCCTTCAAGCCTGACGCTGCCTGAAGAAGCGCATGAATTCCACGCCCTCCCGCAGACGTCGCCGCATCATCTGCGGACTGCGCAGCATTTCGCCCACCATCTCCGCCACCTTGCCCGAACGGAAATAGAACTGCTTGTAGAAGGTCTCGACCGAATCGTAGATCTCGGTGCGATTCAGGTGGGGATAGGACAAGGCACTGGTCTGCACGCCGCGATCGTTGACGAGATGCGTGGTGTCATCGGCCAGCAGCCAGCCATTCTCCAGGGCCTGTTTATACAGGAACGTGCCGGGATAGGGGGCCGCGAGCGACACCTGGATCGTATGTGGATTGATCTCCTTGGCAAAGCGGATCGTCTCTTCGATCGTTTCGCGCGTCTCGCCTGGCAGGCCCAGGATGAAGGTCCCGTGAATGGTCACCCCGAGCGTGTGGCAATCCTTGGCAAAGCGCTTCGCCACGTCAACACGCAGCCCCTTCTTGACGTTGTTCAAAATCTTCTGGTTGCCCGACTCGTAGCCGACGAGCAACAGCCGCAGGCCGTTGTCGCGCATGATTTTCAGCGTCTCGTAGGGGACATTGGCCTTGGCGTTGCAAGACCAGGTCACGCCAAGCTTGCCGAGCTGGCGCGCAATCTCTTCTGCCCGCGGGATGTTGTCGGTGAAGGTGTCGTCGTCAAAGAAGACTTCCTTGACCTGCGGAAAATAACGCTGAATGAGTTTGACCTCTTCAACGACGTGCTCGGCGCTGCGCACCAGGTAGCGGTGGCCACCGACCGTCTGCGGCCACAGACAGAACGTGCAGTGCGACTTGCAGCCCCGACCCGTATAGAAGGACACATACGGGTGCTTCAGATACCCGATGAAGTAATCCTCGATGCGCAGATCCCGCTTGTAGACCTCCGTGACGAACGGCAGGTCGTCCATGTTAGCGATCGGCGACCGGTGAGGCGTGTTCACGGCCTCGCCCTTTTCACCGCGGTAGGTCAATCCGTCGATCGAGGCCAACGGCCGGCCCTCGGCGACCTCTTTGATCGTAAAATCGAAGTCTTCACGGGCAACGAAATCGATCGCGGGCGAAGCCAGCAGGGATTCTTCGGGTGCCACCGCGACCTTCGCACCAACGAACCCGATCATCAGGTTGGGGTACGCCCGCTTCAGCGCTTCCGCCACCTCGACGTCATAGGCAAACGACGGTGTACTCGTATGGAGCACAACGAGCTCGTAGCCATCGACCATGGGCAACACGTCTTCAAGACTCAAGCCCGCGGCGGGCGCGTCGATCAATTTGCTGCCAGGCACGAGGGCCGCCGGCTGCGCAAGCCAGGTGGGGTACCAGAACGATTTGATCTCCCGCTTGGCCTGATACCGAGATCCCGCGCCGCCATCAAATCCCTCAAAAGAAGGAGGATGCAGAAACAGGGTTTTCATCATGAAAGTTACTCCCTACTCGCTTTTTATGCTGCCATCCGCACTGACGTTCAGCCGCTGGTTGCGCCAGCGTACACGCCGCCCCAAGAATCCTGTCAGCCACAGCGCAAGCAGCAGAAGATCGGCCGCCGGCCAAAGGCGCCACTGGGGATGCGCTCCGAGGCGCCTGCTGGTGTGCCAATGTAACATGAGGCGCAACGCCAATGCCAGAAACATACAGGCCACCGCTTGAGCGCTGCCAACCAGGGCGCCCCCGATCGCAGCCACGGGCAGCGCGAACGAAAAAACGGACGCGGCATAGCCCGCCGGATTGACAAGACGAATCGTGCGCAACCACCGCAGCTGATGGGTCCAGAGGTCAGACAGGGTCGGCTCCGCTACGGCGGTATTCACCACATAGGGTGACAGCAGCGTGCGCAGACCGAGTGCGCGCGTGCGCGCCCCGATTTCATAGTCATCCGCCAGATGCGAAGCGAGCGCCGGGAAACCGCCAATGGCCAGAAGAGCATCCCGCCGCAGGGCGATGGTCGCACCGAAGGCGAACCCGGTTTGCCCGAGCAGCCGCGCCAACAGCACCGAGGGGACAAACCAGTCCTGGATGAAAAGAGACCCCAGGCGCGACCAGACGCCTCCGTACGCGATGCCGCGATAGAGGCAGGTGACGATACCGACACCGGCGTCGGCCAAAGGCGCTGTCACCGTGCGCACATAGTCGGGGCCGACCGCAATGTCTGCATCCGCCAACACCAGGTAGTCGTAGCGCACCCGCTCGAAAATGTTGGCGAGGTTGCAGACCTTCCGGTTGCTGCCGATCAGCCGGTCATTCACAACCAGGATAAGATCCCGGTCCGGATACTCGGCCTGCAGGCGCCGCACGACACCGCCTGCCGGATCCGCGGGATCCTGGATGCCAAACACCACTTCATATTGCGGATAATCCTGCACACAAAACGTGCGCAGGGTTTCATACAGGTCGGGCTCCAGGCCATAGAGGGGCTTTAGAATCGACACCGGCGGGCCCGCTGGCGGTGCGGATGACACGGGCCGCCACGCGCGCACGGCGATCAGATCCGCGACCAGCACCGTCAGCGCGCCGCCAAGCAGGATCCAGCCCGCCCACACAAGCGCCGACGCCGCCATCACCGCAAATAGCCGTGGTCACGGAACCAGCGAACGGCGTCCTCTAGCGCCTGAACCGCCGGACGCGCCTGATATCCCAGTGCCCGCCGCGCCTTCGCCGACGAAAAGAACATCCGCTTTTGTGCCATGCGCAGTTCATCCACCGTCACAAGCGGCACCCCCCGCTTGCGCACGCGCGCCACGCCTTCGGCAACCCATGCCACCGGCCACAGAAGATGCGGCGACAGCCGCACCTTGGGCGGGGAGCGCCCGACCAGTCCCGCGATCGCAGCCAGCATGTCACGCAACGGCAGGTTTTCACCGCCAAGCACGTAGCGCTCGCCTATGACGCCGCGCTCGAAAGCCAGACAATGGCCTTCGGCGACATCATCGACATGCACGACATTGAGCCCGGTGTCGACATAGGCGGGGATACGTCCGCAGGCGGCATCACGGATGATCCGGCCGGTGGGCGTGGGTTTGATGTCACGCGGCCCGACCGGGGTCGACGGATTGACAATGACCGCCGGAAGCCCTTCGGCAATCAGCCCCCTGACCGCCTCCTCGGCGAGATATTTCGAACGCTTGTAGGGCCCGATCATGTCTGCGAGGGTCACCGGTGTGTCTTCATCGGCCACTCCATCGCGCACAAGTCCGAGCACCGCAACGCTGCTTGTGTAGACGATGCGCGACACGCCGGCACGCATCGCCGCGGCCATCAGGGTGCGCGTGCCATCGACGTTGGCGCGGTACATGGCTGCGGCGTCCGGCGCCCACAGCCGGTAGTCGGCCGCCACATGAAAAAGCCCCGCGCAGCCGGCGGCTGCCTCGGCAAGCGAGGCCTCATCGGTCAGGTCACCGACCACATATTGGACCGGCAGATCAGCCAGATTGGCGCGATCGCTCTGCGGGCGCACCAGCGCGCGCACCGTGTGCCCGCGCGCAAGCAGCGCCCGTGCCACCGAGGACCCCACAAAACCGCTGCCACCGGTGAGAAGAATATCCATGCGCTTACTCCCCGGGCACCGGCGGGCGCCGTATCGCCGCGCGCCCGGGCCATGGACGCGGCAGCTTGAGCGGCGGATCGGTCCGCGGTTTCGCCGGGGCCGGCACCGGCATGCCCGGCGGCAACATCAGCTTTTCCACGGAACTCAAACCGAGGTGCTTGCCATGAATGAGATAATTGCGATGCTGCAGATAAGCGTCGCGCGTAAACACATAAGGATCTACCGCATTGCGGCGCACGTACTCGATCTCGTTGGTCGCGTTTGCCCGCGTATTGATGACGCTGATGATGCTAAGAGGCACGGTGACGATCGGGTTGCCGACGTAATACAGCACGTTCGTGAATACGCTGAGCGCGATATCCGGCGTGTTGCGCATGGTGTCGGGACCGATGAACGGCAGCACCAGATACGGTCCACGCGGCACGCCCCAGCGCGCAAGCGTAAGTCCCGCATCCTCGGTATGGGATTTGAGCCCAAGTCGCCCGGCCACATCGAAAAACCCGAGCATGCCCAGGGTGCTGTTGACGACGAAACGGCCGATATCGCTTGCCCCCTGCACGACCCGCCCCTGCAGGAAGTCATTCAGAATGACGTTCGGATAGCTGACGTTGTCGAAAAAGTTGGTGAGCGAGCCGCGTACCGGTCTGGGCGTGACAGCCATGTATGCATTGGACACCGGCGTCATCACCCACCGGTTGGCCTCGCTGTTGAAGTGGTAAAAGGCCCGGTTCATCGGCTGCAGCGGATCGTACGTGCCATTCGTCTGCTGGTCGTTCATGGTCGCACACCCAGGCAATACCAGGATCATCAGTACGGCAATCGCCCGCAGCACATCCTTAGGCACGGCATCGGCCCGCTGTCATCGCATCCGGCATCCGTCCTAGGCCGCCTTGTGCGAAACCATGAGCTGCGCCACCATGGCGCGCAGTTTTTTCACCAGCACGGGAAACCCGTGGGCGCGCACGATGGCCGTATACTGCGCGCGCTTGAGCGCAAGATCGCTCACGCCGTTGGCGACGATGTTGACGATCTGCCAGTTGCCCCCGGAAGGTGCCAGAAGATAATCAAGGCTGGCCTGTCCTCCCTTGGCGGACACGAGCTCAGTGGCCACCAGCACGTCCCCGTTACCCAATACCCGGGAACCCGTGACATGAAAGGCCTGGCCTGCCGAGTAGCCGTCGAACTCCGATGCGTAGGTGGCAATCGTAAGACGGGTGAACACCTTTTCGAATTCGGCGCGCTGCGTAGCGGTCAGTCCACTCCAGTACGGGCCGAGCGTCACCTCCGCGATGAAGGCGAGATTGTGGCTCTTGCGCACCGCCGGCGCGAGCTGCCGGTAACGACCCGAGAGCCCCAGCGTCTTGGCGTGCCGCATAACCGACAGGAGCGTACCCTGAAACTTCGTGATGACGGCCACCGCAGGCGCTGTCCCGCTTTGCGCAACCGCGACCCCAACCGACGCCATGACCAGCATACCCGTCAGGACCACCGCCGATCCCGCCTTCCGCCACCACCCCATGCCTGTCTCCTTGTTGCGCCTGTGCCGCACGCCTAGCTGTTCTTGCGTGCGTAGGCACGCCCCTTCCACTGCGTGCGCACGCCGCGAGCATACCATACGGCCGAAGTGTAGGTCATAGCCAGGAAGGCAAGCCCAATGACCGGCAAGGTCAGGGCCACCCACCCTCTCTGCCCATAAAAACGCACCGTCGGCAGATAGCCAGATGCCATCAGCAAAACCCCTGCCCCGCTCCACAAACGCACGATGGGGCCGCCGGTCGCAAGCCCGCCGAGCGGCACCGCGAACACCAGCAGCATCACCAGGGTGCAGCCCCCCAGCATCCAGTACGAGTAGCCAAGCTGCGCGAACGCCGTGCGCGCAACCATCATCCACAGGCTTTTCAATGTATTGGCCCGCAACATGACCGCATCCCGGGTGACACCGATCCATGTGTTGCCCCCGGCGCGCTTGATGTGCCGGGCGAGCGTGCAGTCGTCGATGACCGCTCCGCGCAACACCCCGAATCCCCCGAGATCCGCAATCGCCCGGGTCTTTACCAGCACGCAGCCGCCGGCCGCCGCCGCCACCGGCGAAGAACGCCTGTTGGCCAGCCGGAACGGGTAGAGGAGCTTGAAGAAATAGACGAACGCCGGCATGAACCAGCGATCCCAGAAACCGCGCATGGCTGGTGCCGCCATCAGCGACACGAGCGTCAGGTCGTCTTTGCCGGCCTTGGCGAGCAGCGCGCCCACAACGCCAGGGGCAAGCTCGATGTCCGCATCGAGGAGAAGCGTATAGGGCGTCTCGATCCGCACGCGCCCTTGCTCGAGCGCCCAGAGTTTCCCCGTCCACCCCTCCGGGAGGGGTCCACTGCCCATCACGACCAGATCCGCCAGGCCCACCGCCTGTGCCGCGTCGGCCGTTCCATCCGTCGACGCATCATCGACCAGAATCACCCTGAGCGCGCCCCCCTGATGCTTCAGGGCCGCCAGGCTGCGACCGACCACGGCCGCCTCGTTGCGCGCCGGCATCAGCACCGTCACCGTGCCCTCGGGCACCATGGCGCCACCTTGCGGCAGCTGCTCGGTCATGCGCCATGGCTGCCATGGCACGATCAACACCGCAAGCCACAGCAGCGCGGCCACGGCCGCGGCGAAGACCACCCCGGCCTCCGTCAGGTCCGGACGGACGTTTTTGCCGAAGACCGCGGTATCGCCACGGGAATGCCGACCGGCTGACGATACGTGGTCGGGGGCTCGGGCACCATCGGCCCATCGGTACGCGGCCCCCGGAAAAACACCCGGAGCGCCTTCAGCGGATGGGCAAAGGTGTCGTTGACCGCCGTGCCTTCGTAGCCGCAGTGGACCATACAGTTATCACACTTCGGGTGCCGCCCCGTGCCGTAGCGATCCCAGGGCGTCGTTTCGATCAATTCGCGAAAGCTTGCCGCATAGCCCTCTTCGCTCAGCAGATAACAGGGCTTCTGCCAGCCGAACACGTTGCGCGTCGGATTGCTCCACGGCGTGCATTCGTAATTCTGATTGCCGGCCAGAAAATCGAGGAACAGGCTCGATTGATTGAAGCTCCACCTGGCATTGCGCTCCTTGCCGATGGTGAAAATGCGACGGAAGAGACTCTTGCTCTGGCTGCGGCGCAGAAACACATCCTGACGGGGCGCAAGCTCATAGCTGTAGCCTGGCGAAACGGTGACGCCCTCAACACCGAGCGCGTTGACGTAATCAAAGAAATCCGCAACTTCGTCCGGATCCTCATCCTGGAACAGGGTGCAGTTGATGGTTACGCGAAAACCCCGGTCACGCGCCATCTTGATCGCTTCCACCGCCTTGTCGAACACCCCTTCCCGGCATACCGACTTGTCGTGCCGTTCGCGATTGCCGTCCAGATGGATGGAAAACGTAAGGTACGGCGAGGGCGTGTACTCATCTATCTTGCGTGCCAGCAACAGCGCATTCGTGCACAGGTAGACGAATTTCTTGCGTGCCACGATACCCTTGACGATCGCGGCCATGTCCTTGTGGATCAGTGGCTCGCCGCCCGGGATCGACACGATCGGGGCGCCACACTCGTCGACTGCGCGCAGACACTCATCAATGCTAAGCCGCTTGTCGAGAATCTCGTCTGGGTATTCGATCTTGCCGCAGCCGGCACACTCCAGATTGCAGCGAAACAAGGGTTCTAGCATCAGCACGAGCGGATAATGCTTCACGCCCCGCAATTTTTGACCCAAGATATAGCGGCCCACACGCCACTGTTGTCTGATAGGCACTTGCATTGTGGTTGTTCTCCTGCGCTTTGGGCTGCCCGCCATCTAAACGGCGGTACGGGTCTTTTTCAGTAGGGCGGCCGGCAGCCGGAACGTCGTCGTCTCGGGCTCGGCCGGCAGCTCGGCGACCGAGGCGACGCCCAGCGAGGCCAGCCGCTCGAGCACACCCCGCACCAGCACCTCGGGTGTCGAAGCGCCTGCCGTGATCCCGACACGCACCGATCCCTGAAACCAGGCCGGATCAACCTCACTGGCATCCTGCACCAGATAGGCTCTGGTGCCCGGTTGCTCGCCGACTTCGCGCAACCGGTTTGAATTCGAACTGTTGCGCGCGCCAACGACGAGCAGGATATCGACCTGCCCGGACAGTTGCCGGACCGCGTTCTGGCGATTTTGCGTCGCGTAACAGATACCACTCAGATCCGGACCCTGGATGCGCGGGAAACGGGCCCGCAAGGTCGCAATGACGTCCTTGGTATCATCGACGCTGAGCGTGGTCTGTGTCACATAGGCGAGATTGGCATCATCGGCAACCTGCAGATTGGCCACGTCGTCCGTATCCGACACGACATAGACGGGACCCGGTATGCGTCCGCGCGTCCCTTCCACCTCCGGATGCCCGGGATGCCCGATGATGATCACCGTGTAATTCTGCAGACTGTAGCGCTGCGCCTGGTAGTGCACCTTCGTCACCAGCGGGCAGGTTGCATCAATGACATCGAGCTCACGCGCCGCCGCTTCATCGACCAGTGCCGTCGCCACCCCGTGGGCACTGAAGATGGTCGGCGCCTTGGCCGGTACCTCCTCCAGACGCTCGACGAAGATAGCGCCGCGCGCGCGCAGGTCCTGAACAACATGCTGGTTGTGGACAATTTCATGCAGAACGTACACGGGCGGTCCATACACCTCGAGAGCCCGTTCCACAATCTCGATGGCCCGCACTACACCGGCACAAAACCCCCGCGGCTGGGCCAGCACGATATCCAATGTCGGCTTTTCGCTCATATGTACAGTATTCCTTCCCTCGACGCGACGTCCCAGCCAGAGCCACCCTTTCTTTAAGGTCTGCGAACCGGCAGCGAATCGTAGCATGCTACTGAATGGCGCGCGTCAGGTAAAGGTCTGGGTAATGCCACCCTTACAGACCAACACTGTCGCCCAGCAACAGCAGTGCCGCGCAGGCCATGAGCGCGGTCGTCAGCCACACGAGCGCACGCTGCACAGGCGTTGATGTGAATGCACCCGATACCGCCGCGCGCCCGGCAAGATGGGCCGTCAACCCGAGCAGGGGCACGGCCACCAGACCGTTCAACACCGCGCTCAGATACAAGGCGCGCATCGCGTCGATAGGGACATGGTTCAACATCAAGCCACACAGCACAGACAGGGCAATCACAAGATAAAAACGGGGCGCGCCCGCCACGGGCACGCCAAGCCCATAGCGCCACCCGCAGATGTCGGCCACCGCGTAGCCGCTCGCGCCAGCCAATGCCGGAATGGACAGAAGGCCGGTGCCGATCATGCCGACTGCAAACACCACAAAGGTAAAACGCCCCGCAAGCGGCTCCAGGGCGCGGGCGGCCTGCTCGGCGGTGTCGACATGCCGCAGGCCATGAGCGCCGAGCGTGGCTGCCGCCGTCACCATGATGAAAAACCCTATGACTTGCGAGAAGGCCATACCAAGATAGGTGTCGGTGGAAATGCGCCGGCGCTCCGTCAAGGCGGCCGCACCGCCCGATAAGGAGGTTCGCGCGCGCGCCCGCTCCGCTTCCTGGCCTGCCTGCCAGAAAAAAAGATAGGGACTGATGGTGGTGCCGGCGATCGCCACCAGCGCCATGACGGCCGCGTGCCCCGATGGCCACTGCGGCACCATGTGACGCCACGTTGCGCGCCAGTCGACATCCACGGCGAATGCGGTCGCCACATAGGCAAGCAGGCTGAGCGACAGCACTTCGAGGACACGCGCGTAGCGGCGATACGGTACCCAGGCCTCCAACACGACTGTCAGCAGCGCAAATCCGGCCGCGTAGGCGATCCGCCGGCCACCGAGGAGCAGGTGCGCCGCGCCACTGATGGCGAGCAGATCCGCGGCAATGTTGATGACGTTGGCAACCAGGAGCGAGAAAACGAGCGCAGAGGCCACCCACACGCCGTAATGCCGGCGAAGATTTGCAGCCAATCCCTCGCCCGTGGCCTGCGCAAGCCGCGCGCAGGTGTCCTGCACGGCCGCGACCAGCGGGTAAAAAAACCAGAGGGTCCAGACGAGACGATAGGACAGCTGGGCGCCGACTTGTGAATACGTGGCGATATTGCTTGGGTCATCATCTGCCGCGCCGGTGAGAAAACCGGGCCCCGGTTCGCGCAGAGGCCAGCGCGCCCATAGGTTCCGCTGCCCCCTCTGGTCTGTGCCCATGCGGCATCATAACCCCGTCCAGGAACCGCCAGGTGCGACCTTGGGGCTCGCCTTATAGCGACCCGAACTGCTAAAATACCGGCAATGGAGTGTGGCTTATGACGCAACATGAACACAAAGTGGTCCGGCTGCGCGTAGTCGCTGGCCTTCTCGGCGCATTACTGCTTGCCGGCATGCCGGCTGCCCATGCCAACCTGAGACGCGACGCCATCCATGCCGGTCACGCGCTCGGCGCGGCGGGGCGCCACATCGGCCACGCCGCCAAGCGGGCAGGCCTTACCATAGGTCACGCCGCCAAGGCCGGCGGGATCGCGTTCTGGCATGCCATCAAGGGCCGGAATAACTGAGCGTTACGCCTAGCGCACCTGATGCAGCCATTCGCCCACAAGCAGGCGGGCGATACGGATGGTGTCGCGCACCGGCCGGTAGTGGCTCGGACGCCGATGCGCCGGGTAGCGCGCCTCGATCGGGATCAGCAGCAACGGCATGCCGAGTTGCGCGGCGGTGATGAGCGCGCGCGTCTCGAAGGCAAATCCGCCCTCGGCCCCTGCCTGCATCAGCGTCTCGAACAGGCGGCGCGGATAAACCCGAAGACCCGATTGACTGTCGATGACGCGACAACCCGTAATCCGTGACACCGCCCAATCGGCCAACCGGTTCGCCGCCAGCCGCAAGGGCGGACGGGGTCCGTGGCTGATCATGCGCGCGCCGATCACGAAGGCATCGGGATAATCGCGCGCAATCGCCAGCAGCGAGGGCAAATCACCTGGATCATGCTGACCATCGGCATCCATGGTCACGATGTGCGCGCAAGGACCGGCCAGCGCCCGTACCGCACCCGTACACAGGCTCGCGCCCTTGCCGCAATTGACTCCGTGCGTCAGCAATGTCACCGGCAGATCGGATACCGACGCGCCCGTGCCATCACGTGACCCATCGTCGACGATGATAACGTCGGCTACGTGCGCAAGCACCCCCTGCGCCACTGTACGCAAAGTCGCCGCCTCATTGAATGCGGGTATCACGACCACGGGATGATCGATCACGTCAGGCCACCATCCACCGCAATCACCTGTCCTGTCACATAAGAGGCGGCATCCGAAGCCAGAAACGCGACCACTGCCGCCACTTCGCCCGCATCCCCGGCGCGCCCGAGAGGCACGAGCGTCCGCACCCGCTCTTCGGGAAAGGCGGCATCGGCCATGGGGCCTGCGATGATGCCAGGGGCCACCGCGTTCACCAGCACCCCGCGCGAGGCGACCTCCAGGGCAAGCGCCTTCGTCGCGCCGATCAGTCCGGCCTTGGCCGCCGCATAGTTTGTCTGTCCGCGATTGCCCTTCAGGCCGCTCACCGAGGCGATATTGATGATCCGCCCCCAGCGCGTACGCAGCATCGGCAACAAAAGCGCGTGCGTCACCGCATAGAAACCACCGAGTGTCACATCCACCACCCGTGACCAGTCAGCCGCCGCCAGGCCCGCAAGCGGCGCATCGTGATGCACACCGGCGTTGTTCACGAGGATCTGCACGGGGCCCTGGTCCAGAATGGCAGTCAGCGCCAACTCGGTGGCAGCGACGTCACGGACGTCGAAACACACCACTTCGGCGCTGCCGCCGCAGGCTTCGATGGCCTCGGCACATTGCCGTGCGCGCCCGGGGTGCCCGTGAGCATGCACGATGACATGATGGCCTGCCTGCCCCAGCGCGCGGCAAATGGCGCCACCAATGACGCCGCTTCCGCCCGTGACCAGTGCGCGTTTCATGAGGCCGCACCGACATAGGCGAGCGTAAGCTGTCCCTGACCGTGCACCCGATCGCCGTGGCGCGCCGTGAACGCGTAACGCAAAGCCGCGTCCGTACGGCTCTCCAGAATCACTTCGATATCGAGCGGGAGCAGCGACACATCAAGCGCCTCACATCGCCATTCCACCGCATGGACGGCAGCGACATAGGCCTTGCGCCCCACCCCCCCACAATACGGTGCATGCGCCGCCGCGGCCTGCGCGGCATACTCGATCAAAATGGCTGCACCCACACGCCCGTGCTGTGCCAGTGGATGATCCGCGGCGAAACGATCAACACGGGCGACCAGGCTGCGGTCGTCGGCGCGCACGACGTTTTCGATAAACCGCATGGACGGTCCGTGCACCCAGATATCCTGCCTTTCCCGGTCTGCCTTCACGCGGCCACTCTGAGACGCAAGCCCGTCCCTCCCCCACAGCGCAGCATGATAGTGGCATCCCCGCCCTGCGCAAGCACTGCCAGCAATGGCAAGCTGCGCGCCGCCGGATTGTGGCGGCGCAGATGATCCAGGGCCGCATCCTTCAGGGTCGTTTCCGGCTCACCGGCCGGCTGCCAGACGCCTTCGATGGTCCCACACCCGCCCACCCCCGCGGGCGCCAGCACCAGGGCCACCGCAAAACTGGCCGCGAGCGCGCGCACCTTCGCGAACGCCGGGGGTGGTCGCAAATCATAGGCAACGTACAAGGTCGGCTCGCCCGTGGCAACCACCGTCGCCAGGGTCTCCAGCAAACCGGCGCCGAAGCTGTCGTCGAATGCCGACAGACTGATGCTGCGCGTCTGCGCGCCGGTGGCGATGCCCCAGTACCCGGCCACCGCATTGTGAACCGAATTGTGAAACAGAGTCGGCGACAAGACAGGCGGCACACCACCAAGCCCACGGCAGTTGCGGTCCGCGATCTCGAGATCGCCACTTGCCGAACTGAACACACTGGCGACTGCATCCGGCGCATAGGGGCTCATCGCCAGCGCCTGCAGGCCGACATCGATCGCATAGCGCGCCGGGCCTGGGCACCGCCGCGCCTCGTTTGCGCCGAGATGACCGGTGTGTGCCGCGCGCGGCGCTTGCGCCGCATACGGAACCTGCCCGGTGAGCACAAGCCGCGCGCTGTCCCAGTCCGCCAGTCCCTCGGCGAGAATGCCGATTCCGCAAACGGTCGCCTTCATGGCAGCGACTCGATGATCAGGGTGCTGTTGCTGCCACCAAATCCGAACGCGTTGATGAGTGCCCGCCGCATCGTCTTGCGCAGGGGCGCGGTCGCAATCGCGCAGCGCAGCAAAGGATCGACGGCGTCGGTGTTGACGGTCGCCGGCACGAGGCCCTCTGCCATCGCCTCGGCGGTCATGACCACGCCGGCTATCCCGGCCGCGCCCAGCGTGTGGCCGATCGCGCCCTTTAGCGAACTTGCCGGAATGGCCGTTGCACCGATCGAGGCAAGCGCCAGATCTTCCGCCGCATCGTTTAGAAGTGTGCCGGTTCCGTGCAGATGAATGTAGTCGATATCAGCCACACTCAGGTTCGCGCCCGCAAGCGCCTGCCGCATGGCGCTGACAGCGCCGGTGGCGTGCGGATGCGGCGCCGTCATGTGATGCGCATCACTGCTCTCCCCGACCCCACAGAGCCTGAGTGATGCGTCCGCAACGAGCCCGCGCGGCGCGACGATCGCAAAGCCCGCCGCCTCTCCGACCGAAATCCCGTCGCGATCGGCAGAAAAAGGCCGTGCCGGCCGCGCACTCAAAAGCTGCAGCGCCGCGAAACCGTGGATGGTCGTGCCGCACAGCGAATCGACGCCGCCCACCACAACGGCGGTACACGTTCCCGACAGGATCAGCCGCGCGGCGACACCAAAGACCTTGGCGCTCGACGAGCACGCCGTCGACACCGTGAGCGCGGGACCCTTCAGTCCGAGCCACCGCTGTACAAAATCACCCAGCGAATGGACATTATGGGTTTCGCGATACGGAAAGCCCGCCGGCAGGATCTCCTCGCCGGTTGCGCGCATCGCCCGGTAAGCGGCCTCCGTGGCGGCGATGCCCGATGTGCTGGTGCCCATGACACAACCGATGCGGTCAGCGCCAAGACGGGCGCGCAAGGCCGCCACCGCCGCACTGAAGCCATCCGCCTCCAGCGACGCCAGCGCAAGCCGATTGTTGCGGCAATCATAGCGGGCGAAGGCCGCGGGCCAGGGCAGCTGCGCCAGATCCGCCACTTCGCCCACATGACAGAACACCCGCGCGCTTTCGTGGGGACGCAGACCTGAACGGCCCGCGCGCACTCCCTCGCGCGTGGCCTGCCGTCCGCAGCCAAAGGCGCTGGTCAGCGTATAGGGGCCGATGGCCAGGTCACGCTCTGTCATGGAGCCGTCCCGGCTGTGACCAGGCCGCCGTAAAAAGGAGCGCCAAAAGAGCGCCGGCACTGACGGTGATGCCCACGGTCGCAAGCATGGCGACCGTCGATGCCGCCATCACACCGAATCCGGTGATCGTCGTGGCCGCGCACAACCACGGCGCAAGCGGCCGTGCCCCGCCGCGGTCCCCGCCGAGAAAGAGCGCATATCCCATGCCAAGCCCCGCAATCAGCAGGAAAGCCACCACATTCAAAAGCGTCAGGCGCACACCGCATGCGACCAGCAGTCCGCAATCGGCCAGCAATGCCCCCGCCATGGGTATCACCACTCGCATCGCCGCGGGCAGGGAACGCAAGCCCACGGCAATCACCGTAGTCATCAGCAGGGCGGCGATCAGCGCATCATGCATGAGCGCCAACCGGTAGGTACGCAACAGGGCACGGATCGTCTGGCGGCTATCGACGAAATGCACACCCCGCACGGGCGCCGCGTCCACGGCATCGCGCACCGCCGCCGGCGCCTTCACGCCTCCCAGGGGGATCAGCGCCAGATGCCGGCCACGTGCCGTCGCAAGCAATGCCTCGATGCGCGCACGCAGGGGCGATGGCATGGCGTCGATCGTCACCAGCGGTGCGTGCCGCGCCAGGGCCACCGCTGCCACGAACGGCGCGAGCGCCTGGGGCCGGATGGGCAGACCCGCCAACGCCCGCGCAAGGCGCTGGCGCAACACC
>JAJYHH010000106.1 GCA_021784845.1 Pseudomonadota bacterium
TGCAGGGGGCGAAAACCGGGGAAGGTATATGCATCCGCCAATCGGCGGCGTCTGACTGATTTGGCCATCCGCCTATCATGCCAAATTTCCGCGCCTTCTCAACAGGCATCAAACCCTGTAGAAATAGGCATTGCGGCGTGATTGAGCGGCGTTTGTTACCCATACGAAATCACGAAGACCCATATTTTTCTTTCGGAGCTTCGCAATAAACCATGGATTCGTTGCCCCGCTTTCCAAATTGCGGATAATACGAGTGTTTGCGCCAAAATATTTTAGGTACTTTTCCGCATGCTCACCCCAAAAGGCCACCGCGCACGCAATGTCCTTTACTTTGCCGCCCGTCTTCAAGATGTCAAGAAGATGCCCTTCATAATTAGCGTTTTGAAGAAATTTCATTTCCCTATCCCACAGTTATGTAGGCCCTCGTCGGGCGGCGGCGCGAGGCCGGTGGCGTGACTGCGGTCAGAGCCCGCGATCATGGCGCGGGCGACGGGACTTAAGCCCATCTGCACAGCAGTCACGCCGCGCCGCCTCCGTCGTCCGTGATTTCCCGCCGCGCGGCCATAGCCAAAAAGGCCGAACGGCTCAAGTGCCGCGAACGGGCCGCCGCGTCGATCTTATGCAGAAGCCGTGCGGGGATCGTGATGTTGATTTTCTCGGCCTTGCCCTCGAAGCGAGAGACATCCACGTCCACCAAAGCCCACACGCCGCCCGCGTACTCGGGCAACGCCTGATAGGTGGCCACCGCGCCTGGCGCCGGCGGCTCATGGCCTTCCTCGACAAGACCTTCGAGGTGCAACTCGATCGCCTCCTCGGCGGATACTAAGGCCTCTTCGAGGGTGTCTCCTGCAGAGAAACAACCCGGCAAATCCGGTACGGTCACGCCGTAGCGGACCCCGTCATCTGTATGCAATACCACGGGGTATCTCATCGTGTCCTCCAATCCCACCCCGCCTGCCGGAAGAGGCTGCGCAAGGTCCCGACCGGGATGTCGCTGTCGGGATGTTTCACTGTGACGAGCCCGCCGCGCAGCGGGTGTTTGAACTGATGATGCGAGCCTTTCACGCGGACGAGGACCCAGCCTTCGGCCTCCAACCGCTTGATGACTCGCTTGCTGTCCATGGTGGGTATTATACCCACCGCAAGACCTGATGTACCCCCCCCACCCCCACTGCCAGCTATATAAAAATACCCCCGAGTGCCGTGGTGTACGTCGAAGCACCCCCACCCCCTTGATGACCGTCTTTTCCTCGTCGAAGACGACGCCGCCGAGGCTGCACGGGGAAAAAATGGGACGGCCTGGCACTCAAACGGTGAGCACGAGCATCATATTTGTTGGGTTTTTGGCTCTTGGTGGTCACGTTTCGTGATGGACTTGAGGGGAATCTCCCTCAGGGATCTTGATCAAGACGACCCCCTCGGGAGAGTCTCCGGGTTTCCAGACCTAAGGAGACCCTTACAGTGTGCCACGCTTTGCTTCAGGATCCCGCTTTTTTTCGTTTTCTCTCTCATATCGACGCTGAACTCGCCGAGGAGGCCCGCCTGGGGCGCTGCCTGCGGTGCAATGGGCCGCTGCACGTCGCCGATTTCCCCAGGAAGCCCCGGGGCTGCCCGGCTACGGTGCGGGAGGAATATTCCTGGCGCCTAAGCTTCACCTGCGGGCGGTGTGACACCCGCACAACCCCGGTCTCGGTGCGCTTTCTGGGTCGGCGGGTGTATGTGGCGGTCATGCTGATGCTGGTCTCGCCGGCGGGCGGTCATGCCGCGCTGTCGGTGCGTGACGGGCTCAAGGTGCCCGCGCGCACGCTCTTACGCTGGCGGGCTTGGTGGCGGAGGGATTTCCAACAGACGCGGTTTTGGCAGTCGGTCGTAAGCCGCTTCATGCCGCCGCCTACGGGCGATCTCCTGCCGCAGAGCCTGCTCGAGCGGTTCCAGGGACCAGGCTGCCTTGAGCGGATGGCGCAGCTGTTGCGTTTCGTGTGTCCAATGAGCGCGTATCCCATGTGATCAAGGTGATCGAGGGCCGCCCTGAAGTGGGCGATCTCCCGCAGAGGATGCCGGTGGCGCAATCGGAAAGGGGCGCATAGCCTTTCGGCCGTCGCAATTACACGGCATGGGGAGGGGAAAGTGGGCTCTGGCGACGATCCGCGCAGCCGCGATCGATGGGCGCGCCTGCGCTTTGCCATCATTGGTCCCTTGCTGGCAGCACCGCCTGCGCCGGGGGATCTGCAGGCGGCTTTGGGCGCGCTCGCCGATCGCACCTCGCGTCATCCCCTGACCGGACTCGACGTGCGCTTTGGCGTTTCCACCATTGAACGATGGCTCTACGCCGCCCGGTCTGCCGTCGACCCGGTTACGGCGCTGCGCAATCAGGTGCGGCGCGACATCGGCCGTTTCCCAAGCGTTTGCCAGGAGGCGCAAGAGGCCTTGCGCGCGCAGTATGCCGCCCATCCCGGGTGGACAGAAGTGGCCCCGGTTGTTTGAACAGCATTCCCCGAATTATAAGTGGAGTCCGGGCGGGTTGGGACGGTGCAGAGTTGTCCACGGCGGCGGGCGTCGCTTGCGACGAACGGCCGGCGCGGTGGGCAACTCGGGGCGCACCACGCATCCATTCTATGCAGCCTTTTGGTTTGGTGGCAACAGGTTCAGGTAGGCCTCAAGAGGCGTGAGGTCATTCAAGCTTGAATGCCCCCGCTGCGCGTTGAACCAGTCGATGTACCGCCCGATGTCGGCCCGGGCGACGCTTACGCCGTCATAGGCCTTGAGATACACGCATTCATACTTCACGCTGCGCCACAGGCGCTCCACGAACACATTGTCTTGCCACGCCCCACGTCCATCCATCGACAGCCGGCAGCCCCGATCGAGTACGGCGTCCGTGAACTCGTCAGCGGTGAACTGGCTGCCCTGATCGGTGTTGACGATCTCAGGCACGCCATGGCGGGCGAAGGCCTGTTCGATCACCTCCCTGGCATGGCAAGACTCCAGTGTGATGGCGACCTTGTGGGCGAGGACCATGCGGCTGGCCACGTCCACCACGGCGGTGAGGTACACGAACCCCCGCGCCATGGGTATGTAGCTCGTGTCCAGCGCCCAGACCTGGTTGGCCCGGGTGATCGCGAGGTTGCGCAGAAGATAGGGGTAGACCTTGTGGCCCGGATGACGCTGGCTTGTGCCCGGCTGGGGACACAGCGCCTCCAGACCCATGCACCGCATGAGCGTGCGCACGTGGCGCCGGCCCACGTGGATGCCTTCGCGCTGAAGCTGCCGGCGCAGCATCCGGGCGCCCATGAAGGGGTGCTCCAGGTGCAGGAGATCGAGCCTGCGCATGAGCGCCAGATCGGCGTCGCTTGCGGGCTTGGGCAGGTAGTACACCGTCCCCCGGCTGATGCCAAGCAACCGGGCCTGGTGGGTGACGGGCAACTCATGTTCACGGTCGATCATCGCTTTGCGCTCAGCAATCCCGCTTTGGTGAGCGCGCGTTCCAAAAAATCGAGCTCCAGAGCCTGCTGTCCGATCTTGGCATGCAGCGGTGCCAGATCGACCGGCTCGGCTCCCTTTGTGCCTCCCCCGAACACATCCGCTGCATGTTCCAGCAACTGCCGCTTCCACTCCGTGATCTGGTTGGGGTGCAGCGCAAACTGCGCGGCCAGTTCGGCCAGTGTCTTATCCTCGCGCAAAGCCGCCAACGCCACGCGAGCCTTGAACTCCGCATTGTGGGTGCGGCGAGTACGCCGCCCTGATTTCTTCGTCATCAAAAACTCCTTCTCGCCAGGCCTTTCTTGGCCCGGCATCATGCCCGGAGTTTCCACTTATAGCACTGTTCAAATTTGCGGGGCCACTTCT
>JAJYHH010000078.1 GCA_021784845.1 Pseudomonadota bacterium
GCGCTGGCCACCGCATCGGGGATGTCGGCGATTCTCGCGGTCTGCATGGGGTTGCTGCGATCAGGTGATCATATCGTTGCGTCGCAGAGCCTGTTCGGTCCGACTGTTGCGCTTTTGCAGATGCTGGCCCGCTTTGGCATCACCACGACTTTTGTCGCCCTGGATGATGTCGATGCCTGGCGCACGGCGTGCAACGGGCATACGCGGCTTTTCTTTCTGGAGACGCCCTCGAATCCGCTGGGCGTTCTTGGCGACATTGCGGCACTGGCCGACATCGCGCATGCAGCGGGCGCGCGTCTGGCGGTCGACAACAGTTTCTGCACACCGGTTCTGCAGCGGCCGCTTGCGCTCGGCGCGGATCTCGTCATTCACTCCGCGACCAAATATATTGATGGCCAGGGGCGGGGTCTGGGCGGTGCCGTTGTCGGCAGCGAAGCGCTGATCACCGGGGACATCTTTTTGTTTGTGCGCACCGCCGGCCCGGTGATGAGCCCGTTCAACGCCTGGATCTTCCTGAAGGGGCTGGAAACTTTGCCGTTGCGGATGGAGGCCCATTCGGCGCGGGCGCTTGCCCTCAGCGTGTGGCTGCGCGATCAGCCGCAGGTGGAAGAGGTTTTCTATTCTTATCTGCCAAGTCACCCCCAGTATGCCCTGGCGCGCGCTCAGCAGAGTGCTGGCGGCGGGGTCCTTGCATTCCGCGTGCGCGGTGGGCAGAAGGAGGCCTTCGCTCTCATCAATGCAAGCCGTCTTATGTCGATCACGGCGAATCTGGGCGACACCAAGACAACGATAACGCATCCGGCAACGACGACGCACGGCCGCCTGAGCGCTGAGGCGCGGGCGGCGGCTGGTGTGGGCGACGGGCTGGTCCGGATATCTGTCGGCCTGGAAGCCCTTGATGATCTGAAGGCGGATCTCGAGGGCGGGTTGGCCGCCGCGCGCGCATGTCCTTAAGGGTAAGGATCGAAAGGAGGATCGATGGATAAAAGGATGGTACGGGCGGCGGCGGCAGGTATTGCCCTGGCGCTGGCAGGCTGTGGGCAGGGCGCGCCGCATGCGACGATCCTCTATCTGCAGACGCGCGAGTACGGGGGTTCGCCCTTTCCGGCGCGCATTCTGGTCAATAGCCGCTTTCTGCGTATCGATCCTGACATGGCGACGGGCAACTACATCCTGTTTAACCGCAAAGAGCGCGTGATCTACAGCGTCGACGCGGCCGACCGGACGATCCTTGTGATCCACAGCCATCCCGTGACCTACACGTCGCCGATGCTGCTGGAGAATCGCGTGGCGAGGCTGCCCGGGTCCCTGGTGTTCGACGGACACAAGGCGCTGCATTATGTCCTGTCGACCAATGGCAAACAATGCTATGACGTGTATGCCGCCAAGGGATTTCTGCGCGGCGCGGGCAAGGCCCTTGTCGCCTACGAGCAGGCGCTGGCGGGTGAGCAGGCGCTGGCGGCCGAGCAGGGTGCGCCGGAACTGCAGGGCCCCTGTGATCTGGCCGACAGCATCTTTGCCGCCGGCCGTGAATACGCCCAGGGTTTCCCCATCAAGATGACAGACCAGAACCAGAACGAGAAGACCCTGGTGCGGGTTCGCCGTGACGTCGCGGTCAAGCGCGACACGTTCACCTTACCGGCCCATTACCTGCGCTACAGCCCCAACGAGGTCCGTAGCGGCAGTTAGACGCAGTCCGCCGGGGCCGGCCACGAGCAGGCTCGAACCCTCGTACCAGTCGCCCACGACGACACGCTCGAGTGTCCCGTCGGTACTGCCCAGGTGATAGTGGCCTGGCCGGTGGGTGTGCCCGTGGATCAGTCGTTGCAGGCCGTGCTGTCGCAGCAGGGCGCGCACGGCATCGGCGTTCACGTCCATGATCGTTTCTGTTTTGCTGCCGGTCGCAGTCCCGCTTTCTGCACGCAGGGCACGCGCCATGGCCATGCGCTCGGGTATGCCGCGGGCAAGCACCTGTGCCTGCCAGCGCGGATCCCGGAACTGGCGGCGCATGGCCATGTAAGCGATGTCGTCGGTGCACAGGGCGTCGCCATGGCTAAGGAGCGTGGGCGTGCCAAAGAGGTCGAGTCGGTAGGGGTCGGGGAGCAGTTGGCAACCCGTCATGCCGGCAAATCCCTCCGACAGCAAAAAGTCGCGGTTGCCGTGCATGACGGAAATCGGCAGGCCCCTGGCGGTCGCGTTCTTCAGCGCCGCCAGGACTGGCGCGAACTCGGGCTCGCGGCCCCCGTCGTCGCCGATCCAGTATTCGAACAGATCGCCGAGTATGTAGAGGTGGTCGATGCGCCCGACGGCCGCGACGAGCAACGTCTCAAACAGCGCCACGGCCTCCGGCCGCTCCATCGTCAGATGGAGATCGGCAATGAAAGCCTGTGCCATCAGTCAAGATGCGCGCGCGTGATGATGATGTTATTGACCGGCACATCCTGATGACCGCCGCGGCCCGTGGTCGCGGTGCCCTTGATGGCGTCGACGACGTCCATGCCGGTCATGACATGGCCGAACACGCAGTAGCCCCAGCCCGACGGCGTAGGCGCGGTGAAATTCAGGAAGTCGTTGTCGGCCACGTTGATGAAAAACTGGCTGGTTGCCGAATGGGGATCGCTGGTGCGGGCCATGGCGATGGTGCCGCGACTGTTACGCAGCCCGTTGTTGGCCTCGTTGTCGATCGGTGGTCGCGTCGGCTTTTGCTTCATGTCGGCCGTGAATCCACCGCCCTGGATCATGAAACCGTCGATGACACGATGAAAAATCGTCTCATCGAAGAAGCCGTCGCGCACATACGACAAAAAATTGGCGACGGTCTTGGGGGCCTTTTCGGCGTTCAGGTCCAGCACGATCTTGCCGTGGTTGGTCTCGAGGGTCACCATGCGCAGACGCTCTCCTATCGTGGTTCGGTGCTCACGTGAGCAGGTAGCGCATTGTCCCTTAGTTGTCATCGGAGGGCAAATCCCGCGTATCATATGAGCATGAAACCGATCGTCACCCGCTTTGCGCCAAGCCCAAGCGGTTTTCTCCATCTGGGCAATGCCCGCACGGCGCTTTTCAGCCTGCTGGCCGCCTTGCCCGATGGCCGTTTTCTTTTGCGCATCGAAGACACGGATCGCGCGCGCGTCTCCCCGGTATTCACGGATGCGGTGCTTGCGGATCTCGACTGGCTCGGTCTTGGGGCCTACATCGATCACCAGGCCATCTGGCGCCAGTCGGCGCGCGAGGCGATCTATCGCGGGCAACTCGATCGGCTGTCGCAGCTTGGGTTGTCCTATCCGTGCTTTTGCAGTCCGGCCGAACTGGCGCATGAGCGGGAACAGCTGCGCGCGCGCGGCCTGCCACCCCGCTATTCGGGACGCTGTGCGCGCCTGCCCGAGAGCGAGGTCAAGGCCCGTCTTGCGCGCGGGGAGCCGGCGGCCTGGCGTTTCCGTGTACCGGGCGGGGAAACCGTGTGTTTCGTGGATCGCGTGCGCGGGCCGCAGACGGTGCCTGCCGACACGCTTGGTGACTTCGTCGTCGCGCGTGCAAGCGGTGAGCCGATGTTCTTTTTTGCCAACGCCATCGACGATGCGCTGGCCGGTGTCACACTGGTCTTGCGCGGCGAGGATCATCTGCCCAATACACCGCGACAGATTCTGTTGTTGAACGCCCTGAAGCTGCCGGTGCCGGAATATGGACATCTGCCGCTTGTGCTCGGCGAGTCGGGAGTGCCCTTGTCCAAGCGCGAGGGTGCCGCAAGCGTCGCCGAACTGCGCGAGCAGGGCTTCTTGCCGCTGGCCATCGTCAATTATCTTGCGCGGCTTGGCGCTGCCATCGCCTGCGAGGATCTGGCTGATCTCAAAGAGCTTGCGGGCGTCTTTTCGGTCGATCACATCGGGCGCTCGCCGGCGCATTTCGATCGGCAGCAGCTGCTGCACTGGCAGCGCCTCGCACTGGCACGGATGCCTGACGAAACGCTTGTTGCGTGGCTGCCGGCGGAGGTGCCGGCGCAGGCGCGCGCGGCCTTTGTCCGGGCCGTGCGGCCCAATGTGCTGTTTGCCCGCGATTTCGCATACTGGGCGGCTGTGATCTATGGTGCCGCGCCGGTGACGATCGGCACTGCCGCGGGGGAGGCGTTGCAGGCTGTCGGGAGGCCGTTTTTCGATATCGCTCTGGGCGCTCTGGCTGATCGGACCCCCCCGGGCGAATTGCCGGGGCGGCTCAAGGCCGCCGGCATCGGCGGCAAACGGCTGTTCCACGCCCTGCGTGCCGCCCTGACCGGTTCGCTCGAAGGTCCCGAGATGCGGGATCTTCTGGTTTTGATGCCGCCTGATATCATCAGCCGGCGCTTGATGGACGCAGTGGGAGTCTTATGTTGAAGATCTACAATACACTGACCCGCAGCAAGAACGAGTTGATCCCGATCGAGCCCGGGCATGTGCGCATGTATGTGTGCGGTATGACGGTCTACGATCATTGCCATCTGGGCCATGCGCGGGTGTTCGTCGTCTTTGACATGGTGGTCCGCTACCTGCGTGCCTGCGGCCTGCGGGTGACTTATGTGCGCAACATCACGGACATCGACGACAAGATCATCGCGCGCGCGCGCGAGGCGGGCGAAACCATCGCGCAGCTGACCGACCGCTTCATTGCCGCCATGAACGACGATGCGGCGGCGTTGCGGGCGCAGCCACCAGACGGCGCGCCGCGGGCGACTCACCATATCGGCGAGATCCTCGACATGATCAGCATCCTGATCGAGCGTGGTCATGCCTACCGCGCCGACAACGGGGACGTCTATTACCGTGTGCGCAGTTGGCCCGCTTATGGGCGCCTGTCGAACCGGTCCCTGGATGATCTCCTCGTCGGTGCCCGTGTGGAGGCCGACGAGGCCAAGGAGGACCCGCTGGATTTCGTGCTGTGGAAGGCCGCGCGTCCGGACGAGCCGTCCTGGGATGCCCCGTTCGGGGCAGGGCGACCAGGCTGGCACATTGAATGCTCGGCCATGGCAACCCATTGCCTTGGCAACCATTTCGACATCCATGGCGGCGGCATGGATCTCACTTTCCCCCATCACGAGAACGAAATCGCGCAGAGCGAGGCGGCGACCGGCTGCCACTTTGCCAACATCTGGATGCATAACGGTTTTGTGCGCATCAACGGCGAGAAGATGGCCAAGTCACTCGGGAATTTTCTGACCATCCGTGATCTGCTTGGCGAATTTGATGGCGAGGTATTGCGCTATTTTCTGCTGGCCAGTCATTACCGGAGTCCCCTGAACTACGATCGCGCGGCCATTGTTCGGGCGCAGGAGGCACTGACGCGCCTGTACCAGGCCCTGAAGGAGGTGCCGGAGGCATCTGCGGAGCCGGCGGGGGGGCCCGATATCCATGAGGGGTCTTTCCGGGCGGCCATGGATGATGATTTCAACACGCCATCGGCGCTGGCCGTGCTGTTTGAGGTGGCCCATGCGATCCACCGCGCCCGGGAGGCGGGCGACGCGGCGGAAATGGCGCGGCTGGGTGCCATCCTGCGCCGCCTGGGCGCAATGGTCGGCCTCCTCCAGGGATCGCCGCAGGCCTTCCTGCAGGGCGGCGGGAAGGACCGCGAGGCCATCGAGGCGCTGATTGCGGCCCGCGATGCGGCGCGCCGGGCGCGACAGTGGGCCCGTTCGGATGAGCTGCGTGACGAACTGAAGGCGCGCGGCGTCATTGTCGAGGATACGGCGGCCGGAACCGTCTGGCGGCGGGCGTGAGCGAGGGGTATGCGGCAGGCGCACTTGACCCCTGCTTCATCTTTACCGACAATCGGGGGTTTCCGGTCAGATCATGGGTTTTGCCATGAAGCGGGGTGGGGTCGTGGAACTCACGGGTGCCGAGATTTTTGTGCAGTGCCTGAAAGACGAGGGCGTCGAATACCTATTCGGATACCCCGGAGGCGCCGTATTGCATATCTACGACGCACTCTACAAACAGGACCAGATCCAGCACATTCTCGTGCGCCATGAGCAGGGCGCCACGCACGCGGCTGACGGCTATGCGCGTTCGACCGGCAAGCCCGGGGTGGTCCTTGTCACCTCGGGGCCGGGTGCGACCAATGCCGTCACCGGCATCGCCACCGCCTACATGGATTCGGTGCCGCTGGTCGTTTTCACGGGTCAGGTGATGACGCACCTCATTGGTGACGATGCGTTTCAGGAAGTCGATGCGGTCGGTATCACGCGGCCTTGCGTCAAGCACAACTTTTTGGTGAAGGATGTGCGCGAACTGGCGGTGACGATACGGCGGGCCTTCCATGTCGCGACGACGGGCCGCCCGGGTCCGGTCGTGGTCGATATTCCAAAGGACATCACGGCGCAGAAGACGGATTATGTCTTCCCTGCCGATCCGACCCTGCGTTCATACAAGCCCGTCACCCAGTGGGATCCGCAGGGCATCCGCAAGGCGGCCGAGATCCTTCTCGAGGCCAAGCGGCCGATGGTGTACACCGGAGGCGGGGTCATCCTCGGCAACGGGGCCGACGAGTTGACCGCGCTCGTGCGCTGGCTCGGTGCGCCATGCACCAATACCCTGATGGGTCTTGGCGCGTTTCCCGCCAGTGACCCGCTGTTTGTCGGTATGCTCGGCATGCACGGCACGTACGAAGCCAACATGGCGATGCATGAGTGCGATGTACTGCTTGCCATTGGTGCCCGGTTCGATGATCGCGTGACGGGCGATCTGGATAAATTCTGTCCGCATGCGCGCATCATTCATGTGGATATCGATCCGGCCTCCATCCAGAAGAATGTGGCAGTGGAGCTGGCGATCATCGGCGACGCACGCGGCGTCATGCGCGATGTGCTGTCGGCGCTGCAGGCGAGCCAGCGGCGCCTTGACAAGGATGCGCTTGCGCGCTGGTGGCGGCAGATCGATGCCTGGCGGGCGCGGGACTGTCTGCGCTACGACCGCGACAATGTCGATGTCATAAAGCCTCAGTATGTGCTCGAAACGCTGCACCGGCTGACGCATGGGGATGCTTTCATCACGTCCGATGTGGGGCAGCATCAGATGTGGACTGCGCAGTTCTATCGTTTCGACAAGCCGCGCCGCTGGATCAATTCGGGCGGACTCGGCACCATGGGATTCGGTCTGCCGGCGGCGATCGGCGTGCAGCTTGCCCATCCGCAGGACACGGTCGTGTGCGTGACGGGCGAGGCCAGCATCCAGATGTGCATCCAGGAGCTGTCGACGTGCAGGCAGTACGATCTGCCAATCAAGATCGTGAACCTGAACAACCGCTATATGGGCATGGTCCGGCAGTGGCAGGAATTCTTTTACCAAAGCCGCTACTCGCATTCATACATGGAAGCCCTGCCGGACTTCGTCAAGCTGGCGGAGAGCTACGGGCATGCGGGTCTGCGCGTCGACCGGCCCGGCGACGTCGAGCCGGCGCTGAGGGAGGCGCTGGCGCAGCGGGATCGCCTGATGTTCCTGGATTTCATTACCGACCAGACGGAAAACGTGTATCCGATGATCGCTGCGGGCGCCGGGCATCATGAAATGCATTTGTCATCCGACCGTGAACTAGCCTGAATGCGACATATCATTTCCATTCTTCTTGAGAACGAAGCGGGAGCCCTGTCGCGCGTGGCGGGGCTCTTTTCGGCCCGCGGGTACAATATCGAGTCGCTGACCGTGGCCCCAACCGAGGATCCAACGCTGTCACGCATGACACTGGTGACGAGCGGTTCGGAGGGCGTGGTCGACCAGATCCGCAAGCAGCTGAACAAGCTGATCGATGTCGTCAAGCTCGTGGATCTGACCGAAGGGCAGCGCATTGAGCGGGAGATGCTTCTTATCAAGGTACGCGCCGACAACGGCGGCGAACGCGACGAGATCAAGCGTCTGGCCGACATCTTCCGGGGCCGCATCATTGATGTCACGGAATCGGCCTACACAATCGAACTGACAGGGGACGGAGGCAAGCTGGATGCCTTCATCGCCGTCATTCATCCGCGGCGCATCCTGGAGGTCGTCCGTTCGGGCGTCATCGGGATCGCCCGTGGCGAAGAGACCGCCTGCCGATTGTCGGCATAAGACCGAACTTTAACCGTAACGGCCCGGCGCTGACGTCGGGCGAGGAAACGCCATGCAAGTGTATTACGACAACGACGCCGATCTGGAGCTGATCCGCGGCAAGAAAGTCACCATCATCGGTTACGGCTCGCAGGGTCACGGGCATGCAAACAACCTGAAGGATTCCGGGGTATCGGTGGTCATCGGTCTGCGTCCGGGTTCGCCTTCGGCGATCAAGGCCGAACGCGCAGGCTTTACCGTCAAGCCCGCAGAAGAGGCGGTCAAGGGCGCGGACGTCGTGATGATTCTCGCGCCCGATGAAAAGCAGGCGGCGATCTACGAGACCATCGAACCGCACCTGAAGAAGGGCGTCACACTGGCCTTTGCGCACGGATTCAGCATTCATTTCGGTCGCATCAAGCCGCGCCCGGACATGGATGTGATCATGATCGCGCCCAAGGGGCCGGGCCATCTGGTGCGATCGACCTTTACCCAGGGCGGCGGCGTGCCCTGTCTGATCGCGGTGGCCCAGGATGCCTCCGGGCAGGGCCGCCAGGTCGCGCTGTCGTACGCGCGCGCCATCGGCGGCACCCGTGCCGGTGTGATCGAAACCACATTCAAGGAAGAGACCGAAACGGATCTGTTCGGCGAACAGGCGGTTCTCTGCGGCGGTGTATCCTCGCTCGTGCAGGCCGGATTCGAAACCCTGACCGAGGCTGGATATGCGCCGGAGATGGCGTATTTCGAGTGCCTGCACGAACTGAAGCTGATCGTCGACCTCATGTACGAGGGCGGGCTCGCCAACATGCGCTATTCGATTTCCAACACCGCAGAGTATGGTGATCTGACGCGCGGGCCGCGGATTGTGAACGAATCGACGAAAGCGGAGATGCGGCGGATTCTGAAGGAAATCCAGTCTGGCGAGTTCGCCCGCGAGTGGGTGGCGGAAAACGAGTCGGGCGGCAAGCGGTTTCCCGAGCTGCGCGCCAAGGCCGCCCAGCATCCCATCGAGGCCGTGGGCGAACGGCTGCGCGGCATGATGCCTTGGATCAAGGCCAACAAGATCGTCGATAAAGAAAAGAATTGAGTACGCCCGTTCGCGCGGCCGGCGAAGTCCGGCACCCCCTGCTCGCACGTGAGGGATGGGGTCATGTGGCCGTGGCTGTCATTGTGGCGACGGCCATCAATGCCTCTTGGGGCGGGCTTGCGGCCGCGCCGTTCTGGGTGATCGCAGTTTTCGTGGTGCAGTTCTTCCGCGATCCCCGGCGCATTGCGGCGGCGGGTCCGGGAGTCGTGCTCTGCCCGGCTGACGGCCGGGTGATCGCAGTGGGACCGGCCACCGACCCCTACCTCAACCGCCCGGCACTCAAGTTCAGCATCTTCATGAATGTCTTCAATGTGCATTCGAACCGGTCTCCGGTTGATGGTACGGTGCGTCGCCAATGGTACAGTCGGGGCCGGTTTCTGAACGCCGCTCTGGATAAGGCGTCGGAACAGAACGAACGCAACGCACTCTGGATCACCACGCCGGCCGGCGAGGATGTCGTCGTCGTCCAGGTGGCAGGGCTCATCGCGCGCCGTATACTGTGTTATGTGGGCACTGGCGACACGGTGGCGGCCGGTGGCCGTTATGGATTCATTCGTTTTGGTTCACGCGTCGACGTGTACCTGCCGCCCGGGAGCCAGCCACAGGTGGCGCTCGGTGACCGGGTGCATTCGGGTGTGCGCGTGCTGGCGCTTCTGCAAGGGTCTTGAGGGGCTGACGGGGACGATGATGGACGACAAACGCAAGGGTATCTACATCCTGCCGAACCTGTTTACGACCGGGGCGTTGTTTGCCGGGTTTTATGCCATTGTGCAGGCAATGAAAGGCCACTTCTACCACGCGCCGATTGCCATCTTCATCGCCATGGTCATGGATGGTCTCGATGGCCGCGTGGCGCGCTGGACACATACCGAAAGCGATTTCGGCGCCCAGTACGACAGCCTCTCGGACATGGTTTCCTTCGGGCTTGCCCCAGCCCTGGTCGTCTACGAGAGAGCGCTTGCGAGTTTCGGCAATCTCGGCTGGCTTGCGGCGTTCGTCTATTCGGCAGCGGCCGCCCTGCGGCTGGCGCGCTTCAATACGCAGACCGTCAGCGACCGCCGGCTGTCCTTCCAGGGTTTGCCGAGTCCGGCCGCGGCAGCGGTGGTGGTGGGGCTTGTGTGGGTCATGGAGGGCGGCGGCACGCCGCACTTGTGGCTGCGCATGGTCACGCTCATCCTGACCGTGCTGGTCGGCGCGGCGATGGTGAGCAATATCCGTTACCAGAGCTTCAAGCACATCGACCTGAAAGGGCGCGTGCCCTTCATTGCCGTGCTGGCAGTGGTGCTTACGTTTGTTCTCATTTCGCTCGATCCGCCCTGGGTCCTGTTTGCGCTCTTCCTGGCCTATGCCCTGTCCGGGCCGATTCATTCGCTCGTCCGCCAGTACCGCCGGTGGGTTGCCCATTCGCGGCGCGGCGCGGACGCGGATTCCGCTCCGCATCATTGAAGCCGGATATGGCCGGCTCGTGGCCGCGTCCGATCCGCGTTCGCGGCCGGGCCCGGATAGACTTGCCCGCGTCTTTTGGCTAGAGTCCAAGCTTCCCTGTTCCGAAGTGAGAAGGCCGGTGGTGGTGCGCCGCCCTTGGAGAATGACATGAGCGAGCGATTGGTGATTTTCGACACGACTTTGCGCGACGGTGAGCAGAGCCCCGGGGCGTCCATGACATGCGACGAAAAGGTTCGCATAGCCCGTATGCTCGAGCGCCTCAGGGTCGATGTCATAGAGGCCGGTTTCCCGATCGCAAGCCCCGACGACTTCAAGGCTGTGAAGGCGGTGGCGCAGGCGGTGAGCGAAAGCCGTGTCTGTGGTCTTTCGCGTGCGCTACCCAAGGACATCGAGCGCGCGGCGGAGGCACTGAAGCCTGCGCGCGCTTCGCGCATCCATACCTTCATCGCCACGTCTCCCATCCATATGCGCGAGAAACTGCGGATGACCCCCGAAGACGTGCTGGCAAGTGCCGTGAAGGCAGTGCGGCATGCGCGGCAGTTTACCGATGATGTCGAGTTCTCTGCCGAAGATGCGGGCCGCTCCGACGTGGATTTTCTGAGCCGGATCATGGAGGCGGTGATCGAGGCCGGCGCGCGCACGGTCAACATTCCGGATACCGTAGGCTACAACATGCCCTGGCAATTCGGTGAACTGATCGGGACACTGATGACGCGGGTGCCGAATGCCGACAAAGCCGTCTGGTCGGTGCACTGCCACAATGATCTGGGTCTGGCGGTCGCCAATTCTCTGGCGGCGGTTCTGCGGGGAGCGCGGCAGGTCGAGTGCACCATCAATGGTCTCGGTGAGCGCGCCGGCAATGCCGCCCTCGAAGAGGTCGTCATGGCGGTGCGGACACGCCGCGACCTGTTTGATTGCGAGTCGCGTATCGATACGACACAGATCGTGGCCGCAAGCCGCCTGGTGTCGACGGTGACCGGTTTTGCGGTGCAGCCGAACAAGGCCATTGTCGGCGCCAATGCCTTTGCGCATGAGGCCGGGATTCATCAAGACGGGGTCATCAAGAATCGCGAGACATACGAGATCATGCGCGCCGAGGACGTGGGCTGGACGGCCAACCGCATGGTGCTCGGCAAGCATTCGGGCCGCAATGCCTTCCGGACGCGGCTGGCCGAGATCGGCATCGTACTGAAAGACGAGGACATCCTGAACGCGGCTTTTGCGCGCTTCAAGGAGCTGGCGGACAAAAAACACGAAATCTTCGACGAGGATCTGCAGGCGCTGGTGAGCGAGCGCGCGACGGAGGCGATCGAGAGCGTGCGGCTCGTTGGTCTCAAGGTCTGTTCGGAGATTGGCACGAAACCGGTGGCAGAGATCGCGCTTGCGGTGGATGGGCAGACCCGGCACGCGTCGGCGGAGGGTGGCGGGCCGGTGGATGCATCGTTCCGCGCCATCGAAAAGATCATGGTGACGGGCGCAAGTCTGCAACTGTATGCCGTAAATGCCATAACCAGTGGTACGGACGCCCAGGGAGAGGTGACCGTGCGCCTGGAGCGTGAAGGACGGATCGTCAATGGAAACGGGGCGGATACTGACATTGTCATTGCCTCGGCAAAGGCTTATCTCAATGCCCTGAACAAGCTCACCGTGCCGCACGAGCGGACGCACCCGCAGTCCTCGCGCGCCATCTAGGGCTGCCTCCGACTTTGGGCGGATAGGGCCTCTCGCAGCTGCCCTATATTCTGGGGGGGCCTTGGATGGCTATCAGGGATGTGATCGAAGTCGGAGCGCAGGAAGCGCAGGCACGACAGAGACCAGGGATGGCGTCGGGACAACAGGATGTCCGGATGAGGGTGATCCCTCTCTTGCGTATGTGGACGGTCGGCAGGGAGGCCGCCCGTCTCTTTTGTCGCCGGCGGCAAGACCGGTTTCCTCTGTCGATCGGACAAATCCCGCCCCCCTGACCCAGGCGGGTTCGTGCAGTTCCATGCAGTTCTTCCCCCCTTTTTTTCTGGTCTCTTTACCTCATTTTCCTTGTACTGTATATATATACAGTATGGAACCCCTGACCAATCGTCAACGACAGATTCTCGAGTGGATCCGGCGTGAGACCGGGATCAATGGCCGGCCGCCCACGCGGGCGGAAATGGCCACGGCGCTTGGTTTTCGGTCCGTCAATGCCGCCGAGGAACATCTGCGGGCGCTGGCTCGCAAGGGGGCTATCCGGCTGATTCCGGGCAGTGCGCGCGGTATCCAGTTGATGGATGGCCCGCCCGAAGATGCGGGTTTGTGGGTAGTTGGGCGTGTGGCGGCCGGTCAGCCCATTCTGGCCCGGGAACACCTGACCGTCCGGCACTCCATTGACCCCCGCATGTTCCGGCCGGCGGCCGATTATCTGTTGACGGTCGTCGGGGAGAGCATGCGTGACGCGGGGCTGCTGGACGGGGACCTGCTGGCGGTACACAAGAATCCAGAGGCGCGTGAGGGGCAGATCGTGGTGGCGCGGCTGGGTGATGAGGTGACGGTCAAGCGCTTTAGCCGGCGTCAGGGTGCGATCTGGCTTGTACCAGAAAATCCCACCTACCAGCCTCTCATCGTTCGGCCCGGCGACGATCTGGTCATCGAGGGCGTGGGTGTGGGCGTAGTGCGTCTGGAGGTGTGAATGCAACTGACGCCTGCGCTTGTCCAGGCGGGTGTGACGCGCGGCATACCGGATCGCGCCCCGCGCATCCTGCCAACGGGATTTGCCGATCTCGATGCCTGTCTGCCGAATCACGGATGGCCCCAGGGTGCGCTTGTGACCTTGCAGCCGGCAGTCAGCGGGATCGGCGAATTGCAGTTGTTGATGCCTGCATTGGCGCGACTTAGCCAGGAAGCCCGGTATCTGGTGTGGGTTGCGCCGCCGCATCGCCTGTCGGCGCCGATGCTGGTGGCGCACCGGATTGCCCTGGAGCGGGTACTGACCGTGCGCCCGCAGACCCACAAAGAGGCGTTGTGGTCGGCGTACCAGGCCTTGTCGAGCGTCTCCGTTGGCGCCGTGATGTGCTGGTTTTCTGCTATTCGGCACAGCGAATTCCGCGCGCTTGCGCGGGCTGCTGCGCAAGGTGGCCAGCTCGGGTTTTGTTTTCTGCCCCCGGTCATGTCGGCGCAGGTCGCCCGATTGCGGCTGGTGTTGCGTCCCGTGCCCCAGGGTTTACGGATCGACGTGGATGGCCAGTCCAGGCATGCGCCTGTCGTCATCGCCGACATCCATCGCAAGGCCTCGGTCTTGTGTCGCGCGGGAGCGTGGCGGCGAGGATCGCCGGGGTAGACCGCCCTTCGGTTGTGGTCGGGCCGCTCAGGCCAGAAGGCGATGTCCGGATCTTTCCGTGATCGGAAGGCCTGCCGGCCGGTGGCCCCCGAATTGTCTGGAAGCGAGTCGAAAACGATGTTGTGGCTTGCCGTGGTGGTGCCTGATCTGCCGCTTCTGGCATTCCCTGGTCACCCGTCTCCTTTTGCGGTGACAGAGGGTCGCCGGCTGCTTGCGTGTGACGAGGCAGCGCGATCGCACGGTCTTTCTCCTGGCATGTCGGCTGCCGAATCGGGTGTGTTGTGTCCGGATCTGTGCCTGCGTCACCGGGACGCGGAAGCCGAAGGGCGGGCGCTGTCTGCCCTGGCCTCGATCCTGTATCGGGTCAGCCCGCATGTCTGTGTTCGTTCGCCAGGCGTGGTGGCGCGGTTTACCGATCAGGTCACGCCGTTTCGGGATATCGGGCACGTGATGAGCAATCTGCGGGAGGATCTCCGCGAGGCGGGTATCACGGGAATGATGGCCTGTGCGCCGACCGCGGAAGCGGCGATGCTGTACGCGACAGTCCTGCCGGGACAGATTCTGACCCGGCAGGACAAGTGGCGGGATCATGTGGCGCGCCTGCCAGTGACCTGTCTGCCTTTTCCCCAACACGTAGGCCTTTTCAAGGAATTGCGGCTCCGGACGCTTGGCGAATGCATGGCGTTGCCGCGCGCGGGGCTCGTGCGCCGTTTTGGCGCGGAGATGGGAGCGTTCTTTGACCGCCTCGTGGGTGCGCGCGCCGAAATCTTCGCGCCCTGGCGGCCGCCGGTTGTGTTTTCCCGCCGGCTGCATGTGTCTTATGCGTTAGACAGTGAAGAGGCCCTGCTGTTTGCCCTGAGAAGGCCGTTGGCCCATCTCACGCAGGTTCTGCGTCGCCACGATGCGGTGGCAGACCAGTTGACGCTGGACCTGATCGGGGAGGGGCAGACACAGACGCAGACACTTTGCCTGACGACACCGGCGCGCCGCGGCGAGGTGTTTCTGACGCTGGTCCGCGAGCGGTTCCGTAGCCGGAACCTGCCATTTGCTGTCACGGATATCCATATGCGTTGCGATGTCACGGTGGCGCGCGAAGGCAGCCTCACGTTGTGGCCAGAAGGCAGCGTCAGGGCGGATGAGTGGGGTGCGCTGGTTGATCGGCTGCGGGCGCGGCTTGGGTCGTCATCCGTCTGCACCGTGCGCTGGCACGCGGATCATCGTCCAGAGAAGGCTACCCGGGAATGGCCCTGGTCGTTGTCTGTGCCTGCATCGTGCAGCGAGGTGGCGGAGGCGCATCACCCCTTGTGGCTCATTGATCCACCGGAAAGGCTGGGTGTGGCGGATGGCCAACCACGGTGGCAGGGAGAATCCCTGCGGTTTCTGGAAGGGCCCGAGCGGATCGAAAGCGGGTGGTGGGACGAGGCCGTTGCGCGCGAGTATTTTGTGGTGCGCGCCGTGCGGGGGCAGCGCCTGTGGATATTCCGGGGTCGTGAGGACGAGTGGTTTCTGCAGGGCTATTTCGCCTGAAGGAGACGCGCAGACCTTCTTGCGGTGTCCGCCCGCGGTGCTATCGGCACGAAAGGCCTGGTCACACAGAGGGTGTATGGGTCTGGGCAGACCGGCTATGTGGGCAGAGACGATATGCACTATGCGGAATTGCACTGTCTGAGTCATTTCAGCTTCCAGCGCGGCGCCTCCTCTCCCCGCGAACTGGTGCAGCGCGCAAAGACCCTTGGTTACGGGGCGCTGGCACTGACCGATGAGTGTTCCTTTGCCGGTCTGGTGGAGGCGCATGGCGCTGCCCGGGAGGCTGGTCTCAAGCTCATTATCGGCGTGGAAGTGACCCTCGTTGAGGGACCAAAGTGCGTGCTCCTTGCCTGTCACGCCGAAGGATATGCGGGACTCACGGCCCTGATCACCAAAGGTCGTGAGTCCGCCAAGGGCACATACCGCCTGAGTGTCCGCGATGTCCTGGATCTCCGCGACTGCCTTCTGCTCTGGTGTGCCAGCGATTCGGCTGTCGAAGCCGTCCGGCCGCTTGCAACCGCTTTTTCGGCGCGTTTCTGGATTCTGGCGGAATTGCACCGGACAGCGGCAGATGCGCAGCACATACAGCGTCTGCGGGCATGGTCTGAAGAATTCGGGCGGCCAGTCGTTGCCGCCGGTGACGTGCACATGCATGTACGGGGGCGGCGTGCCCTGCAGGATGTGATGACCGCCATCCGCCTGAAGGTGCCTATCTCCGAGGCCGGATATGCCCTTTTTCAGAACGGTGAGCGCCATTTGCGTCCGTTGGCGAGCCTGGAGGTTCTCTATCCGTCGCCCTGGCTCGCCGAAACCCAGACAGTGGCCGACTTGTGCTCCTTTCGTCTCGACGAGTTGCGGTACGAATATCCGCAAGCCGCGCCGACGCCCGGACGGTCTGTCAGGAAGCTTGCGTCATTGACAATCCGTGGCTTGCGCGAACGTTATCCCGGCGGCATTCCGGCACAGGTGCGCGCGCTCGCCGCGCATGAATTGCGGCTCATCGCCGAGCTTGCGTATGCGGACTATTTCCTGACTGTCCACGATCTGGTCGCCTTTGCGCGATCCCGGGGCATCCTTTGCCAGGGGCGGGGTTCGGCAGCCAATTCGGTTGTCTGTTACGCCCTTGGCATAACCTCCGTCGATCCGGCGCGGATGGAGGTTTTGTTCGAACGCTTCGTATCGCGTGAGCGTGATGAACCGCCGGATATCGACATCGACTTCGAGCATGAGCGGCGTGAAGAGGTCATTCAGTATCTTTACGACCGCTATGGAAGGACTCACGCGGCGATGACCGGCAGCGCCATCACCTACCGGGCGCGCAGTGCCATGCGCGACGTGGCGCGCACCCTCGGTTGGGAGCCTGCTCTGGTTGACCGCCTGGCTGGTCTCCTGAGCTGGTGGGATGGCACGGATGTTCTGGAAAAGCGCCTTGCCGATCATCAGTACGACCCCGATTCCCGTGCATTCCGGCAACTCGTCGGGCTTGTCCGGGAGCTGGTCGGACGGCCCCGGCACTGGTCCCAGCACACGGGTGGCATGGTGTTGTCGCGTGAGCCGCTCAGCCGGCTGGTGCCGGTGGAAAAGGCGGCCATGCCCGGACGTACCGTGTTGCAGTGGACAAAGGACGATCTGGATGTCATGCGCATCATGAAGGTCGACTGTCTGGGGCTTGGCATACTGACGGTGCTGAGAAAAGCGTTTTCCCTGATGGAAATGTACGCGCTCGGCCCCAGCGATCTGGCAGCCATACCGGCGGAGGATCCGGCGGTGTTTCGCATGATCTCATCGGCCGATACCGTGGGCGTCTTCCAGATCGAATCGCGTGCGCAGATGGCGCTGTTACCCCGCCTGAAACCGCGCTCCTTTTATGACCTGGTGATTCAGGTGGCGATCGTGCGGCCAGGACCCATCCAGGGGCACATGGTGCATCCGTATCTGCGCCGCCGCGCCGGCATGGAGAGGGTGACCTATCCGGACGCTGTGATCGAGCAGGTCCTCGGGCGGACGCTCGGTATTCCCCTCTTTCAGGAGCAGGTCATAAAACTGGCCGTGGTCGCCGCCGGATTCTCGCCAGGCGAGGCAGACAGCCTGCGGCGGTCGATGGCGGCCTGGCATCACGAGGGGGATCTGGCGGCGTTTCGCGAACGCCTGTGCGAGGGCATGCGGGCGCGGGGGTATTCATCCTCTTACGCCGATGAGATATACGGGCAGATCAAGGGATTTGGCGCCTATGGTTTTCCCGAATCCCATGCAGCCAGTTTTGCGTTGCTGGCCTATGCCAGTGCCTGGCTGAAATGCTATGTGCCCGATGTGTACCTGTGCGCGATGCTAAACAGCCAGCCGCTCGGTTTTTACGCCCCCGCCCAATTGATAGCGGATGCCAGACGCCACGGGGTGCGTATCCTGCCGCCTGATATCCGCCACAGTGATATGGACACGCAGCT
>JAJYHH010000092.1 GCA_021784845.1 Pseudomonadota bacterium
CGTGATCAGGGGCGACCTCCACCATATCGCGGTGCCGGGCCATTTCGGGCATGTCGACCGACACGACAGCCTGACCCAGGGCCAGATACTCGAGAAGCTTGAGAGGATTGACGCTCGCCACATGGGCATCCGCCTTGTAGGCAATGAGTCCCACATCGAACACCTGTATCCATTGTGGCAGGCGCTCGTAGGGCACAGCTCCCATCCCGTGAAAATTGGGATAGCGCCGCAGACGCGACAGATCCACCTCTTCCTTTCCCACTGTAACGAGAGAAGCCCGCGGAAATCGCTGCAGGATTTTTTCGAACAGATCCAGATCCACTCGCGGACCGACAATGCCCTGGAAGCCGATGATGGGCCGTGGCAGATCTGCAAGCGGAAGCGGAACCGGACCCGGATTTCGAAAATGATCCAGATCTACCCCCTGCGGTATATACACGGGATCATGGCCGGGACGCCGCTTGCGCGTTGCAAGCTCCAGGGATGTGACGATCGTCGCGTCAGCGCGCGCGAGCATGAGCCGCTCGCAGATCTCGATGACGCGGGAATCCGTGTCATGCATCGCGGCGTAATCATCCATGCAGAAATAAAGACTTGCCGCTGGATGCAGACGGCCTATGAGGGGCACGGCTGCCGGGTTGCTGGAGATAAACACAACGTCATGATCCGGGAATGTTGCCAGCACCGGCTGCAACTGGCGGGCCACAAGCCAGCCGTTTAGCGCACGTACCACTCCGAACCGGTGATAGGGCACCGCCCGCGGATGGACAATGATCGGCCAGCTCCCCTGACTGTGTGGGCGCGGCGCGAGGGCGGCCACCGCCTTGGTCCACGCCCGTGCCAGATCATGGCGCGACAACCGCGGTGCACGCTGGGCCATACTGTTGATCCACACCACCGGCTCCTGCTCGGCGATGATACGCAGGATGTGGGACAGACTATTGGGGTGCCGACCCCAATCAGGACCGGTTGCCACATAAAGCCGTTCGCGTGTCATTTGACCTTCTCCCAGCGCGCGCTCATCTGCCCCGTCATGTACAGGTACGCGCCGGCCACCGCCGCCCAATTGAGAACGCAGAACGTGTAGGGAATACTAAGCCACGCCAGCGGAAGACGGCGCCACGCGCCGGCTGCGGCGGTGCCATAGAAGGCGACCTGGACTCCCGTCACCCAGACCGCCCATGGCGCCGGGAGCATGAGCCCGCCGACCAGCACACCAACCAGCGCGTACGGCACGATCAACCGGAACACCTTGTGCGACCAGAGTTCCCAGGCAATGGAACTGCCGGGCAACAGTAAACGGCGATAGCGAATCAAGGTCTGGAAATTGCCAGCCAAAGTGCGGCGCTTGCGCGCGAATTCGTGGTCGCTTCTCAATGTTGCGCGCTCGAACGCAAGCGCCCTGCGCTCGTACCCGACACGGTAACCCTGCGCGACCACCTCCAGCGGAATCGCCAGATCGTCCAGGATGGTGTCAGCCGGCAGGGGCCGGTACAGGGCCCGCCGCAAAGCGTAAATTGGTCCGGTCGCCCCCACCACCGATCTGAAATCGCCCTCGAGCGCGCGAATCCACCGCTCATACCGCCAGTACCCGCCCAATGTCCGGCTAAACGCATTTTCCATGGAGACCAGCGTGAGCTCGCCGGACACCGCCCCCATGCGCGGGTCGGCCAGACGCGCCACCAGCCGCGCAATAGTGTGTTCCTCGAGCATCTCCCCTGCATCGGTCAGAATGACAATGGGTTCGCGCACAAGGCTCATGGCAAAGTTCAGTGTTGCCATCTTGCCGCGCCGCACTCCGCCATCAAGCACTTCCACGCGGCTGTCGGCGATGCTGCGCGCTTCGCGCAACGTGTCGTCCGTCGATCCGTCGGAAACCACCAGGACGCGCAGCAGTTCGCGCGGGTAGGACGACTGCAAAACCTGCCGGATTTTTGCCGCGACGACCGTTCCCTCGTTGTAGGCAGGGATCACCACACACACCGGCTTTGCGACATGGGGGTCATCAGCCGCCTTCGGCTTGCCCCGGGAAAGCAGGACCAGCAAAGCCGGATAGCCAAAATACGTGTAGGCGATGAATGCAAGGGAAATGAGGAAAAGGGTCATGCGCTCTCCAGAACCCGTCCGTACAATTCTTCAAAACGCGCCAGCCGCCGCTCGGGAGAAAAGCGCGGATACAGGCTTTTGGTGGCACCGCGCCCCAGGCGGCGCGCATGATCCGGATTCTTCACCAGCATAGCCATCGCCGCCACCAGCGCCGGCACGTCCCCGGCCGGGACGAGAAGGCCGGACACACCGTCTGTGATCATGTCCGGTATGGCTCCCACCCGCGTGGATACGATAGGCAAACCCTGCTGCATAGCCTCGAGAATGACGTTGGGCATGCCCTCCTTGAACGAGGGCAGAACCAGCATGTCGAGACCTGCGTAGACTTCCTCGATGCGCGCGACCTGACCCAGAAAACGCACCCGTTCCTGCAGTCCGGCCTCAGCGACCAGGCCCTCCAGACGCGAACGTTCCGGCCCCTCCCCGGCCAATACCATCGTAAAGGGCACATGCTGCATGGCAAGCCGGCCCGCCGCTGCGATCAGCAGACTCTGTCCCTTCTCCGGACTCAGGCGTCCGACGCAGCCGATCACCGGACCGTCGGCCGGCCACGGTCCCTGCACCGGCCGCCTCCCGGGGAATTCCCGCGGCCTCCCCTCAATGGCGTTTTCGATGATGCACAGGCGACTTTTGCCGGATCCTGCCACCTGCCGATCGGCCAGCTCACGGGAAACCGCAACGATTGCATCTGCGTAGGATGCGACGCGGCGGTCAAGACGATGATAGAGGCGCACTTTCAGATTCTCCTGCGTCGTGCCATGCTGAAAGGCGATCCACGGCTTGCGCGACATTCTGCGCGCCAGCAGTCCGAACACTGCCTCCTTGTAGCCATGCGTCTGGATGGCAGCCTGTGGCACATCAAGAAGGCTTGCAATCTCCCGTAACGGGCTCCAGTCGAAATGAAAGCGCTGCCGCAAGACGCGCAGGGGAATGCGTTTTTCCCTGCAGGCCTGTATGAAAGGAGACGGCGGCTCCCCGATACCGGCAAACGTGCAGACGATCACATCGAAACGTTGACGGCGCAGCAATTGCGGCACGATCTGCAAAAGCCCCTTGGCCGGCCCCCCGATGATGCGGGTCGAAATCAACACGACGATGCGCGGACGCGACGCTGCGTGTCCGCCGGCCTCTAGCATTCTCATCTCATTCTCCCGCGTGATTATGGGGATCGGCGGCCGCCGTCCCGCGACCGATCAATCGCGCCGGATTGCCGCCGACAATGGCGCCTGCAGGCACATCGTGCACTACCACCGAACCGGCCGCGACAATGGCGTCTTCCCCGATCGTCACGCCTTTCATAATGATGGCTCCGACACCGATCCAGGCATTGTCGCCTATGGTGATGGGCCGACTGCTCTGCGCCGGAGCGGGTTCGCCCGCGCGGCGCGCAGCGGCATCCGTGGGATGGCTGTCGTAGGCGATCAGGCTTACCCGATTGGCGATCAGGACATGGGACCCGATGACTATGTCAGCGCCGGCGACCGCCGAGAAGACCGAACCACAGTGGCTGTGATCTCCAATGACGAGACGGGGATGAGCGTAGACCTTGGCGCCCACCAACGTTGCGGTACCATGCATCACGACACCGGTCCCGATGTAGATCTCAAGCCCGCCCCACACCGCGGGAATCCCGTCATACAGGCACAGTCCGGGGCCGCAGGCCCGGCATCGCCGGCGAAAAAGCGGCTCGTCGTAGAACTTGCGCCGTGCCCACCCGAAAGCCTGCCGGCGAACCAGCCGCTCCCGCTCCAGCAGGGCGTACAGACCGGGAATGACGGGTACATTGGCATGCTGCAGGCTCTTGTATGACCGGTACAGAACGTCGGCGAGCCTTCCCTCACGCCTGCGCACCCTGTCGAGATACGACATCGCTGGTCCTTGTCATGGAATGGCGGTTGATTCGATCGGCCGCGACAATGGCAGCCACCAGGATATAAAGGATCACGGCATAGGCCTTCGACAAAAAGGAGGCCGTAATGAAATAACCGAAAAGCGCAAGCACCAACGACAACCCGATGGCGGCTACCTCGGGGGTCACGGCGCGGCGCAGGCCATTGGCCACCTCCATAGCCCTCTTCAACAGAAGCAGAAATGCTATTCCGCCCAGTATGCCGAGCTCGGCTGTCGCCTGAAGAAGCGCGTTGTGCGCATCCATCCACCGCTCACCAATAACATTCTCAACAAGACGGCCTTCGGCAAGGGGAAAGTTGCGCATACCAACACCGAGAGGATGGGCGGCTATGATCTTCAGTGCCCGTTTCCAGATGGCGATGCGGCCGGTGCGCGCCGTCAGATTGTAGTCATTCCCTATGTGAACCAGAGTATTCAGCGTGCGATGTACGAGCGGCGGACCAAAGGTATATATGCCAATCAAAAAGACCATGAGACTCAAAAGTGTCAACGTAACCCTGTTGCCATAGCGGAAATAGGCAAAAAGCGCCAGCACCAGTGACACGCCGATGTATGATCCACGCGATACACTCATGAAGATGGTGTAGACGAGAACGATCCCCGCCATCCACTTGAACACCGTGCCGACGCCCCGAGCAGGCAAGCCTAGCAGAAGGCCCAGGGCGATGACGGACGTCATCGCAATGCCGTTCTTTCCCAGGTGAATGGTCGTTATGTGATGTATGCCGTAATGCAGCAGCACGACATCAAGAACGAGGGTGTTGGCTACGATGACCCACAAGACCCGCCTCAAGTCGCCCATCGTGCGTGTTGTCACGATCAAAAGCACCACAAGCACGATGTCCTTCAGGAAATTCCCGAACACGGAGCGGGCCGCTCCGCCCGGCCAGATGGCCAGCGGAATCGTAAGGAGCGCGATCGCAAACAAAGCCATATAGGGCCGCATGACGCGATGCCCGAAAACCCCATCCCGCCATCCCCCACCCTCAAAGAGCAGGGCAAGAACCGCAAGCCCCACCAGGATCTTGCCGATGTCAAACCCTCCGAAACCCGGCAGATTGCCGACCTTGGCGAGATAGACAAACGTGGATGCCAGCGTAAGCAGGCTGGCCGCTGGCGTCCTGATGACCGTTTCGGTCATCCAGGGTTTCTGGCCGAGGCCAGCCCGCGTGCGCGCCCGGGCAACAGGATTCATCGACATCCGCGTCCCTCCTTGGGGCAGATCAAATACGGCCACTTACAAACGACACGGCCTGGGGTATGCTCCATAGTCGTGCAACGGTGCCACCCAGCAGATAGGTGAGGCCCATCCACCACGGCGCAATCGAAAAAAGGGCAAGCGCCGCCATGTACATGGTGCCTGCTCGTGCCAGCAACCCCATCGGCAAGACCTGCACGCCCCGACCAAGCATGTCTTGCCTCTGAAAGATCGCCAGCGAAAGCCATCGCAGCACTACCGCCCATGCCACGCCCAGCAGGCCAAACTCCCGCACCAGGGGAACAATCAGGACCCCATAGGTGACCAGCGCAAAGCACTGGGCCCGCAGATTGCTGACTGCGGAATCTCGCGCCACCGCCAGGGTCGAGTGCACAAGCTCAAACGCCTTGACGACAATGACGGCCGTCATGACCGCCAGAACCGGAAATGCGGCGGCGTAATTCCGATGCACCACAAGCGGCAGCAGCCGGGGCAGCACAGCGGCCGCCGTCAGCCCCATGAAAGGCAGAACCAGAAGGTTCAGCCGGGCGATATCGATCGCCCCGGCATCAGGTGCCCCGCCGGCCGCCTGCGAGAAATGGGACAGAAGAACCCGCGAAAGCATATGGATAGGCTTATTCAGAACATTGAACAGCATCAGCGCCATCACGTAGATCCCGAGCGCCTTAAGCCCCAGCATGCGCTGCACCAGAACCCGGTCCGCCAGATCCCCGACAGCAAAGACCGTGGATCCCAGAAACACCGGACGCGCCGTACGCCAGAATGCCGCCCGCCAGTTTCCCGGCCGCTTCGGCCGGGGCAGGTTCCAGCGCAGCGCCACGATCAGAACCAGCAGGGCCGTCGTGTACGCCCCGATCACCTGCCCGCCTATGGCAGCCCACTGGTTTTGCACATGAAGCAGAAAAATGAACATCCAAAGCGACGTGGACAGGGAAGCCGCCACCAGCAGGCCGGCTTCGGTGCGGCGCTTCAGCCGGGCCCGTGCCGCCGACAGCGCAATGTTGAATACATGAAATGCCGGCAGCGCGGCCAGTGCCGCGCCCAGTATCAGATCACCAAGACTCATGGCGGCAGCCGCCGCGGCATACAGGATCACGGAAATGATCGTGAGGCGGACAAGAATGAAATGAAGAAACTCTCCATCATCGATCGTGCGGCCGGCGACCCACTTTACAGTGGCTGACGGCAGCCCCGCGCTGGTCGCATAAGAACCAAACAGAAAATAGACCTGGAACAGACCGTACAAACCCAGATCCGTGCGCGACAGATCCCGTCCCAGAAGGACCGTCATACCAAGGGTTATGACAGACGCCAGGATGTTGGCGCCGTAGAGGGTCCCCGCATACCGTATGATCTCCCGCAACGTCACGAGACCCCCTCAGATACGCCCTCGTTCACACCAAAAGCCCGTCTCGCCCGATACCATACCCGACGCACCTGCATCCCTCCGTGGAACACATCACCGCTAGACAGCCGCAGCCTCGGTGGCGGCCCGGCCGCGATACACGCAGCGGGCAGGATTTCCGACTGCGGTCGCCTCGTCTGGCACGGCCTTCGTGACAACACACCCGGCCGCCACGATGCAATGCGCCCCGACATCGGCCATCACAAGCGCTCCCTCGCCTATCCAAGTCGCCTCGCCAATGTGTACTGTCTCCAAAAGAAGCGGATTGGCGCGCACATCCGGGTGCCTGTTCCCGCCACCGTGGTGATATTTTCCACTCAACACCGATGCACGGCTGCCCATCATCACTCCGTCTGCCAGCTCGGCGCTTCCGATTATGGAAAAGCAGCCGATCCCTACGCCCCGGCCCACGCGGGCGGTCGGGTGCGAAAAAAAGGAACCAAAGCCTACCGCCAGATCATAATGGCACTCATCCAGAGTCAGCATGTAAAAGGATGCGCGCAGATACTGCCCCAGGCGACCGGGCACGAGGCTTAGCAGTTTGGCTGAAAAATCAAAGCCCCGCTCCGAGTGCAGAAGCCGTCTGCCCAGTATCGACGGGATGGTCACGGGCCACGTGAGCCCATGGGCCACGCAAACGAGAACCGCCTTCGTGCCATAGCGCACAGCGCCCCCTTTATGCATGCGCCGCCAGCAGCACGGGCGGCTCATGCAGATACCTCGTGGTTCGCCGCTTGGCGGCGATGTCGGCATAGATCCGCGCGGCGAATTCGGTATCGATACCCAGCGCCTCGGCAAGCTCTGCCGCCGGGCGCCCTTTCTCCACATGCCAGAGAGCCACATCAAGCTGCTGGTATGGCAGCGCGAAATAAAAAGATTCCTGTTCCTGCGGCAGGCTGTATGTGTCGCTTGTTGGTATCGACGACACAATCTCCTCTGGCAGCTGCATATAGCGCGCAAGCGCGTACACCTGCGTCTTGTAGAGATGCGCTATCGGTTTTATGTCGGCTGCGCCATCGCCGTTTTTCACGAAGAAACCCTGGTCGTATTCGAGACGGTTTGGCGTGCCGATAACCACGTAATTCAGGCGATCGGCGTGGTAGTATTCCATGGCCTTGCGGGTGCGCTGCTTGAAGTTCGTGGCCGCCACGATCTGCAGGTATTCCCGCAGTCCGAGACGGCGCTCCACGCGCTTTCCATCCGGACCCGCCGCCACCAGGTGGAAATGGTTGAACTGACCAGACAGGCCACCCCCTATCACGAGTTTGTTGCGCCACCCCCCGGCGTATTCCGGGATAACGTGGCGGATGGCCTCGTCGCGCGCCTCGTAACACCCAAGACCTTCAAGCGCAGAGGTTATGTCATGCCGCTCGTAGGGTACGCCAAGAAGCGAGATGACCTCGCGAGCCAGACGCTCCGAATCCGGAGACGATTCGCGTTCCGGCAAAAGCAGCGCAAGCACCCGCTCGGGTCCTATTGCGTGCGCAGACAGCGCAAGGCATACGGCGCTGTCCACCCCCCCGGACACCGCGACCACGGCACCGCGCCTGCGGAACCGTACGATGGTTTCCTTCAGTTGCGCACAGATCTCATCGACGACAAAACCGCAATCGAGGTCGAGCAGATCTTCTGTCACTGATGCTGCCATACTGGTCACGGTGCCTCCTAGACAGCGGCGGCTCTGGTCATGGTCTTGCGGAGGATATAGCGCTCTATTGCGGCCATGCTGTCCAGGTTCTCCGGAACCATCTCCGCATCCTCAACAGTGATGCCGTAGTTTTCCTCGAGGTACGAGACAAGCTCGATCACCCCGGTCGAATCAATTATTCCGGCATCCAGAAACGACGTATCGTCGCCAATCACGCCGCCATTTAGGCCCATAAGGAAATTATCCGATATGTAGGTGCGCAGCCTATTCTTGATGTCCATCATGTCCGTTCACCCCGCGTTCTGTTCCATGAGTCAAATCGACGGCACCGTCCGCCGCAAACCTTGCATCGCCCTCAATGCCGACATACACAGCCCGGTCTTCTTGATCTTTCCCGTATCCGTCTTCGGCAAGCCGTCCACGACGTGCACGTGTTGCGGCACCATGTAGCTCTCGAGGTGGGCGTGACAGTGGCGAATAAGATCCCGATCAGTGCAGCGCGACCCGGCTTTCAGAACAACAAACGCGTGCACGGCCTGACCCAGAATCTCGTCATCCACGCCGATGACCGCCGCCTCGATCACTCCGTCGACCGCATACAGGCAGTTTTCAATTTCCTTTGGGCTTACCTTTTCGCCGCGACTTTTTATGATGTCGTCAGACCGGCCTATGAAATACAGATATCCGTCCTCGTCCATATGGAAAATATCGCCCGAATGAAGCACGTACTCTCCGGGAACCGGGCCTGGCTTCAGGCGCTCCGCGGTCTGGGCCGGGCGCCGCCAGTACCCGCGCATCACATGGCTGCCACGGACCACGAGCTCGCCGACGGATCCGGGCGGCAGGCGCCTGCCATCCGGATCCACCAGATAGACTTCCTGGTTTGGCATGCCGCGCCCCACACTGCCAGGCTTGCGCCGGATATCTTCCGGAGGGAGATAGCTCACCCGCTTGCACTCCGTCAGTCCATACATCGAGTAGATCGCAACACCCGGGAACAGCGCACATAACCTTTCGACGTGGCTTGGCGGCAGGGCGGCGGCCGTGTTCGTTATCATTCTGAGCGAGCGCAGATCGTGCGACATCACGAGCCCCTCCATGCCAAGGAGCATGGAGAACATGGTCGGCACACCCGGGAACACCGTCAGACTTTCCCGCTCCATCGTCGTCAGAAGGGCTGCCGGAAAGGCAAATGACCGCTCGAGCACGACACAGGCGCCGATCTTGAACGCCATCAGGACCTGATAGAGTCCGTAGTCAAATGCAAGCGGCAAACAGCACAAAATACGGTCGTCTGCACGCAACCCGAGATAGCTGCTCACGGAAGTGGCGGCGGTCATCATATTCAGATGCGATAGCATGACGCCCTTGGGCTCACCGGTCGAACCCGATGTGTAGATGAGGGCGGCCAGATCCTGGTCTATCACACCAACGGAACTTGCTTGCCCGCGCAGGCATGCCTGCCAGAAATCCTGGTACCCCATCGCCGCATCCCGCTCGCGCATGTCCCGGATGATCGTAATCCGCGGCGAATACGCGGCGCATGCCTCTTCGTATGTCCCATGAAGATGCGCATCACTGATCAGCCCGACCGCCTCGGCATCGCGCAGAATGAACGCAAGCTTGCCGGCCTTTGTCAGCGGATTCACAGGGACCATCACACCGCCCGACTTCAAGACTGCGTAAAGCGCAATGACGGCTTCGGCGCTGTTGTCCATGAACACCGCCACACGGTCTCCAGGCTCCATACCGCTTGCGGTCAGGTGCCCGGCAAGACCGTCGCTTGCCACGTCAAGATCCTGGTACGTCCAGCGCCTGCGGCCGCACACCAGCGCTTCACGCAAAGGACTTTCAGTGGCCCTTTCTGTCAGGCCGTCATGCAGCAACATATAAGCCCCCATCACGACATCTGTACTGCTTCTGATTCCACCGCATCGCGTACCCCCGCACCATCTATGAAGCGCGCATGCCACAGTAGTGTCGAATAGATTCCAACAAACGCCATGTTGTCGGAGAATCCTATCGCCCGGCCGCGCCTGCACTTATCGAACAGCTTAGCGACGGCCTCAACATCGAAATATCCGACTTCCAGTAGATTGCTTCTGTCGAATGCGTCGGCCACACGAGGGTGGGCCTTGCCGTTGTGGAAGAAGCTGCTGCTGTCCGGAGCGCGGTATGGTTGTTTGGCTCTGTCACAAATGGACGCGGGCAACATACGCCGGCCGAGTTCCTTCAGAATGCATTTTTCGCGCAGACCCATGAGCTTGTAGCGGCCCGGAAGGCCGTTCGCATACTCGACTACGCGGTGGTCCAGAAAGGGCACGCGCGTCTCCACGCCATGCGCGAGCGCCATCCGGTCACCCTGCGAGCTCAGCAGATAGCCAGACAGCAAGGTGTGTGCCTCAACATACTGATCAAGACTCAAGGGGGCCCATGACGCGTGCCCTTCCGGCAGGCGCGCAACAGGGGGTCCGCGATAATCCTCGCGTGCGGCCTGGCGAAGGTCCGGCGAAAGATAATTGATCAAGCGACGCGTCGTCTGCCACCGGGGCCAATGGCCAAATCCCGGGACGCCATGTCCCCAGAGATCCTGCCCGAAAAACCTTTGGGCGTAGGCGTCCGCCGCCACCGGCGAATCCTGCAGGTAAGGATAAAGGCGGGCAAGCAGGGCCGGGCGCATGCGCGAATGCGGCTGGCGTGCCCAGAATCGGCGCACACGCGCCTCGCGGAAGAGATCGTATCCGGCAAACGTCTCATCTGCTCCTTCTCCTGTCATGACCACCTTGATGCCCGCCTTTCGCACGGCGGCGGCGAGCAGCATCATCGGCACGGGAGCGGTGCGCAAAATCGGCAGCTCCGCGTGGGCGACTGCTGTGGCGAAATGATCCGCAATGTCGTGCGGACCCACCACCACTTCCGTGTGATCGGTGCCGAAGCGCGTGATGATATCCCGCTGATAGCGCCCCTCATCAAATTCGGCCTGACTGAAACGCAGCGAAAAGGTGCGGATCGAGTCTTCGTGGAAGCGGCGCAGATAGGCAAGTATCATGGCCGAATCCAGCCCACCGCTTACGTAGGCACCGATTGGGACATCTGCCCGCGTCTGATACTGGACAGAACGCATGAGGACATCATCGAGACCGGACATACACTCAGCGAACGTCCGCCGGTCAGAGCAGCTGCGCGAGGGAAATGTCCAATCCCAGTACCGCCCCTGCCGCTCGCGCCCGTCTGCTGAAAAGATGGCGACGTGTCCTGCCTGCAGGGAGCGAATTCCCGCAAACCCGGTCCGCTCGTCCAGTGGCGCCCAGTAAGTGAAGATCTCCGTAAGCGCCACTGGGTCGGCGGCCCGCGGCACGCCCGGGCACACAAGAAGCGCCTTGATTTCCGATGCGAAATAGACACGGCCACCCGTGACGGAAAAAAACAACGGCCGAATTCCCACACGGTCGCGCGCAAGAACAAGGCATCTCTCGCGGGCATCCCACAGGCCGATCGCAAACTGGCCGTTCAGATGGGCCACGAAGTCCACGCCGTATTCTTCATAGAGGTGCACAATCACCTCCGTGTCGCTGTTTGTTGCGAACTTGTGTCCAAGCCCGCGAAGCATCCTTTTTAGTTCTATGTAGTTGAATATCTCCCCGTTAAACGTCACCCACACCGAACGGTCCTCATTGGCAAGGGGCTGCGCCCCGCCCGCCAGATCGATGATACTGAGACGCGCATGGCCCAAAGCGGCCGTTTCATCCACATACACGCCACTGCCGTCCGGGCCCCGGTGGCGCAGGCATCCCACCATCGCCTCCACCTCTTCCTGCCGGGGCGGCCTGCCCTGTCGTGTGCTGACGATACCCGCGATTCCGCACATACCACCCTCCCTATCGCTTCCCATCCGCCTGCAAGCGGTCGGCTTCATGGGTTATTGTCTTCAGGATCTGCGCCACATGGTGCTCACTTACGCGCAGAGATATGTGGTGGCGCTTCTGCAAAATGACCGTCATCTCGCGCAGCAACCCCTCGATGCTTTCGAGCCGCGATTGCACCCATGGGAAATCCGAGCCGGGCGGACACGTTCCGGTGCAGGCATTGAGGTGGGCGGGCTGCCGGTCACGATGGCGTGCCGCGTAGGGAACCCACTGCAATTCCTCGATGGCGGCACGCACCTCATCTGCGCCGACCGCTTCCCGATCGTCCGCAAAAGCGCAGGTTAGCGCCGTATCGCACAATGTGTTTATAAGACGCGGTATACCGCCGCTGTAGGCGTGGATGATCTCCATCGTATCGCCGGAAAACAGGTCATCCGGATTCCTGGCGCCGGCCACACGCAGCCTGTGATGTATGTAATCGCGCACCTCCTCCTCGCTTAGCGCCGCGATGTGAAAACGCAGCCGGACGCGCTGGGTAAGCTGCTCCAGGTCCGGGGAATCGAGTGTCGCATTCAGTTCGGGCTGGCCGACAAGAATCACGTGCAGTATCTTCTGCTTGGCGGTTTCGAGACCGGAAAGCATCCGGATTTCCTCGAGGACGCGCCGGTCCAGATTCTGCGCTTCATCGACAATGAGGACGAGCCTCTTGTGCGCGACGAAACTGTCGACAAGAAACGTCGAAAGCATGTCCATCATCTCGACCTTGCCAGAATGGAATGGATTAAGGCCGAACTCCACGAGAACCGCCTGGAGAAATTCCGTTTCCGTCAACTGCGTCTGAAAGACTTTTGCGACGACAACATCGTCGTCAAACTCCGATAGCAGCTTGCGGATCAGGGTCGTTTTCCCGGCACCCACTTCGCCTGTTATGACGACGAACCCATCCCGATTGCGGATGCTGTAATCCATGTAGGCCTTCGCCCGGGCATGGGCTGCGCTCATGTACAGGAAATCCGAATCCGGTGTGATCTTGAAGGGTGCTTCCCTTAGGTGGAAATGCTCCGTATACATGGTCACCAGAAAATCGAGTTTGTATAGTGGACAAAAGGATTGCTGCGCATGCGCCGCGGATTGGTCAGGTATGACACGCTCACAACGGCCCGCCACTCGTTGTAGGCGAGAACGGTGTCGTTGCTGTTGGCGCGATCGTACATGCCCTCCAGACTTACGCTCAGGCGCGGAGTCAGCCGATAGCGCAACCGCATACCGCCGCCGTAGTCACGGGTATCCGTGTGATAATCAAGATACTGAACGCGCACGTAGTCGCCAAAAAGGGAGTCCGTCCACCGGTCCGTGAAGTCGTAGCCGACATTGAACACACCACCGTCCAGGTTTTGCGTAAGCGGTGCCGTCAAATAGTCAAGACGCTCAGTGAAGACGTTGACGCGGTCGGTTCCGTACGGGCGCAGATACGTGAAATTCAAAGTTGCCGTCTTGCCGTAATAAAGGCCGCCGCCGATGATCTGCGAGGGATTGGTGGCGACCGGCACGATGAGATTCTGCGCGGGCGCCTCCAGGAGGGCATAACGGCCCGCGTCCCCGTAACTGCGGTCTCCCGCCAGGGTGACGCGCGTGCGCCTGCTGGTGTCTGTGGTCAGCGTGATGCGCTCCAGATTGCCGTTTATTGTGCCGCGAGTCCCATTGACGCCTATGCGGGTTCTGCCCGCGTCGACGGTGATGCTGCTGTTGTCCACCCGCGTACCAAAGCCTACATAGGCATCCTGGCGGTTATAGTCCGGATCAATGGATGTGTTCCGGTAAAGCACCCTCGACGGCACATAGTTAAGAGAGATGTCCGTGCGCCGGGAGAATGCGTGCACGAACCGCGCATGCGCAAGCCACCGGTAGTTGGTGGTCGGCACCGCGGCATAATAGAAATTCTGGTAGCGCAGGCGCAGCCTGAAGGCGTCTATCGGCGTCACATACCAGGAGAAGTTGGGTCCCGCAGAGAAGGCATTTGTGTTCTGCAGATTGGTCGGGCTCAGAACGAAGCGTGGGTCGATCGGCGCCTGGGTGAAAATATCACGCTCGCTCAGACTGAAGATCTTTGGCAGAATCACCGCGTGGGTGAGAGAGTCCACGCCAAAAAGTACATCGTTGCCGTAGGTGTCGTTGGCAAACTCGCGGCCGGTTGCCGACAGGTCGAGCACGGTGGTGATTCGCCTCGTGCGCTTGTGATAGGCAAACAGGCCTCTGAAGAGGCTTATGTATTCGTTTTGCTTGTCCGTGTTCGTGCGGTAGATGTTGTCGCTGTAGATACCGGTGTATCCCAGGCCATATTCGACCTGCGCCGCCTGCGCCCGCACGGTCAGGACCGCGAGCGCGCAGGACCCCATCCCCAGCATCCTGAGGATGCTGGTCACTGTCGGAATTTTCGCCACGTCCTAGTATCCTAGTTCCAGATTATGCGGCCTGGCTGCGGCTCGTCATTGAATACAACGCCGAGGAACTTGTCCTCATCGATCGCCTTGGCCGCCGTCCAGATCTGTGCCTCCGTAACCCGTCCATAAGGCACGACCAGAATGACCATGTCCGCCAGGGCCGAAAGGACGGCCATGTCCGCGGTTTCATCGGGCGAGGCGGTATCGAGTACAATGTAGCGATCGGGGTATCGCATCCTCAGATGGGCAATCAGGTCTTTCATGCGGTGCGAGCCGAGCTGCTCTGTTGCCAGCGCCGTCTTGCGCCCGGCCGGAATCAGGCGAAGGCGTGGCAGACCCCCATCATGGATGATGCGCCCGACATCCATGTCGTCGGCGCGCAGATAGTCGGCAAGTCCCTTCCCCAGGCCGTCCGTTACGAGTTGGTCGAGAGACGGTTCGCGCAAACGGCAATCCACAAGCAGCGCCGTTTTTGTTTCGTCAAACGCAAAAGCGGCGGCCAGGTTGCGGGCGACAAAGCTCGCGCCGCCATGTGGCACCACCGAAGTCACCAGAACCACGCAATTGCCCCCGGCCGCGCCCTGCAGGATGTGCGTGCGGATCTGCCGGAACGCATCGACAACCCGCACATCCTCCATCTCCGGGAATATCATCTTGGCCTCTGCCATGTCCGGCTGGACCAGGAGAGCCTTCTGCGACATCCGCGGAATCTGGGTCGTAAACGCGGCCATCTCGGCGGTCTGGTTCACGATCATTGTTTCGGGAGCGGGCACATTGGTGGAAACCTGAACTGTGGTGATCTCATCCATGGCTCGCGCTTTCTGTAACGCCTTTTCGACTTTGCTCATAGGTTTTTCCCCGACATAAGGATGCCGACAACAAGGAAGACAACGCCAAGGGTGACGATGCCAAGCCAGTGCACGTTGCGCCGCGTCGCCACGGATTCGCTGGGCGCGTAAAGATGGGGCACGACCGCTATCAGCGGCAGGCGGAGCGTCTCTGGTATCACACCTTCAGCGCGGACGCGTGCATCCATCTGAGCGCGGCCATGGAGAAGGCCGATGGGAAGGAGCAGGCCGAGAAGGACTCCGCCGATGATAAACAGGGGAAGGGGCGGGCCGACCGGTTCGGCTGGTAGATTGGCCGGCTCGTACACCCGGAAAGACAACTGCTGTCCCTGCCGGTCCAGATTCAGCGAGACCTGCGCTTCCTCACGCCTCTTTAGCAGGCTCGTTAAAGCATTCTGGTCGACCCGATAGTTGCGCAGAAGCGCTGCCACGGGCGAGGCTCCCTGTTCGTCCTTTAGTGCCGCCATCTGCATCATCAAGAGCCGGTGGGATTCCTGCGCCTGTGCGTCAAGCGTGGCCACCTGCGCCTGCGTACGGTCCAGCTGGTGCTCGAGCTTGCGGTAGAATCCGCCATGGCCAACCGCCACAACAAAATCCTGTTGAGATGGATGGGCGCGTTTTTCCTCGGCATTCAGGGTGTTAAGGCTCTTGCGCAGACGCCCGATCTCGCTGTTCAGGGCCTTGACCCCGGGATAGGTATCCCGATAGTAAACGCGCAGCCGTGCCAGTTCTGATTCATCATGAATAAGCCGCGACCGGTCCAGGCTCTCCTTGGCCACGATGGAATTGCTGCGTGAGGCGCCTGTCAGCTGCTGCTCAAGAGCGCGCATGCGCGCTTGATCCTCGCGGATCTCGATCGTGGCCTTGTCATAGGTAGCGCGCAGATTTCTTGCATGACGGCGCGCATACCGCGCAAAGGTCGGATTCGCATCAATGGTGTGCGCATTCAGTGCCCGAATGTCTCCCGCTTCTGTGCGCAGCCGCTGGCGGTAGGAGGCCACCTCCTTGTTCAGAAAACCAAAGGCCGCCTGCGCCTGTCCCACCGCCGCCATCCGGTCCTGACCGATGAACTGGGCGACTATGGCCGCCGTCAGGTGATATGCGCGCTGCGGGTCCCGATTCTTGTACGACACCTGGATCAGATTCTTGCCAAGATCCATGACAGTGGTCTGCGCCCGCACACTGCGCAGCATCGTCGTTTTGGCCTGCGGCGAGGCATTCACACCAAAGAAGCCCGCCCTGGCCATCGCCGGCAGCAGGACTGCCCGACTTTTAATCAGGTCCTCGGCGATGCGCGTCCGCTCATGACCGACATCAGCCTGATAGGCCGCACCCTTTAGGAGCGGATCGATCAAGGGTTTGTTATTGACCAGGATCATTGCCGTCGACTGATACGCGCGCGGCCAAAACAAGCCAGCAATAGTGGCCAGCGCCGTCACGGCGACGAAGGTCCCCGCAACAAAGCGGCGGTGAAGGAAAATCTCCTTCCCTAGTATCCGGGCGTTTTGCTCGAGCGTCAGTCTCATGCGGTCTCCGTCCATGGATGAAAAAGTTAGAAAAGCCTCTGAGGGATCGTCACCACATCACCTGGTTTTAGCGGGTAATCCGTCCCCAGGCGCCCATCATGCAAGATGCTGCCAAGGCGCACATGGAGGACTTTCTCCCTGTTGCCCACCCGCCGGTGTATTTCCGTGTCGTTCGGTGCGGCAAACGAATTGATCCCGCCGGCATCGAGGACGGCATCCAGCACGGTCATGCCGGGCTCGTAGTTGACCGATATCTGGTGCTCCACGGCTCCCGTGATGCGCACACGATCTTTGTAACTGTCATCGCTGACCTTCTTCACAATCACTGTGACTTGCGGATCGCGGACATAATAGGAGAGCTTCGCCTGGATCTCGCGGGCCACGCGCGAGGGCGTATGGCCCGCTGCGGCGACGGCTCCGATGAGAGGCATTGAAACGCGCCCGTCCGGACGCACCGGCACCGTCTCGGACAGGCTCTTGTTGTGCCAGACCGAAATCTTGACGACATCGGACACAGTCAGCCGGTAATGCGGCCTGTGTCGATAAGCCACAGCAGACTGCGCATGCGCAGTCCCTGGCTGCCCCTGCATCGGCGCCAGGGCGCATGCACTGAGACTCGCCCCTGCCAAAATCGCAACCATTGGTCTCCAGTTCATAGTGTCATCCTTAGGGTCTGTCGTTCCTTGTGTATGCGGCTCAACACTACCGCCGCGGCCTCATCGCTTATATCCGACATAGGTCTTGCACAGTTCGGCTGCCCGTCATCGCGAACCCTTCTGGAAAATAACAACCTGTATTGTCTGAATCAAAATGATGAAATCAAGGAACAAGGAATTGTTCTTGACGTAATACAGGTCGTATTT
>JAJYHH010000066.1:0-5894 GCA_021784845.1 Pseudomonadota bacterium
GCCATCAAGTCGAGATACGCAGCGGTATCAAGAGGCAGCTCAAGCTCGTAGCGTATGGCGACATTGGCCTTGACGACAAGCGCGCCGAAGGCCATGCCCGCCTTGGCGCTCTCCCGCATCAGATGGGCTTCCTTTGCGGCCAGATCGGTCTTGCCGGCGCGCACCCGCCCGGCGGATGCCTCGATGGCCGCCTGCGTTTCCGTCAGCACTTGCCTCTGGACCGTCCAGAAAGCCGAATCCGCAGTGCCGGCCTCATCCATCTGATGCATGCGCGCAAGCGCCTCGTCGCGGCGCGCGGAAGCCCGCTCCAGAAACTGCTCCTCGGCACGGATCTCCTCACGCAGCGTGCGGACAGGCAACCGCACCAGACTCAGGTCGGCCACGCCGCGCACGAAAAACTCATTGGCCGCCACGATCGCCTGCACAGTGGCAAGCGAGCCGACGATATGAACCTTGTTCAGATCCGCGCCGATGCCCTGCACCAGCGCTTCCTGCCGCTCGTCGGTGTTGTGGGCGAAGGCCACGAGGTATTCCTGGGCATGCGCAAGCGCATCCGCGCAGCGCAGATAGACTTCGCGCTTCAATGTCATCTCGCGTTCGCGGTCGCGCATCAGTGCGTCGTGACGCAGCCGTTCGGTGTTGCGCTCGGACTCGCTCCGATTCTGCATGTAGAGGCCGGCAAGCGTGATCGTCGAGCCGGTCGTGATGGCGTAAAAGATAGCCGGTATCGATTCCAGTAGCCTGTACGCTGATTCGAGAAGCATGATCCACCTTGAGCGTTAGTAGCTGTAGCCGAAAGTCTCCCTGAAGCGTTCGCTGAACTGTTCCGGATCCAGCGCATGGTTTTGCGTGCCGGCCTGTCCGATTTTCATCGCACCAAGGAGCGCGCCGATACGGCCACATGTCTCCCAGTCGAGGCCGCGGCTCAACCCGAAGAGGAGGCCGGCCCGGTAGGCATCCCCGCAACCAGTAGGATCTACCACGCGCTGCGCCTTGACGACCGGTACCTCGTACATCTTGCCGTCGACATGAATCTGCGAGCCGTCTGCGCCTTTGGTGATGATAAGGGCCCGCGTACGCGCCGCGATCTCCTTGACCGAAAGCCCTGTCTTGCTCGCCAGAAGCTGCGCTTCATAGTCATTCACACAGACGTAGGTTGCCTCGTCGATGAAGGCTTGCAGTTCGGCGCCCGTAAACATCGGCAGGCCCTGACCCGGATCAAAGACAAACGGAATCCCGGCCTGCGCAAATTCCTTGGCATGCTGGAGCATGCCGGCCCGCCCATCGGGCGAGACGATGCCAAGCGTCACACCGCGGGCATCGACCACCTTGTTCCTGTGCGCTTCCGACATCGCGCCCGGGTGAAACGCGGTGATCTGATTGTCGTCGACATCGGTGGTGATGAAAGCCTGCGCCGTGTAGGCGCCCGGCACCACCGTCACATGTCGGCGCGATATGCCAAAACCATCCATCCACTGGGCGTAGGGCGCGAAATCCTCACCCACCGTGCCCATGGGCAGGACATCGCCGCCTATCCCTGCCAGGTTATAGGCGATATTGCCGGCGCAACCACCGAACTCGCGACGCATGGCCGGCACCATGAAAGACACGTTCAGCATGTGAATCTTGTCGGGCAGGATATGGTTACGAAACCTGTCCGGAAACACCATGATCGTATCGAACGCAAATGAGCCGCAAATCAGTATCGACACTGAGTACAACCTCCGAAAGGGAGGCCTGCCGTATCCGGCCAGTCCGAGACCACAGGATAAGTCGCGGGAGGGCCGGGCGAAACCTTCGGCAGACCTAGTGGGATGTTTTCACGATGGATGGCAGGCAGACCTCAGGCCTTGCGCCAGACGAGATCGAGATCACGCGCAGCCCGCACCTCGTCGACACGCCGCACGGGCAGTTTCTGCGGTGCATTCTTCAGGACGTCGGGCGCAGTGTGCGCGACAGACCAGATGTCTGCCATCGCGTCGACAAACGCATCCAGATCCTCCGGGCTTTCGGTCTCGGTGGGCTCGATCAGCAGACACTCCGGCACCATGAGCGGAAAGTAGACGGTCGGGGCGTGAAAGCCCTGGTCGAGCAGCCGCTTGGCGACGTCGGTTGCGGTGATGGTGGTCGTATCCTTCAGATCCTTGAGCGTGAGCAGGAACTCGTGTGTGGCGCGACGCGCGGGGTACGCGCCCGCAAAGCCAAGCGCCATCAGTCGCTTGAAGAGATAATTGGCGTTCAAAACGGCGTACTCGGCCACCCGCGGCATGCCCTCGCGCCCCAGAAGCCGGGCATAGACATACGCCCGCAGCAACACGCCGGCATTGCCCATGTGCGCAGACAGACGACCGATGGACTGCGGGCGCATCTTTTCCGTGACCCAGTGATACTGGCCGCTGTGTGCGCCGACAAAGGGTACGGGCAAAAACGGCAACAGCCGTTCGCTCACCCCCACGGGTCCGGCACCTGGACCGCCGCCCCCATGGGGCGTGGAGAAAGTCTTGTGGAGATTCAGGTGGATGACATCAAAACCCATGTCGCCTGGCTTGACCTTGCCGAGAATGGCATTGAGGTTGGCGCCGTCGTAATAGAGAAGACCGCCCGCGCCATGCACAAGACGCGCGACCTCCAGGATCTGCCGGTCGAACACACCAAGCGTCGACGGATTGGTCAGCATGAGACCCGCCGTCTGGGGACCCAGCGCCTTCTTCAGCGACTCCAGATCGACATCGCCCTGCTGGTCGACCTCGATCTCGCGCACCGTGTAGCCACACATGACGGCGGTGGCCGGATTGGTGCCGTGCGCCGCACGGGGAATCAGGATCTCCGAGCGCGCGCTGTCGCCCCGCGCCGTGTGATAGGCGCGCATCATGGCCACGCCCGCGAATTCGCCCTGAGCGCCCGCCATCGGCGTCAGCGACACACCCTTCATGCCGGTCACGGCCTTCAGGATCTCCTGCAGCTCAAACAGGCAGGCCAGAAAACCCTGGCCCGTGCTTTCCGGTGCCAGGGGGTGGCGCGCAAGAAACTGAGGTAGCATGGCGGCCTTGTTGGCGGCCCGCGGGTTGTATTTCATCGTGCACGAACCGAGCGGGTAAAAATGGGTGTCGATGGCGAAATTGCGCTGACTCAATCGCGTGTAATGGCGCACGGCCTGCAGTTCCGACACCTCCGGCAACAAAAGCGGCTGGCGCCGGAGAAAAACGGCCGGCAGATCTTCGCCGCCTGCCGTGGCACCCGGTATCTGTGCGGGATTGACCCGCCCGGGGCGGGAATGTTCAAAAATCAGCATACGGTCTCACTTGAGGGCGGCGATGGCGGCCTGATAATCCGGTTCCTGCGCAATCTCGGGAACGAGCTCGCTATAGAGCACACGATCCCGCTCGTCGAGAACGACCACGGCGCGCGCGGTGATGCCGGCGAGCGGTCCGTCCTGGATCAGCACACCGTAGTCGGTCGCGAAGTGCCGGTTGCGCATCATCGACAGACTGATGACGTGCGCAGTCTTTGCCGACTCGCAGAAACGGCTCTGCGCGAACGGCAGATCCGCCGACACGATCAGGACCACGGTGTTGGGATCCTTCTGTGCATACTCGTCGAAACGACGCGTGCTGACCGCGCACACGGGCGTATCCAGGCTCGGCACGATGTTCAGGATTTTCTTTTTCCCCTTGAAGGCGTCGAGACTCACGTCATTTAGCTGACCGTCGACCAGAGAGAACGCCGGCGCCTGCGTGCCCGCCTTGGGCAGATCACCGGATGTGTGAATGGGGGTGCCCTTCAGAGTGATGGTGGCCATGGCTCTTGTCTCCTGTGGTGATCAATCCTTGTAGGCGCAGGGCGGATCGAGCCGGCGTTTGCTGACGATCCGCTCCAGATGTGTGGCAAAGAGTTCTATGTCGGCATCGGTCTTCGTCTCGGTCGCGCACACCAGCAAGGCATCGGCCAGCTGCGGATAATGTTCACCCAGGGCGTAGCCGCCCAGGATCCCCTGCGCCTCGAGGGCGCGCAGAGTGTCAGCAACCGGCACATCGAGGCGCAGTACCGCTTCGTGAAAGACCGGCGCGCCCGGAAACGCATTGCGCACGCCCGGGATCTGCGTCAGGCGCGCCACGAGCCTTGCGGTATTGGCGTGACTGGTCACGGCCACCTGGCGCAGGCCGGCCGGACCGAGCAGTGCCATGTGAATGGTTGCCGCCGTCACCAGCAGGCCCTGATTGGTACAGATATTGGACGTCGCCTTCGAGCGGCGGATGTGCTGCTCGCGCGCCTGCAAGGTCAGCGTGAACGCCTCGCGTCCATCGAGGTCCACGGTGCGGCCGACGATGCGTCCCGGCATTTGCCGCACATGCGCCCGCCGGCAGGCCAGGAAACCGAAGTATGGTCCGCCGGACGACAACGGCACACCCAGCGGCTGGCCCTCGCCCACCGCGATATCACAGCCCGGTCCCCATTCGCCGGGAGGAGAAAGCCACGCGCATGCAACGGGATTGACGAGGCCGATCGACAAGGCGCCCGCGTCGCTCGCCGCCGCAGTCAGTTCAGCCGCAGCCTCGAGGCGTCCAAAGAAGTTCGGCATGGGCACGATCAGCGCCGCCGCCCCGGCCATGCGGGCGGCGACGTGCCGCACATCGACAACACCGTCTGCGCCAACCGGCACCACGTCGAGCTCGATCGACTGGGCGCGCACGATCGTGTTTGCAACCTGCCGATAGACCGGGTGCACGCTCTCCGGCAGGACGATCCGGCGCGATCGGCCATGCAGGCGCACGGCCATGAGAATCGCTTCGGCAAGCGCGGAGGCGCCGTCATAAAGGCTCGCGTTGGCGACCTCCATGCCGGTGAGGCTTGCGATCATCGTCTGGAATTCATACAAGAGCTGCAGCGTGCCCTGGCTTGCCTCGGGCTGATAGGGGGTGTAGGCGGTATAGAATTCACCCCGCGTCGTCAGTTCCCATACGGCCGCGGGGATGTGATGCTCGTAGGCGCCGGCACCAAGAAAGCTCAGGAAACGCCCGTCCTGATCGGCGCGCTCGCGCATCAGGCGCAGGATGTCCTGTTCGTTCAGCGCCTCCGGCACACCCGCAAGCGGCGCGCAGCGCAGCTCCGCGGGGATCTCCCCGAACAATGTCTCGATGCTGTCGACGCCGATCGTAGCAAGCATGCGCTCGACATCGGCCTGCGTGTGCGGAATGAATGGCATGGTCTCTAGCCTTCCGCTGCGAGCAGATTCTCGTAGGCGGCGGCATCCAGGAGGCCCGCTACGCCACTGGCCTGGGCGGGCTTTATCTTGAACAGCCAGCCGGCACCATACGGATCGTTGTTGATGGCCTCCGGCTTCACGCCGAGGGTTTCATTGATCTCCGTCACCGTGCCCGCAAGTGGCGCATAGACGTCGGAGGCCGCCTTTACGGACTCCACGACCGCGCATTCCTTGCCCGCGGTCAGGGCATCACCGATCTTCGGCAGGTCGACAAACACCATGTCGCCCATGAGATCCTGGGCGTGATCAGTGATCCCCACCGTCAGGATCCCCTGGTCATCGCGGACCCATTCGTGACTTTTCGTGTAACGCAGATTGGCTGGTACGTTGCTCATGACGGACTCCCGCTTCACAGATCGACTAGGATGCGCCCATTGCGCACGAAAGGTATGGAAACGATGCGCGCCCTGGCGATGCGGCCGGGCCGCATCTCGACATCGCATTCCTCGCCCGTGACAACTGCCGACGGCACGCGCGCCAGAGCGATGCCGCGCTCGAGCGTGGGCGAAAAGGAACCGCTGGTCAGCACGCCTTCACCGTGAACACAGTGCGCGCGCTGGCCGCTGCGCAATACGCCCGGGCCGAGGAGCAAAAGACCGACCTGCTTGCGCGCGGGCGAAGCGGCGAGCTG
>JAJYHH010000066.1:6736-17824 GCA_021784845.1 Pseudomonadota bacterium
GGGAAACCAAACTTCCGTGCATTCGTTGAAGAACCCCTCTGTCCGGCGACCTGAGAGCTTGAGCCCCTTCGGTGGGCTGTCGCGCAGCCTCTCTCCAGAGTCGACCATCGTCCCGCGGTCCTTTTGCCAGTGCGTTTCCGGGCAGTTGCGCCGTTGGCTCCCCGATACAGCCGGGGTCTCTTCCGCAGGGTGTATGTCGTCGGGGCACTATAGCAGCGCCGATGGCAAAACGCCAAGGTCGCAGGACCCGTCGCTTTACGGTCCGCATGCGCGGCAGCCCGGCCCTACGCAGGTGTCCTGATCGGCGACAAAGAGCGCTTTTTGGCCGGTCGTCACAAAACGCGCCCGCCATGAGGAGCATCCGGCCCGGATCGTCCGGCACCCACAGTGGGAAAAACACAAAACCGGGAGGCTGTGCCAGAAGCGACACCGCGAAAGACCCGCGGGCGTCCTGTCATGCCGGGAGGGATGAGCGCACGGCAGCCGGTTCGCGGAAATGGCATTGGCCAGAGCCTTGCCGACCAGATCGTGTACAGACTGGCAGAAGAAAAAACCCCGCCCGGCCGGGGATGGCCGGGAGGGGTCTGGCTTGCTAGGCGGGACTTACCACTTGTAGTTGGCGAGCAGATAGAAGCTGTTCAGATGGGTGCCGCCGTTGTACTGACCGGCGTAGGCAAGCTTTGCGGTCCAGGGACCCTTGCCTCCCACGGTCACACCGGCGCCCGCGTCAAACGTGTCGGCCGGGGCGATGTGGGCGATGGAACTGCCGGTCTGCACACCGATGGTCTGCAGGACAGTGACGTTGCGGTTGCCGGCATAGCCCGTGGCTCCGATCTCCGCCCAGGGCGTGAAGGTGACCCCGGCGGCACGCAGATCATAGCCGCCGCGCAATCCACCCGTGAACAAGCCGAGATTGGTCTGTTCACCCTGGTAGGACATGTCGAGCGCACCCGCTCCGGTCTCGGCAAAGGCACCGGTATTGGTGTGCTGGTAATCCATGCGCGCATAAGGAACGAGGAAAGCGCGTCCCATCGGCACAAGGTACTGGGCCTGCGCACCCGCCGCGAGCAGCCAGCCATGGGTGTCACCCTTGGCCGTCACGGGCAAAGGCGCCATGGTGCGGGTCTCGTTCAGACCGATGCGACCACCGCCGACCGAGGCCGAAACGCGCAGATGGCCCATGGTGTCGATGCCATACCCATAGACACTGAAAAGATTGGCGCCCACCTGCTGGTTCGCCGCGTCGGTCTGGGTGTGGATGCCAGAGAAGGCCCCGCCCACGACGAGATTGCGATTGATCTGATTGCCGTAACCGATGACGGCACCCTCATCACGGACCGTGGCGCCGCTTACCTGGCCCGTGGCGCCCACACCCTTGACCCAGGCACCGGTGCGCGTGGCCGTAAAGCGCATGACACCGTTGGCTCCCAGTACACCCTCGGACCCGTCAAGCGTGGCATCCAGGCCGGTGCTGACCGCCTGATTGCTCGCGTAGGCGTTATCGACCGCCGCAGAACCTGTCTGATAGGCCGCCGGCAGGGCTGACACCTTGAGCGAAACGGTGTCGGCACCGTACGTGGCCTGCGCAGCGAAATAGCCGCCGAGCGTCTTTGTCTGCGCGAACGTGCCGGTCAGCCCGCCTGTGGCATCGACGACGGTGTAGGTGTCACCGACCGTATACTGGCCGGTTCCTTCGTTGACGAGCAGATCACCGGCTATGTTGGCGGCGCCATTCACCTGCAGGATGCCAAACCCCGTCGGCGTGCCGCTGACCTCCAGGGTGCCCGAGGCCGCCTGGGTGTAGGTGCCGGTCACATGCAGCGCACCGACCGACAGACTGCCCTCATTGGTGACAGTACCTATCGTCCAGTTGCCGCTCGCCTGCGCGTGCGCCGTGGACGCGACCAGCAGACTGCCGTTTGCGGCCAGGATCGGGGCGGCGGCGGTGAACACCGGGGCGCCCTCGAGAGTAATGGTGCTCGCCGTCGTGGTGGCGTTGATAGTGCCCTGAATGTCGCTGCCTGTCGCAAAGACGAGATCCTGGGCGTTGCCACCAATCAGGATCGCCGTGCCATCGGTGCCAATAATGGTGCCGGCATTCACCAGGGTGGTGGAGGCACCATCCAGATACACACCCGTGCCACCGCTGATCAGCCCAGTGTTCGTGATCGTGCCGATGGTGCCGCGATCGTAGAGACCATCGCTTACGCCAGAAATCGTCCCGGTGTTGCTGAGAAGGCCAATGGAACCGGATTCGTTGTAGATGCCGCCATAAAAGCCCGTGCTCGATATCACGCCGGAATTGATCAGCGTGCCGATGCTGCCGTAGTCGTTATAGAGGCCCCCATAGTAGCCGCCCGCTATCGTGCCACTGTTGACAAACGTGCCGATGGAGCCGGAAGAGTTATCGACCCCGCCATAGTAGCCGCTCACCAGAGACCCCCTGTTGATGAGCAAGCCGATGGTGCCATCGTTGTAAATGGCTCCCTCATAGGAACTCGAAACGACACCCGTATTCACGAGTACGCCGATCGAGCTGGCGTTGTCGATGCCGCAATATGCGCCGCCCGATATCGTGCCGGAGTTGGTGAGTGTGCCGATGGTGCCGTAGCCATTATAGATACCAGTGTCTGGCGAGGAAATCACGCCGCTGTTGGTAAGTGCGCCGATTGAGCCGTAGTTGTCGATGCCGTAGTCCCCGGTGGAGTCGATCAAGCCGGAGTTGGTGAGTGTGCCGATGGTGCCATCGTTGTAAATGGCACTGTAGTAGGAACGGATCGTGCCGGAGTTGGCAAGCGCGCCGATCGAGCCGTAGTTGTCGATGCCGTAGTCATCAGGAGCCGAAATCACACCGCTGTTGGTGAGCGCGCCGATGGTGCCATCGTTGTAAATGGCACTGTAGTGGGAACGGATCGTGCCGGAGTTGGCAAGCGCGCCGATCGAGCCGGCGTTGTCGATGCCGTAGTCCCCGGTGGAGTCGATCAAGCCGGAGTTGGTGAGCGTGCCGATGGTGCTATCGTTGTAAACGGCACTGTAGTAGGAACGGATCGTGCCGGAGTTTGTGAGCGCACCGATCGAGCCGGCGTTGTCGATGCCGTAGCCATCAGTGGAGTCGATCAAGCCGGAGTTGACAAGTGCCCTGATGGTGCCGTCGTTTTCGATGCCGGTGTAATCGGAATGGATCGTGCCGGTGTTGGCGTTGATCAGCGAATCGATCGTGCCACCGGCATTGTAGATGGCGGTGGCACTGCTCGAGAACAGGCCGCCGTTGCTGAGCGTGCCCACACTGATGCTGGAATTGACAATGAGCGCACTGGTCGCACTTGTGAGAGAGACCGCGCCTGTGTTGCTGGAGATGGTGGTGATGGCGGTGGCGGTGATCGGGCTGGCGCTCGCCAAAGCCGGCGCACTCAGGCCGAGACCAACGACGAGCACTGGCAACACCTCGCGGCGCAAGGTACTCTGCAAAAGCGTCAGGCGGGGCACATAGCCCGTGCGCCCGCAGGCAGTTTTGGCCGGCACGCCCGTTGTGCCCGTGCTTTTGGTCAGGGATCGGGCATGCTCGGAGGCCACCTGCAGGCAGCCCAGAGCCCTATTGAAAACTACACGATAAATCCGGTTCATTGCTGTACACCCCCTGTTGATAAATTTTCGAAAGACATTCTTCTTTTTTCAGGACGCCGCTTTTTGTGGCGTCCGGCTGGCGTGGTTTCCCGTCATGTTGTGTAACGCATCTCCAGCCCGCTCCAGGACGCCCGGCCAATCGCCCGGCCTTCCTTGCCGAAAGAGCCGATGCCGCGGATACCAGGGACTGTCGTCCCGATCGAGCATCCAGCGCCATTCGGGTTCAAACGGAACAAGGACCCAGGCCGGCCGCCCCAGGCTCCCGGCCAGATGCGCCGGCGAGGAGTCGGTCGAAATGAGCAGATCCGCCACACTCAGAATCGCTGCGGTGTCTTCGAAGTCCGCGATCTCGGGGCCAAGCCGCGTCAACGCGAGGCCGGCGGGCGCCTCCTCATCGGCGGCCGGCCCCTTCTGCACGGCAACACAATGCACACCTGCCGAAGCGAGCGGAGCGAAGGCGCTAAGCGGCAGGGAGCGGCTTGCATCATTGGGGTGAGTCGGCCGTCCCGCCCAGGCGAGCGCAACCAGCGGACGCGGCAGGTCGTGCAGGCGCGCGCGCCAGCGCTCGATGCGTTCGGGCGCGGCGCGCAGATACGCCGTTTCGCCCGGCAGGTCGGCAAGCTCCAGGCCAAGTGCCGCCGGCAGGCTCATGAGTTCGCAGTGATAATCGAAAGGCGGCGGCAACTGGCCACGGAGGGTGACGGTAAAATCCGGGTAGCTTCTCTGGATCAGCGAAAAAGCCGCCTGATTGACTTCGACGATGACCCGGGCCTGACTGCGCGCACGCGCCGCCCGGATCAGGCGAATGAACTGGAAGGTGTCGCCGAATCCCTGTTCGTCGTGGATCAGCAAGGTTTCGCCAGGAATCGGTGCGCCCTCCCAGCGCGGCCTTTGCACCTTGCGTTCGATGGCGCGTGTATGGGGCAGGCTGTAGCGATAGCGGTACTCCCGCCAGCCACGCGCGAACTCCCCGAGGGTCAGCAGCGTATCGGCCAGATCGTAACGGGCGGGAAGATCGCCGGGAACAGTCTCGACGATCATCTCCTGAATCCGCCGCGCCGCCGCGAAGCGTCCTTGCCGGCGCAAGGCGACGGCAAGCAGTTTCCACAAGAGAATGGGGCCGGTGCCCCCCGCCAGGTATGGCTTTAGCAGGGTTTCCACCGCCTCGGGCCGGCCGGCGGCAAGCAGCGCCTGCCCTTCTGGCAGAATCTCTGTAAGTGGTCGTGTCACGGCTCTCCCTCCAGGCCGAGCGCAGCCAGCAGCGGGCGCAACTGGCCAGCGTGCGCGCGCCACCGTCCGGCCGATGTTTTGTAGAGGGGCGTGCGCACCTGGTTGACGCTCGCCGTGCGCACCACCCGCTCTGTCTTATGGAATTCAAGACACGCCGGATCCCAGTCGAGCCCGAGAAACGCCAGCATGCGTCGCGCCTGCGCCTCGAGATCGTCGACTATGGCCTCGTAGTCGACTTCCAGGAAATGAGTCGATGGCAACACCGCGCGCCAGTGGTCCATGAGACGTTCGTAATCCCGGTAGAAGCGCCCGAGCTCGCGCTGGTCGTAGGAAAAGCGCTGTTCGCCCGCAAAGAGCTTGCTGTAACACGACAGGCACGTATCGATCGCGTTGCGGCGGCAATGGATGATGCGTGCCTGCGGGAGCAGAAGATGGATCAGGCCCGCGTGCAGAAAGTTGGCTGGCATCTTGTCGACGACATGACTGGCACCGTCTGCAAGCACCGTGACCTGGTCGAGATAGGCCCGCCCCCAGTCGCGCAACCGGTCTGCGCAGGCCGCCTGCACGCCGTGCGGATAACCGGGGATGTCGCCGGCAATCCGCTGCACATAGGCCAGTTCGCCTGCGCCGCGAATGGCCGCATGGGAGGCCAGAATCTGCTCGGTGAGCGTGGTGCCCGACCGCGGCATGCCCAGGACGAACACAGGCAGAGTCGATGCGACAGTCAGACTGGGTTGGCGCGCAAAGAGCCCGGCGGGAAACGCATCCTTGATCCCGTCGATGACACGGCTCGTCTCGTCGGCGTCGTAGGTAAACGTAGCCCGCTTCTGGGCGTTGCCGCGATCGAGGTGCCAGAACGCCTGCGTGGAATCACCGGCGTCGAGATAAGCCTTGCCGAGCGCGAAATGCAGCACCATGCGGTCGCCCGGCAGCAGATCCTCGCCGCGATCAAACAAGGCCTGCATGCGTGGGATGAGGGGATCGCCGCTGCGAAACTTCTTCAGGTCGGCCCGGCTGTACCACGCGTGAACCGATTGCGGGAAACGCGCCAGCACGCGCTCGAAAGCCTCTTCCGCCTCCTCCCTCCGGCCCTGCTCCATGAACAGAACGGCACGGGCGACCAGCGCATCCTCGGCCTTGGTGCCGGGGCGGGTGGCGGCCTGCTCGTACGCGGCAAGCGCCTCCTGAGGACGACCAAGGGCCTGCAGGACATAGCCCAGGGCGTATTGCGCTTCGGCGCTGTCTGGCGCGAGGCGGGCTGCGCGTTCCGCGCTGCAAAGCGCGTCGGTCAAACGCTCGAGCTTTGCGAGCACCAGGGCGCGCGCGGCCAATGCCACCGGGTGGTCGGCGCGGACCGCCAGCAGGGCGTCGAGCCACTTCAGCGCCTCGGGGTGGCGCTCGCGCTCCGTTTCCAGCGCGGCCAGATTGACGTAGGCATCGGCAAACTGCGGATCGAGCGCGATGGCGCGCCGGCCAAGGTCAAGGGCCTCTTCGTATTGCCCACGGTCGGCCAGGAGCTTGGCGAGATTGCTGTAGGGCTTGGCGTAGTCGGGCTTGAGCGACAGCGCCTGCCGCCAATGGCGCTCCGCCTGTCTGGTTTCGCCCTGACGCAGACAGGTGTTGCCGAGGTTATTCAGGATTTCCGCGTTTTCCGGCTCTAGCGCAAGAACCTTTTCCAGACACGCGCGACTTTCGGCGTAGCGGCCCATCTCTTGCAGGATGATGCCAAGATTGTTCCATCCTGCAGCCATGTCGGGCGCCTGCGCAACGGCTTTGCGCGCCGCCGCTTCCCCTTCTTCCAGCAGGCCACACTGGCGGCACATTTCAGCGAAATCGCTCCGATAAGATGCGGCCGCCCGGGGAGCCGCACACGCCCGGCGCAGCAAATCCACCGCCGTATCCAGTTGCCCATAGGCGTAGGCGATCAACCCCAGCAGATGCAGGGCATCCGGCTGTCGCGGATGGAGGGCCAAAATACGCTGACACAACGATTCGGCCTGCCGCGCCTGTCCCGCAGTCCAGTGCGCGCGGGCACGCCGCAGCGCGTCCGGGAGTGTCAGCAGGTCCTGGGGCTCGGAAGATCGAGGAGGTGATGTCACGGAACCGGGACCCCCATGGGGGCGGCAGATCGGGCGCAACGAGGCGCACCGGGGTTATGCGGGCCGTGTTTGTCTGCGCGATGCGCGGCAACGCGCATCACAGTATCGTCACCGTACAGGTTTGTCATGCGACACGACGCACAATCGCGCCCCCACTCTCGTCATCGGGCGCCCCAACGCCCTTATTGTTCTTCCAGAACAGGTAAGGCAGGACACGGAGTGCGCGTCCTGTACCAGTCGGACTTTTTTTGTTATCAACGCAAAGGAGCGGTTATTCGATTTAGACTGACTATAATAATTATAGCTCCGACGGACCTTATACTTAGTCTGTTTCTAGATGTCAACGGCAAAGACGGCGAAGCCACGCGCCTCCTTTGACATCGCCAGGACGGACGCGCGGCGCAAAACCCAGCACCAGATGCGGCCTGGGCGCTTTTTTTAAGATTGCGCGACCGCCGTTCGCGTCTGCCGCCCTGACAGTCTCCGGCAAACCTGGCTTACCGGGTGGGCGACAGGGGATGGTGCGCCCGCACCCTCTTCTTTGGCCGGGCCAATCCCTCAGGGGTTGCAAATCCCGCGAGTCCATCTAGGCTTGGAAGAAAATCGCAAGAATTCTCAGGAGGTCCACGTGCTCCGTCGCTGGTTTACTGTTGCCATCTTCATGGCATTGCTTGTTCCTGCATGGGCCGCGGCGTCTCCCGTGTACACGATACTGGCGCCACCCCGCCAGACCCACGCCCAGTCGGAGGCGACCTTCGCGCCGATTGCCGCACTTCTCACAAAGGCGACAGGCGTGCAGTTCCGGTTTCACTTCACGAGGGACTGGCTCGTATACATGCAGGAAGTGCACGACAACACCGGCGCTGTCTATTTCGACGGGCCCGCTTTCATCGGCTGGCGCGCGGCCAAATACCACGACCGCGCCGCGGCGCGGCTCAATGGACACCTGATGTTTGTCCTGGTCGTCAAAAAAGGACTGACACTGAAAGCGCCCGATCGGCTGGCGGGCGCCCAGGTGTGTGCGTTTTCCCCGCCCAACCTCGGCACTTTGGTGCTGGAAAGCCTGTTTCCCAATCCGGACCGGCAGCCGTACATTCACGTCATCCACAGCCTGAAATCGGGCCTGGCGGGCGTACTCAAGGGGACCTGCCGGGCGGTGCTGGTTCCGAAAACACTTTATATGCGCTTTGACAAGGCGCATCCGGGCGCACTGTCTGTCGCCTACCAGGCCAAACCCCTCGCCAATCAGGGCTTCTCGCTTAGCAGCGCCCTGCCGCGCCCGCTCCAGGAGAAGGTGATTGCGGCCCTGACAAGTCCGCAGGGCCAGGCCGCCACCGCGAAGCTGCGGGCACTCTTTGGCAACAGACCGCTCGTACGCGCGCACACGGCGTCCTACCTGCCGGCACAGCACCTGCTCGATACGGTGGTGGGTTTTAGCGGTTAAACCCCGGAGAGCCGGCCCGCGGCGAGTCCTCCGGCGGGGCGCGGGGGTGTGGCCTCCTGTCCTGGTGCGAGCCGCGGCTACTGCGCGTACCGCAAGGGCGTCCCGCCGATTACGCCGCGACCGCATGCCGCGGTGTCAGGTCCCTCTGGCGCGTTCGTCCAGTTCAAGCCAGACGGGGGCGTGATCGGAGGGGCGCGTCTGCGCGCGGGGGGCGCGGTCGACATGGCAGGCCCGGCAGCTCTCCCCCAGCGCGTGACTTATGAGCAGATGGTCGATGCGCAGGCCGCGGTTGCGCTGGAAGGCCATACCCCGGTAATCCCACCAGCTAAAGCCACAGACATCCGCGCCACAGCGCGCGAACGCATCGTAAAAACCCGTCTCCAGCAGATCGCGAAAGGCCGCGCGCTCGCGGTCGCTCACCAGAATCTGCCCTTCCCAGGCCTGCGGATCATGCACATCCTGATCAGTGGGAGCGATATTGAAGTCGCCTGCGACGACCAGACGCGGGTGACGAATGAGTTCGCGCTCCAGATGAGCGCGCAGTGCCGCGAGCCATTGCAACTTGTAGTCATACCGCGGCGAGTCAACAGCGGTGCCGTTTGGCACATAGCAACTGATGATCCGCAATCCTGCGCAGGTGACGGCAATCAGGCGTTTTTGGGGATCATCAAAGCCTGACAGTCCCACCTCGACGGCCGCGAGATCTCCGCGTGCGATGACCGCCACACCGTTGTAGGCAGGCTCGCCGGCAAAGGCCACGCGGTAGCCGAGATCTGCGAGGGCCTGCACGGGAAACTCCTCGTCACGCACCTTGGTTTCCTGTACACACAACACATCCGGCTCTTCACGCGCCAGCCACTCGCTCACCAGGGGCCAGCGGGCGCGCAGGGAATTGACGTTCCAGGTGGCAATCTTGATCGGCATCGGCTGATGGGTGCGGAGACCACCCTGCGCAGACACGCAGGGTGATGTCTGCCTTAAGGGTTTCCCTTCGGAATGCGTGGATAACCGGCGGCCGTCAGTTCCGCCGATACCACGGAGCGGACATATCCGACGAGCACGCGCCGACCCACGATGATGGTGGGAATCGTCGTCGCGCCCGTCCTTTTCTTCATCGCGGCCAGCGCCTTGCCATTGGCGACATCAATGGCGCGAAACCGCACCTTGCGTGCCTGCAGATAGCGCTGCGCCGCCGTACAGGGTGGACACGACGGCGCCTCGTAGAGCACGACCGGCGCGACATGGACCCGGGTGTGTTCCGAGGTACCACCCGACACGTCATGGAAATGCACCGCGCGCACATGCGTGGCGGACGACGGCGGGGGGCTGGATTGGTAGGTCACGACACCTTCGGGATTGACATACCGGTACAAAGTCCCCGCATGGGAAACGGCGCAGATCAGCACACCCGCTGCGACGTACAGGCCTTTTGCTCTCACTTCTCCCCTCCTGCCGCGGTCACAAGACCGCTTTGTCTCAACAGCGCATCGATACTCGGTTCGCGCCCCCGGAAACTCACAAAGAGTTCGCGCGGATCGGCCTCTCCACCCCGCTCAAGGATGTTGTGCAGAAACGACAGGCCCGTCTCCCGGTCGAACACGCCCCGCTCCTCGAACCGGCTGAAGGCATCGGCCGACAGCACCTCGGCCCATTTGTAACTATAGTAGCCGGCCGCATAGCCGCCAGCGAAGATGTGCGTGAAGCTGTTTTCAAAACGGTTGAACGCGGGGGGCTTGATGACGGCCACCTCGGCGCGCACCTGGTCCAGAAGGGCGTGCACCGATCCCCCCTCGACATCGAAATCGCCATGCAGGCGGATGTCGAAGAGGGCAAACTCCACCTGCCGCAACATGTGCAGGGCCGCCTGGAAGGTGCGCGCGGCGCGCAGCTTCCGAAAGAGGGCCTGGGGCAGGGGATCACGGGTCTGGTAATGCGCACCGATCAGATCGATGACTTCGCGCTCCCAGCAGAAATTCTCCATGAACTGACTCGGCAGCTCGACTGCGTCCCAGGGCACGCCGTTGATACCCGCGACAGCCGGCTCATCGACGCGCGTCAGCATGTGATGCAAGCCGTGCCCGAACTCATGAAACAGGGTTTCGACCTCTTCGTGGCGCAGCAAAGAGGGATGGCTCTCGCCAGGTGGCGAGAAATTGCAGGTCAGATAAGCCACCGGCAGACGCTGCCGGCCGGCTTGTGGCTCGCGCACGCAGCACTCGTCCATCCAGGCGCCGCCGCGTTTGCGGGCGCGGGCGTACAGGTCCAGATAAAACTGTCCCCGGCCATGGCCATCCGGATCACGGATTTCGTAGAAACGCACGTCCGGGTGCCAGGTCTCGACGTCCTCGATCTCGACGATCGAAACGTCGTAGAGTCGCTCGGTCAGCGTAAAGAGACCCCGCAACACCTGCGGCAACGGGAAATACGGCCGCAACTCCTCCTGCGAGAACTCGAACTGCCGCTCCTTCAGCCGCTCGCTGTAGTAGGCGATATCCCAGGCTTCGAGCGCGTGACCACTGGCCTTAGCCAGATCCTGGATCGCCTCGAGTTCGGCCTGCGCGGCCGCACGGGCGCGATGCGCCAGATCAAGCAGGAAGCGCTCCACCTCGGCCGGATCCGAAGCCATCTTGGTCGCCAGCGAATAATCCGCGTAGGTGCGGTAGCCCACCAGCTGCGCAAGCTCTCGCCGAT
>JAJYHH010000057.1 GCA_021784845.1 Pseudomonadota bacterium
CCCGGCGTCATGACGATCCGCGGCTGCGCCTACGCAGGCTCCAAGGGCGTGGTCTGGGGACCGATCAAGGACATGGTGCACATAAGCCACGGGCCCGTCGGTTGCGGTCAGTACTCGTGGGGTGCGCGGCGCAACTACTATGCCGGACTGACCGGCGTAGAGTCCTTCGTGACCATGCAGTTCACCAGTGATTTTCAGGAAAAGGACATCGTTTTTGGGGGAGACAAGAAACTGGCCCGGGTCATCGATGAAATCGAGGCCCTGTTTCCCTTGAACAAGGGCATATCGATCCAGTCGGAATGCCCGATCGGCCTGATCGGGGACGACATCGAGGCGGTGTCCAAGGCCAAGTCGAAGGAATACGGCGACAAGACCATCGTGCCCGTGCGGTGCGAGGGGTTTCGCGGGGTCTCCCAGTCGCTCGGCCATCACATCGCCAACGACACCATTCGCGATTGGGTCTTCGATCGCCCGGACAACAAGGCCGCGGCCTTCGCAAGCACGCCCTACGACGTTGCCATCATCGGTGACTACAACATCGGCGGGGACGCCTGGGCCTCGCGGATTTTGCTCGAGGAAATGGGGCTGCGCGTGATTGCCCAATGGTCCGGCGACGGCTCGCTTGCCGAACTGCAAAACAGTCCCAGGGCGCGCCTGAACGTGCTGCATTGCTATCGCTCCATGAACTACATCGCGCGCCACATGGAGGAGACCTTCGGGATTCCCTGGGTGGAGTACAACTTCTTTGGTCCGACCAAGATCGAGGAGAGCCTGCGGCGCATTGCGGCGCAATTCGACGATCGCATCCAGGAAGGAGCAGAGCGTGTCATTGCCAGATACCGGGCGCGCGCGCAGGCGGTCATCGATACGTATCGCCCGCGGCTTGCTGGCAAGCGCGTGATGCTCTACGTGGGCGGCTTGCGCCCGCGCCATGTCGTGGGCGCGTATGAGGACCTTGGCATGGAAGTCATCGGGACCGGCTATGAATTCGGACACAACGATGACTATCAGCGCACGACGAAGGACATAAAGGACGGGACGCTGATTTACGACGATGTCACCGGCTACGAGTTCGAGAAGTTCGTAGACACCCTGCGGCCGGATCTGGTCGGCGCGGGCATCAAGGAAAAGTATGTCTTCCAGAAGATGGGTGTGCCGTTCCGGCAGATGCACTCCTGGGATTATTCGGGCCCGTACCATGGCTATGACGGTTTCGCGGTGTTTGCGCGCGACATGGACATGGCCATCAATAATCCGGTGTGGGGGCTTGGCCGCGCGCCCTGGAAGAAGGCGCGGGACTGAGGGCGCAGCGCAAACATTCGAAGGGGTACAGGAGAGACATCATGAGTGAAAGTCAGGCAAAGGTAGTCGACCATCTGCGGCTGTTCTGCCAGCCGGAGTATGTCGACATGCTGCGGGCAAAGAGGGAGAACTTCGAGGCCGCGCACAGCGCGCCTGCGGTCGCGCAGGCGGCCGAGGACACGAAGACCTGGGCCTACCGGGAGAAGAACTTCGCGCGCGAGGCGCTGGTCATCAATCCGGCGAAGGCCTGCCAGCCGCTCGGCGCGGTGTTTGCCGCGGTCGGTTTCGAAGGCACGCTGCCCTTTGTGCACGGGTCGCAGGGCTGTGTCGCCTATTACCGGTCACACCTGTCGCGCCATTTCAAGGAGCCGACCTCCTGTGTGTCGTCCTCCATGACCGAAGACGCGGCCGTGTTCGGTGGCCTGAACAACATGATCGACGGACTGGCCAACGCCTACCGCCTCTATAGTCCGAAAATGATCGCGGTGTCGACGACCTGCATGGCCGAAGTGATCGGGGATGACCTAAACAGTTTCATTCAGAGCGCCAAGGCCAAGGGCAGCGTGCCGGAGGATTTTGATGTCCCCTTTGCCCATACCCCGGCCTTCGTCGGCAGCCACGTGACGGGCTACGACAATGCCGTAAAAAGCATTCTCGAGCATTTCTGGGACAAAGAGGTGCGCACGCCCAATGGCCGCATCAATCTGATCGGCGGGTTCGACGGGTATTGCGTTGGCAATCTGCGCGAGATCAGGCGCCTGTTCCAGATGATGGGCGTGGAAGCCACCATCCTGGCCGACAACAGCGATGTGTGGGATACGCCGATGGATGGCGCCTTCCGCATGTATGACGGGGGCACGAAACTGGCGGACGCCAGGGAGGCCCTCCATGCCAGGGCGACGGTCTCCATGCAGGAGTTCTGCACGGAAAAGACGCTTGCCTATTGTGCCAGCAAGGGGCAAGAGATTGCGGCCTTCAATCATCCGCTCGGCGTGGCCGCTACCGATCGCTTCCTGATGGAGGTGGAGCGATTGACGGGCAAGGCGATCCCGGCCGAGGTGGAAAGGGAACGGGGACGGCTCGTGGATGCGATGGCCGATTCGACCGCGCACCTGCACGGCAAGACCTTTGCGCTCTACGGCGATCCCGATCTGACCCTGGGGTTGACGGCGTTTTTGCTGGAACTTGGCTGCGCGCCACGGCATGTGCTGGCGACCAATGGCAACCGCGACTGGGCGGACAAGGTGCAGGCGCTGCTGGATGCCTCGCCGTTTGGTGCAGGCTGCCAGGTCCACGCCGGACGGGACCTTTGGCACATGCGCTCGTTGCTCTTTACGGAGCCCGTGGACTTTCTGATCGGCAATTCCTACGGCAAGTACCTGGAGCGGGATACGGGCACGCCCCTCATCCGCCTGGGCTTCCCGATCTTCGACCGGCATCACCATCACCGCTATCCCGTGTGGGGATATCAGGGTGGCCTGAATGTGCTCGTCACCCTTCTCGACCGGGTGTTCGACGAGATGGATCGCGGCACGGCGGCCCTGGGTGAGGGGGGATACAGCTACGACGTCATCCGCTAACGTCCCGGGGCTCCGGTTTTCGGGCCCGGAAGGAGTTCAGGTCATGGCACAGGTTACGTTTCTTTCGCTGCGGCTGCCGGAGGCCATCACGGTGCGTGTAGCAGGGGGCAACCGGCGCAGTCTGCTTACGCTGGCGCGCCGCTTCAGGGTGCCGTTGCGATGCCAGCGAGGGCAGCGGGCCTGCGGACGGTGCGCAGCCTGCGCCGTCAAGGTGGCCACAGTCCATCCGGCGCAGCGCGCGACCCGGCAACCCACCAGACAGGAACGGCAGGCGCTGCGCGGGGCCGGCAAGCAATGGAACGCGCAGGGGCCATTCTGGCGGCTTGCCAGAGAGTACGTGCCAGGCGAAGACGTGTGGGTGGCCTTCTAGGGAGGGCGTATGAGCAAACTTGCCGATACGATTCAGGCAGTGTTCGAGGAACCCGCCTGCGGGCGCAATCAGGGGAAATCGCCCAGCGCGCGGCGCGCCGGCTGCCAGAATGCGCTAAAGCCGGGGGCGGCGGCCGGCGGCTGCGCATTCGATGGGGCGAAAATCGCGTTGCAGCCCATAACGGACGTCGCCCATCTGGTGCACGGACCGATCGCCTGCGAAGGCAATTCCTGGGATAACCGGCATGCGGGATCCAGCGGACCGACGTTGTATCGCACCGGGTTTACGACGGATATCACGGCGCTCGATGTCATCCATGGCGGAGAAAAGCGCCTGTTTCGCGCCATTGCGGAAGTCATCGCATCGCACGATCCGGCGGCCGTGTTCGTCTATCAGACGTGTGTCACAGCCATGATCGGCGACGACATCGAGGCGGTCTGCAAACGCGCCACCGCGCGTTTCGGGCGCCCTGTGGTGCCCGTGAACGCGCCGGGCTTTGCGGGCAGCAAGAATCTCGGCAACAAGCTCGCGGGCCAGGC
>JAJYHH010000029.1 GCA_021784845.1 Pseudomonadota bacterium
CCCCTCCAGGACCAGGCCTTCCGGCTCCTCGGCGTTTCTCCGGCCTGTACCCAGTAAGCGGCCGCCTCTTTGCCCTCATAATTCCGCGGAATCAATGGGTTCGCTGCTTTGGGGGGCCAAAGTTCGGGATAAAGAACCGCAGCGCGGACATGTGAACGCCGGCCAGGCCCATCGGAGAAGGCGGGGTCTGTGCTGTCTGCACGGCCCGCTCCGGATCCCGCAGAGCGGCATTACGGCAGACGGGGTTGCTGCGAGCGGCGCAGGGCAGCGGGTGTGCCGTCTTGGGGGCGCGTGTTCCGCGCACGGTGCCACACGGCGTCTTTGTACGCCGCTTCGGTATTCCCTGAAGCTTGCCCATCTTGGGTGGCAAGCGGCGTGGCCATAGTCACGGGCGACCACGTCGTCTGCGTTTACACAAAAAATTCCCGGCCAATCACCCCCCATCGCTTGCTGACGGCGGTCCCGCTGGCGCTGGCGCCGGGCGTTGCCGCGGATGCCCTTGGGCACCGCGCCGGGGTTCGAGAGGCGTCAAGCCTTGGTTCCATGCCTGTCTGCCGCAAGTCTGGCAAGGCCGGTTTCAGGGGAAAGCGGGTGGTACCAGGATATGACCGCGGATTCCCGCTACGTGGGCGGCGACTTCGGCTTTTGCCTGCGGTGTGGTGGCGAGCGCCGCTGCAAGGCGCAGGTCGCGTAGCGCCGCGCGACTGTTGCCGTCCAGGTATTCGGCTTCGGCGAGGGCCTCGTGGGCGTGGACATAGTCCCGTTCAGACGCGAAGGCCCGTGCGAGAAGTCTGTACAGAACCGCCCGTTCGGGATGGTCACTGACCAGCTTCTTGATTGCGCGCAAAGCGGCATGCGGATGGATCTCGAGGAGCATCTCGTCAGCTGATGCGGCAAGCCGAATGCGGCTCGGGCGCAGGTGCGCCGCCTGCCGCAGCTGCCGGACCGCGCCACGGATGTCGCCCATGCGCAACGCAAGCCGTGCATCGGCCAGATGATAGGCCACCACATGGGGATGTCTGGCAAGAAGGAGCACCAGGCGGGCGCGCGCGCGGCGCCAATGACCGGCACGCAAAGCGACCAGACTCAGTCCGAATCGCAATGCCTGGCGGTCGTTGCGCTTGCCCAGATTGGTGATGAGCCAGCGCCGGGCGGCGCGTGGCGACAGTGCGTCTGCGGCGACGGCCGCCTGCAGGCGGTTGAAGGCGGGCCGATCCGGAATCGGCGGATTCGGGTAACGGGCGGCCAGTTCCTCAGCCTCGCTGATGCGGATGTCCGTTGCCGGATGCGTGCGCCAGGATTCCGGAATGCCGGAATCACTCATGAACTGATCTGCCGCTTTCAGGCGGATGAAAAAAGCGCCCATGGCGTGGGGATTGAAGCCGGCACGCGCCATCGTGCGCAAGCCGATGTGGTCGGCTTCCGATTCATATCCCCGGCGATGCCGCAGCTCGATGTTGGCAAGGCTCGCTGAACTGACGGAGAGGGCCGCCATGCCGCCGTTGTATTGCGAGGCACCCAGCAGTGCGGCGCCAGCCAAAAGACCCAGCAGTTCGCCCCAGGTCAGTTGACTCGACAGCGCCATGAGGCGCGCGATATGGCGCTGGGTGACATGGGATATCTCGTGGGAGAGGACCGCCGCCAGCTCATCTTCATTTTGCGCGGCAAGAATGACGCCTGTATTGGCGAAAACGAAGCCACCCGGGACCGAAAAAGCGTTGACCACCGGGTTTTGGAGCACGAAAAAACGAAAATGCAGTTGCGGGCTCGGACTTGCGGCGACGAGACGATTGCCGAGGCGGCTCATGAAGGTGGTGACCTCGGGGTCATGCACGAAGCGCCAGGTTGTCCGTGCCTGCTGGAGGAATTTCTGGCCGGCCCGGTATTGCTTGGCCCGCGACATGAAGACCGCCGACGGATGCCCGAGGTCGGGAAGATGGCCGATGTCACCGAGAACAACGGAAGGCCACAGCAGGGCTCCGCAGAGCGCTGCTGTGGCCGTCCTCATTTTGGCGCGGCGCGTGCCTACTTGCCTGCGCGCGGCGAAGACGAGTACCGCTCCATCACCACGCGGTCTTTCCAGGTAGACTCCTTGAGAACGGCGTCCGGAATATAGAAACGCTCCGCCGGCGTGACCGGTATGGCCTTGACGATCCGCAGGATCTGGTCGTAGGCGATCTTGTAGAGAAAACCGCTGGCATCGGTCATCCGGGCGATCATGAAGTTGTCGTAAAGCCGATACACGTACAGGTTGCCGGGACGAACCTTGCCATCATAGGTTCGCCAGGCCACCGTGTAACGGGTATCAGGCTTGAAATCGTCTTTTTTCAAGGGTTTAACCTCAACTAAAGAGCTCGGCTGATGAGGCCCGAGCATAGGGTTGGCCTGTGCGATTCAGCGCCCACGACTCTAGCATGGGCTTCCATAAGGCTGCAATTATATGGTCGCTTCGGATGCTGCCCCCGGGAAGAGGTGCCCGGCGAATCGTTGGCTCGAAAATCTCACACTATGAGTGTGCCTACAGAGCGCCTTTTGTTCCTGTTTTTCTGTCGCATTCATGTCTGTTCCGGCGCACAATCGCTCTTGCGGAATCGGCGTAAACAGTGCACCCTTACGGGCTTCGTTAGACTTTCATTTTCTTTTAAACTAAGGAGGCAAGACTCCCGTGGGCGTCTTCAAAGACCTGGATCCTCTCGATCTCCAGCAATTGCTTGAGAGCGCCGGTGATTCCCTTACTTTGATCGATGTGCGTACGCCGGCGGAGGTGGCGCGGGGTGCCATTCAGGGGGCGCGATCGATGCCGCTGCACCTGCTGCCGCTCAATGTGTCCGCGCTTGACAAAGGGCACCCCGTGGTTTTCTATTGCCAATCCGGTGGCCGGTCTCAGCAGGCCTGCCTGTTCGTTCAACAACAGGGATACGAAAACATCTATAATCTGCGCGGTGGCATCCTGGCTTGGCAGCGTTACGGGTTGCCGGTTGGAGAACTGTCAAGCTAAAAATGGGGGGCTCCGGCCCGGGCTTCCCGTCGGATTGCCGGAGTCGGCAAGAAGGTGTAGGTAACACGAGCGCCGTGTGTCAGGAATAAGGTGTCGAGGCGGCGTCGACACGCATATCAAAAAGCTCAGACTGGAGGAAATCATGGCAAATATTGACAAAGAACTGGACGCGCGTGGCCTGAACTGCCCGTTGCCGATCCTGCGGACCAAGAAGGCACTGAACGATCTGACGGGCGGCCAGACGCTGCGCGTGGTTGCGACCGATCCGGGCGCCATCAAGGATTTTCAGGCGTTCGCCAAACAAACGGGCAATGAGCTGGTCGAATCGGGTGAAGCCAACGGCGAATTTACGTTCGTGCTTCGGAAAAAGGCGTAGTTGACTCCGGTCAACAGGAGATCATTATGTCAAACAAGAAGCTTGCGATCATTGCAACCAAAGGCACGCTCGACTGGGCGTATCCCCCCTTCATCCTGGCATCGACCGCGGCGGCCCTCGGTTATGATGTGCAGATTTTCTTCACCTTCTACGGCCTCCAGCTTCTCCGCAAGAGTCTCGATCATCTCAAGGTGAGCTCCCTGGGCAATCCGGGTATGCCCATGCCCATGGCCATGGACAAGTGGTTCCCTGTGCTGGCGCAGGCTTTGCCGGGCATGCAAAGCATGATGACCATGATGATGAAGCAGAAAATGCGCTCAAAGGGCGTGGCGAGCCTCGAGGATCTGCGCAACCTCTGTGCCGAGGCCGATGTAAAGATGATTGGCTGCCAGATGACGGTTGACCTCTTTGGTTTCCAGCCCAGCGACTTCATTCCAGGCATCGAAATGGGCGGCGCGGCCACTTTCTTTGAGTTTGCAGGCGAGTCGGACATCTGCCTCTTCATGTGAGGTGGGGCGATCGGCTGTAAGGCTTCCCGCCAAGAGGCTTTAGAGTTAGACTAACCGGCAAGCGTCGGTTACTATCGATCGTATAATTAGTAACTGCTAATATTCTGAAGTGTACCGAGGAGTATTGGATTATGGCGACGTATGCCGAAATGCGGGAAATTTATGACGACATTCGTCATGATTTTCGATACGACCTGGAATTGAATGGCTGCCTCAACTGTGGCGTCTGCACCGCCACATGTCCCGCCGCACATTTTTATGACTTCAGTCCCCGGGAGATCGTCCAGCTGCTTTGGACGGAGAATGTCGAGCAGGTCTACGACGCCATGCAGGAGAAGATCTGGGCCTGTGCCCAGTGCATGACGTGCGCCGCCCGCTGTCCATTCAAGAATTCGCCGGGTGGACTGATCGCCATCATGCGCGAAGTCGCCATCAAGCACGGCATGCAGTCCGCCAAGGATGTGTTGAGGCCGTTTGGTCGCGTGATGTTGAAGCTCATCACGACCGGCAACCAGCTGTCGCCGGACATGATTCAGCCCGATCATTTTCCGGATTGGGGTCCGAACATCCAGAAGGTCGAAGGGGATCTGAAGGTGCTGCGCAAGGCCATCCCCGTGCGAACCCTGCAAACCACCGATACGGCCTGGGAAGTGTCGCTGAAGACCTCGGTGGAGATGTACACCATCTGGGAAATGACCGGCGTGATGGATTCACTGCAGATCGTCGACGAGAACCTCTTTGACGTGATCGAGGACTTTATCGACGAGAAACGCGAAGATTACAGCGACTGGCTGGAAAAGCAGGAAGATGCGAAGGACGACTAGAAGGATCCCGATGATCCTCTGATCTAGTAGTCTGGCAAGTGTGAAAGGAGACCCTTTATGAAACCGACCGAACAAAGCCCTGGTAACCACAATGCAACGGCCCAGGGAGCGGGCGCCGGCACCATGAAACCCGGATTCCATAATACCGATGGACAGGGGATTGCCGGACACGGCTCCTTCTTCCAGCAGACCAACCTGTCACCCGCGGATGCGGCGGCGGCCACCGAGTGGGTCCGCAAGCAGGTCGATCGCCGGACAATGGATCTGAGCGAGCGGATGGATGATATCCGCGACCACATGTGGGAGCTCGAGAAGGATGGACAGATCATCGTCCACCGGATCAGCGACCAGCATGAGCCGAAAATGGTCAAGACCCTCTATGGCTGGGACAAGAAAATCCCGACCAAGCAGCTCTGGCACCACAAGTCCTGCGGTCAGTGCGGCAACATCCCCGGCTATCCCACCTCCCTGCTCTGGTTCATGAACAAGTTCGGATTCGTGCCTGGCAAGGATTATCTGGACGAGACGGACCAGACATCCTGCACCGCCTGGAACTACCATGGTTCCGGCATCGGCAACGTCGAATCCCTGGCAGCGGTGTTTCTGCGCAACTTCCATCAAGCCTATGTATCCGGCAAGCAGCATGGTTTCGAGCTCGGACATTTCTTCCCGCTGGTTCATTGCGGCACGTCCTTTGGCAACTACAAGGAAATCCGCAAATATCTGATCGAATCGGCCGAGCTGCGGGAAAAAGTCACGAAGATCCTCGGCAAGCTCGGGCGGCTGGTCGATGGCAAGCTCGTCATTCCCGAAGAGATCGTGCATTACTCCGAATGGGTGCATGTGTTGCGCAACCGCATTGCATCCGAGCTGCAGACGATCGACATGTCCAACATCCGCGTGACCATGCATGTGGCCTGCCATTACTACAAGATGGTTCACGAAGATGCGGTGTATGACGCAGAGACGATGAATGGAAACCGCACGGCCATCGGTACGGCGGTCGCGCAGGCACTCGGCGCGCAGGTCATCGATTACTCGACCTGGTACGACTGCTGTGGTTTCGGATTCCGTCATATCATCTCCGAGCGGGAATTCACCCGGTCTTTCACGATGGACCGCAAGATCAAGGTCGCCCGCCAGGAAGCCAATGCGGATGTCATGATCGGCAACGACACCGGCTGCATCACGACCATGGACAAGAACCAGTGGATCGGCAAGGCGCATGGCCAGAATTTCCAGATCCCCATCATGGCCGACGTGCAGCTTGCGGCCCTGGCGTGTGGAGCGGATCCCTTCAAGATCGTCCAGTTGCAATGGCACGCGAGCCCATGCGAGGAACTGGTCGAGAAGATGGGTATCGACTGGAACAAGGCGAAGGGCGATTTCGAGAAGTATCTGAAGCAGGTCGAACAGGGCAACATCGAGTATCTCTATAATCCTGAACTGGCGTTGGGGGGCAAGGCGTAAGCGATGCAAAAGACCGTACTAGTGGTAGGGGCGGGGCCTGCCGGCCTGTCTGCAGCAGCTGGCGTTGCGGCCAGTGGGCTCAATGTGGTCCTTGTTGACAAGGCGGCTCAGCTGGGTGGGACGCCGATCCTGTCGGGCTACGCCAAGCTCGTGCCCTCGGGTGAATGGGCCAAGGACGCCATGGGCCGCATGGTCAAGCGTGTCGAGAACGCCTCGAACGTGAAGATCCACAAGGAAACGAAGGTCACAAAGCTTGCCGGCGAGGCGGGCCATTTCACCGCGACCTTGTCAAATGGATCCAGTGTGGAATGCGGGTCCATCGTCCTTGCCACCGGCTTTACGCACTTTGATTCGATCAACAAGCCGGAATGGGGCTTTGGGTCCTATGAGGACGTCGTCACCACAACCCAGGTCGAGCAGATGGTGGCGGCCGGCAAGATCGCCTGTCCGTCCGACGGCCGGGTGCCGGAACGGGTAGCGATTCTGCTGTGCGTCGGGTCCCGTGACCGGCAGATCGGCCGTGAGTGGTGCTCGAAGATCTGCTGCACCGTCTCCACCAATCTGGCGATGGAGATCAAGGAGCTGTCGCCCCAGACGGATGTGTTCATCTATTACATGGACATCCGCACCTTTGGCCTGTACGAAGATCGCTTCTACTGGAAATCCCAGGAGGAGTTCAAGACGAAATTTGTCAAGGCGCGTATTGCGGAAGTGACACGCTCTCCCGATGGCCGGCTGCTGGTCAAGGGCGAAGACACGCTCGTCAAACGGCCGATTGTCATTCCGATGGATATGGTTGTGCACGCCGTTGGCATGGATCCGAACGAGGACAATGCGGAAATCGCCCGCGTGTTCGGTGTCGGCCTCGAGAAGCACGGCTTTATCGACCGCGCCGAGCACTACACCAATACCTGTGGCACGACGCGGCGGGGCATCTATGCAGTGGGCGCAGCCCTGGGACCGGAGACGATTGACGACTCCATTTCCCAGGGACAGGCTGCGGCCATGCGGGCAGTGGCGGACCTCAATGCTCTGGTTCAGAAGACGGCCTGATACCGCGTCTGGCGGCGGCGGGATCGAATCGGTTCAACCGGTCGATCTGGCCGTCGAGCTGGATCCGCGTGTCTTCGGGATGAAATTTCGGGTTTTGCTGGAGGCCTTGGCGGACACGGGCGGAATCGACGCGTTTCTTGCGGCTCTGGCAACGAAGAGCACGCTTTTTGCTGAAGCACTGGCGCCTGGCGTCATCGACGATCTGGATCTCGGCAAGGTCGAAATTTTATTAGAGACGATCATGCCTGCGCGCAAGCGCGTGTGGCCCTCGCTGGTGGCGGCTGGTGACGAGCGGGTGCGCGCGGCCATCAAGGAGCTGCTCTATGGCAAGCAGGCCTTGCAGGAACGCATGGAGGCGTTCGTGGCGGCCCTGCCGGTGGCGGCGGATCTTGAACCCAAGGCGGCGCGGACCCTGCGTCGAGCGCTCGGTGATTTCGGGGCGGAGCTGTTGCATTTTCGGGCACCGATCCAGTATCCGCTGATGACGCGTTGGGTCTGGGATCAGGCAACGCATGCCGGCGCATTGCGGGAACTGGTCAAGGGCGGAGATGCGCTGGATAAGGTGGAGCTGGGGTCGGAGCCGGGTGTGTACGAAGCGGGGCGGCGGTGGATCACCGAGCGCATGGCGGAACAGGGTGTCTATCGGGAGCCGCATTTCGTGGTCGATGTTTTCCTGGCCCACGCGTATGCGGACTACATGCGGGCCCTGTCGAGCGGCATGGGCCTTCTGAACGCGGACTTCGGTGGCAAGAATGATCCCCTCGAGGTTGTGCAAAAGCTGCTTGGGATCGATCAGCCGAGACGGACGGAATCACGAGTCAAAAAAGCGCTGCATTAAGCGTAAGCAGGAGAGACGGATTACATGGCTATTCATGAGAAGTCACTGATTGATAGCGACCGCATTCAGACGAGCGAAAATCTGGTGCTCGATGGGGTGGACGTGTCGGGGCACTGGAACACCATGATTCTGCCCCGGTATCTCAGCAATTACGACACGGCCTTCGGTCGCAAGATCGGCACGTTTTCGGGCGCGGAGAACGTGCATCGCTGCTGGCAGTGCGGGTCCTGCACGAATTCCTGCACGGTCTACGCGCAGAACACGGACTTTAATCCCCGGTACTGGATCTATCTGACAAACCTTGGCCTGAAGGAAGAGATTCTGAAGGACAAGGACATCATCTGGACGTGTGTGTCCTGCAACAAATGTACGAACATCTGCCCAAAGGACGTCCGTCCGGAAGGGGTGATGAAGGCGCTGGCCCACTGGCTTGAAGAAGAGGGGCACACGCCGGTTACGAAATCGACGATCTTCGATGAGGAGTTCACGGGTCAGGTGTATGAGACCGGCCGGATCGAGGATACCCGCGTCATGATAAACTTCTTTCGGAAGACAAAGCAGCCGCTGACGCCGCCTTGGTTCATCGAACTCACCAAGCGCATGATGAAGCATCTGCCGGTGGGGTTCCTGATGCATATGGGCCTGCATCTGGTCTTCAAGCCGCGCACGAAGTCGTGGGGCCGCACAGGCCAGGTTCTGCGCGAATACGTCCGTGAACAGAAGGAAGCGGCGCACAAGGCCCGCGCCATGCCGAAGGAGGCTGTCCATGTCTAAGGTTGCTTATTACCCCGGATGCGCGCTCGAGGGATCGGGTGGCCCCTACGACAAGTCCACGCGGGCGCTCGTCGACAGGCTTGGTCTCGAGATGGAAAACCTCGACGATTACAACTGCTGCGGCGCGATGGAGGTGAAGAACATTCACCCGATGCTGCAGACCTACATGTCTGCGCGCAATCTGGCCATTGCCAGTGAAAAGATGGGATTCGATACGGTGATGGCGCCCTGCAACGGCTGCTATCACAACCTGAAGAAGGCCGAGTACGAACTGGCGTCATCGCCCGAGCATCTGGCGACGGTCCAGGATCTTGCGCGCAAGGCGGACGACCCGGTCTACACCGGTGATGTGCGTACCGTGCACCTGCTTGAGTGGCTGATGGAAGAGCTGGGTCCGGAAGGCATCAAGCAAAAGATGGCAAAGAGCCTGAAGGGCGTAAAGATTGCCAACTACTACGGCTGCATGTACACGCGCCCGCGCCAGATCTTTCCGGAAAAGGACCAGGGTCCAGGCTCTGAATCCAGCTACAAGCCTCACTTCATGGACGATCTGCTGGCAGCAGCCGGTGCGCAGAACGTCGATTTCCCGTTGAAGACCGCGTGTTGTGGCGGTGCGCACACGCTGTCTGATTCGGATACGTCGACGCAGCTCGTGCTGAATATCCTGCAGGCGGCGGAAGAGGCGGGCGCGGAAGTGATCGCTACGGAGTGCCCGACGTGCCATTCGGGCCTCGAGATGCACCAGATCCGCGCCGAGACGGAATTTGGTATCAAGACCAACGTGCGCATCGTGTATTTCACCCAGCTGCTCGGTCTGGCGATGGGTCTTTCGCCGCGCAAAGTGGGCATCCACGAAAACATCAGCGATTCGCTGGATTTTTTCAAGGACAAAGGCGTCGCTTGAGCGGCTGGAGTTGACCGGACGGAGGCGGTGTGGAGTCCAACGGCTGTGAGTTTCGTCCAGAGCTGTACTACGACAAGGAGTATCAGATCTGGCTGCGTCGGGAAGAGGACGGAACGATCACGGTCGGCATGACGGACATCTCGCAGACCATCGCCGGCAAGATTCTTCATGCGCGCGTGCGCCGGCCCGGCACCATGCGCCCGGTGGGCAAGCCGGTGGCCACCATCGAAAGCGGGAAATGGGCCGGGCCGATTCCGAATGTCTTCGACTGCGTCATCGTGGAGGGCAATCAGCAGGTTCTCGAGGATCCCAACCTGCTGAACATCGAGCCTTATGAGGCGTGGATCGCGCGCGTGCGGCCGGTGGCACCAATCAGCGATGTGCTCGCGGGTCTTGTGACAGGCGAACAGGCGGCACAGGGCTACGCGGAGCGTTGCCGGCGCGAGGATATCAAGTGCACGCGGGGCATTCGCTGATGTCGGATGAGCATTATCTGGACAACGAAGAAAAATCGGTTCTGATCGTCATGACCAGCGGGCCGTCTACCCCGCATCGGTGTGCCACTCCGTTTTATCTGGGCGCGATCCTTGCGTCCATGGACGCCGACGTGCAGATCTTTTTCACCATGGAAGGCGTAAATCTGGTGAAGAAAGGGGTTGCGGAAAATCTGGTGGCGATGGAAGGCGGCAAGCGTGTCATTGATTTCATGCGGGACGCGAAGAACGCGGGCGTCAAACTGCACCTGTGCCTGCCCGCCCTTCCTGGGTATAAAATCGACGAAAAAACAGATATTATCGATGAGGTCGACGAGTTTTCCGGCGGCGGCGCGCTTGCGGATCTGATTCTGTCCTGCGATAAGGTGCTGTTTTTCTGACGGTTCTGGTGATGGTTCCATCCTGGGGATTGATTCGGACGGAGCATCGGCATTAATTGGCGTTTTTCATATTTTCGGTTCACACGGGAGGCATTGCTCAATGGGTGCGGTACGCGGCTGTAATATTCCAGAAGACCTGAGCTACAACGTCGACAACAATGTCTGGGCGCGTCGCGAGGCCGATGGCACAGTGACGGTTGGTCTGACCGCCTACGCCTGCTCGCTCGCTGGCGAAATCGTTGCCTACACGCCAAAGAAGGCGGGCAAGGATATAGCCAAGGACAAATCGTGCGCCACCGTCGAATCGGGTAAGTGGGTGGGGCCGGTGAAGACGCCGGTGAGCGGCGCGGTCATTGCGGTGAACGATGCGGTGGCAAGCAAGCCGGGCCTGATCAACAAGGACCCCTATGGTGAAGGCTGGGTCGTCAAGATGAAGGCGAGCGACTGGGATGGCGAGTCGAAGAGCTTGAAGACAGGCGGCGATGCGCTGAAGGCGTTCGATGCCAAGATGGAAGCGGAAGGGTTCAAGGGTTGCTGAGAAAACGGGGCGCGGCCGGCCGCGCCTGACGCATCGATGAAGGGTCTATGAACGCTTGGGCGGATATTGTGCGGCAGGTGGAGCCACTGGAAGACCTGTCGTTTGACGGGCGGCTGTTGACGCGGCTTCAGGGGCGCCGGGATCCGCTTCCGCCGATCCATTTCTACACGCCGACGTTCAAGAACTACGCGAGTAGCGAGATCAAGGGGTGCGGTCGCAACGCATGGCCCGCCGTGTCAATTACGGGCGGCGATTGCAAGCTGAACTGCGACCACTGCAAGGCGAAAATCCTCGAACCCATGATTCCGGCAAGGACGCCGGAAGATCTCTGGCGCGTGGTCAACGAGATGATCGCAAGTGGCGCCGGTGGCATGTTGTTGACGGGTGGCTCCAACCATCGCAACGAGGTGGAGTACGATCCCTACTACGAGACGATCCGGCGTATCAAGGATGAATTTCCGGGTTTTCGGATCGCCATGCATACGGCGCTCGTCGATGACGCGATTGCCAGCCGGATGTCGGATGCCGGAATCGATGCGGCCATGATGGATGTGATCGGATCCCAGGACACGATCACCCAGGTCTACCATCTCAGGCGCACGCCCGAGGACTTCGAGCGGGCCCTGGAGGCGCTGACAAAAACCCCCATGAAGGTCGTGCCGCACATCGTGGTGGGTCTGCATTATGGCCAATTGCTCGGGGAGTGGCGCGCACTGGAGATGGTCGCGCGTCACAGACCCGCGGCGCTGGTGCTGGTCGTGGTCATGCCGACCTACGCGAACGAATTGCGGCCGTTCGTGGCACCCGATGCCCATGAGGTGGGCCAGTTCTTCCTCGACGCCCGCAAGGCCCTTGCGGATATTCCCCTGCTTCTCGGTTGCGCGCGGCCGGCGGGAGAAGTCAAACGCATTATCGATGCGTATGCCGTCATGGCCGGTGTCAATGGCATGGCGCACCCGAGCGATGGAATGGTGGAGCTGGCGGCGCGTCTTGACCGGCAGGTGCGCGTGACGGCGTCTTGTTGCTCGATTGCCGTCGGTGACGAAGTGATGGCGCTCGACGGGACAGAGCAGGGATTCGAGATCGATCTGGCGCGCATCCTCGAAGAGGAGCGGGCGCGGCGCGCGGTCCGGTCCGGCCCGCTTGGTCGAATCAAGGTTGTCAGTGATTCTGGCTCAGGTTGTTGTGGGGCATGATGCCGCAGTGGCGGCTCCTCGATACGGGGCTGCGGTCAGCCGCTGAGAACATGGCGCTCGACCGGACGCTGCTTGAATCGGCGCAGGCGGGCGCGTGCAATACCCTGCGGTTCCTTCGTTTCAGGCCATCGGCCCTGATCGGATTTCACCAGAGCCCGAGCCAGGAACTGCATCTCGAATACTGTCGGGAACAGGGTATTGATGTGTCGCGGCGCATCACCGGCGGCGGCGCTCTTTATTGTGACGAAGGCCAGATCGGGTGGGAGCTGTTTCTCGATCGGCGAACATTCGATACGGCGGACATGCTTGCGATTGCGGGCAGGGTCTGCGATATGGCCGTGCAGGGCTTGCGGCGGCTTGGGATTGACGCGGCGTTTCGGCCACGCAACGACATCGAGGTCGCGGGCCGCAAGATCGGCGGCACCGGAGGCGCTTTTGATGGAGAGGCGCTTTTGTACCAGGGCACGGTGCTGGTGGACTTCGATGTCGAGCGGATGCTGAAGGTCTTGCGCATCCCCCGGGAGAAGCTGGCAGACAAGGCGATTGCGTCTGCGCGTGAACGCATAACGACACTGAACGAACTGGCAGGCGGCAGGATCCCTCTCGAGGCGGTGCAGGAAGCGCTCACGGAGGCCTTTGGCGAAGGATTCGGCGTGGAATTCCGCAGGCAGGAGCTGACCATTGGTGAGCAGGAGCTGTTTGCGCGGTACCGGCTGGAAATGGCGTCACAGGCGTGGGTCTACGAAACCGACCGGCCGCAGCTCGATGTAGCAACCGGCAGCGCACTGCGCAAGACGGCCGGTGGGCTTGTGCGTGCGATGTTGCTGGTCGACCGTCCGCGCGAACGCATCAAGCAGGCTTTCATAACGGGTGACTTCTTTGTCAATCCGAAGCGGGCGATCGTGGATCTGGAGGCGGCGTTGCGAGATTGTTCCTGCGAACGGCTGCCGGAGATCGTGGAAGAATTTTTCGCGAGGCATCCGGCGCAGATGCTGCTTTTGACGCCCGCAGACATCACGGCGGTGATCGGGGAGGCGTTGGCGCGCGCGAACGCGGTCGCATCATGAATGGCACGGCGTTTGACGTGCTGGTGGTGGGACTTGGACCCGGTGGCGCGGCGGCGGCATTGGTTGCCGCGCGGGCGGGACTCTCGGTTCTGGCCATCGACAGGCGCCGCCAGCTCGGCCAGCCGGTCCAGTGCGCCGAGTTCGTGCCGCTGCCCATGGGGCGCTATGCGAAGCCGGCCCTCGTGCAGCAGATCGTCGGCATGCGCAGCGTGCTGCCGTCAGGCGCCATCGAGCAATCGGATTTTCCGGGCCTCATGGTGGACCGGGCGGCCTTCGATCAGGCGATCGCAACCGAGGCCTCGCGCAATGGGGCATTGCTGCGCGTCCAGACGGCACTGAAAGACCTGTGCCTCGAGCGGGGCGAGGCGGTGCTGCGGGCCGCAAACGGGAAGACGGAAGTGGCCCGCTATCGGGTGCTGATCGCCGCGGATGGTCCGCATTCCCCGGTGGCGCGCCTGATTGGCTGGCCGGCGCTGCGCACGGTGGAGACGCGCCAGTACAGTCTGCCGCTCTTACGGCCCTACACCGACACGGACATCTGGTTGTCGGACGCGTATCCGGGGGGGTATGCCTGGCTGTTTCCCAAAGGGGACGTTGCCAACGTGGGTTTGGGCGCCGACCCGCACCTCCTGGCGGATATGAAGCGCCCGCTCGAGACGCTGTGCGCGCAGCTCGCCGAGGAGGGATTGGTAGGCCGCGACATCCTCGCGAGAACGGGCGGAGCGATTCCCGTCGGGGGTATGCGCCCTTCGCTTGTGCAGGGAAACGTGCTGTTCGTTGGCGATGCGGCGGGCTTGACCCACCCCATAACGGGCGCCGGCATCGCGAGCGCGGTGCTGTCGGGCGAGAGGGCGGGGCAGGCCGCTGCGGCGTTTCTTGCGGGCGCATCCGGGGCCTTGGCGGAATACGATGGCGACATGCATGACGAGTTTGAAGACAGCCTGGCGCGGGCGGTTGCGCGCCGGGAATGGTTGATGGAGCGTTGGGGCACACCTGCAGCGCAGTTGGATGCGACCCACAAGCGGGGCTGGGTTGCGTTTCGTGAATATTTTGCCGCTTAAAGATTGCTGAGGAGATCATCATGAGCGTTCCTGCCGACACCGTCAGTCCGGTTACCTTCTATCGGCCGAACTACCATATCAAGACTCCGGATATGCGTTCACCCGAATACGTACAGATGTCGACCGCCGCCGCGATGACTCTCGGGCTGGTGCCCGGCACGATGCACCGCACTGGCTGCACGCATTGCCTCAATCTGCTTGTGACCTATGCGGAGGGCTGCCGCGCCAATTGTGCGTATTGCGGGCTGGCTCGTCACCGTGAAGAGGCGCGTGACTATGCGGATCGCAACTTCATCCGTGTCGACTGGCCGACTGTGCGCTTCGACGAGGTGATCGAGCGCATGGCCAATGGCAGCGACAGTTCGCAGTTTCAGCGCATGTGCATTTCCATGATCACGCATCCGAATTCGGATGCCGATACGATGGTGCTGCTAAAGAAGTGGATGGCGGCGGTGCCGCACGTCCCCGTGTCGATTCTGTCGAATCCGACAACAATGGAAAAGGCCGACCTGATTGCGTTGCGCGATGCGGGTGCCGACATCTTCACCGTCGCGCTGGATGCGGTAACGCCCGAGATCTTTGATCGCACACGCGGCAAGGCGGTCGACAGTCCCCATAAATGGGACAAGTACTGGCAGGCGATCGAGTGGGCCGCGGAAGTGTTCGGTCCGGAGAAATTCGGTGCACACCTCATTTGCGGCATGGGCGAGACCGAGGAAGACATTCTGCAGGTGGCGCAGCGCATCACGGACATGGGAGGCCATAATCACATGTTCGCGTTCTTTCCGGAACGCGGATCGCTGATGGAGGATTGGGCGCCCGTGCCTCGTGATCAATGGCGTCGCGTGCAGCTGGCGCGCTTTGTGATCGATTACGCAGGCGGTCATGTCGACCAGATGCGTTTCGACGAGCAGGGGCGTGTCGTGGATTTCGGCATGTCCGAGGAGGATCTGGCGGCGCTGATCGAGTCTGGCAAGCCGTTCCAGACGTCGGGCTGTCCGGGCAAGGACGACGAAGAGGTCTCGGCCTGCAACCGGCCTTACGGCGATTCCAGCCCGTCCGATATCCGCTCCTTCCCGTTTGCCCTGAACCGCCGTGATGTCGACATCGTCAAGCGACAGATGGCCGGCGAAGACATCGGTACGCTGTGAATGTTCACGGGTCACCGGGGTATGCGCCCGGTGACCCGCCTTTATCCGGTTTTTCCTAGGAAAACCGGCGGCTGAAGCTCAGGCCAAAGAGTTGCACCGAGCCCCTGTATGATCCGTTGTATGCGCTTGTGCCATTCGGATCGGCGCCCGTAAGCGTCGTTTCCGTGTCCACGGTGCGCGTGTTGAAGTGGATGTACTCGTAGCCGGCGCTCAGCGTCCAGGGCCCCGTCCGCTGGGTGGCGCCAAGGCTCGCCACGTCCTGGCTTGCTGCGGGCAGGCGCGCGGAGAACGGCGCGGGACTTACATCGTTGTATCCAAGGCCCGCGCGCAGCGCAACGCCCTCACCGAGCCCGTACTCGAACCCCAGACGATAGCTGTTGACGTTGCCCGCGCTCGCCAGCACGGCAGGTCCGGCCGCGGTTGCGGGGCTCGTGAATCCGGTCCAGCCGCTGCGCGCAAAATCAAATTCCATCCCGAACCGCTTTGTGATCGTCCCGTGAATGCCCAGAGCCATCTGCCAGGGCAGATGGATGCTGGTCGCCCCCCCCACCGGTATATTCACCGCCGAGCGGAACGTCGCGCCGAGGCCGATGGGGCCAATGCGGGAGGCGACACCGACGTTGCCGCCAAAGCGGTTACCCGATCCATTGGCCACCGTGGCGGCCGTGTCTGCGGCGAAATGGCGCACGTAATAGTAGTCCGCGCCGGCGTCGACGCCGACAGGACCTACGCGGTAGGTCAGGTTCGGACTGGCATCGTAGACCTGCAGCTCGGTGTATGTTGGCACAAGCCCGGCGCTCGGGCCGCTCAAGGCCGGAAACGCACTGGCCGGCCATGCGATGCTGCTGTCGTAGGGTTCGTTCAGGGCAAGTCCAAAACGTGTGTTTTTTGTCAATTCGGCATTAATGAAAGCATTGGGTGTTGTTCCCCAGTGGGGCGTGACGGCCGGGATGCGTCCCGTTTGACCGGGGGGTTGCACGCTCGTGTGGACATAAAGGCCCAGTATGCCGATCCCGTAGCCGCTCTTGTGAAAGGCCATGTTGGCGGGATTGTACGCGAGCGCGCCCAGGCTCTGCGTGTTGGCGACGACCGCGCCGGCTTGACTCAGGCCCAGGATGGACAGCGGGATGCCTGTATAACTTGCGGCGTGGACGGCCCCTGAGAGGAGGAGTGTTGCGAGTGGTCCGAGAACCGACCCAAGACGACGCATAACGTCTCCTTAAGAGAAGAAGAATAAACGAGCAGCGGCCATGATCAGCCATACGCGCAAGCCGTTCAAGTATCGCGATGGATCGTCGATCGGAAAGGTGTTGCCATATTGACAGAAACGTGACGGACGGGGAATATTGGACCATCCTCAAGCGTCGCGTAAAGACACTTTCTAGGGTGCGCCGACAAAACAAAGAAGACGAGAGGAGAGCGCGGCCGAGGGGCTGCATATCTTACGGGTGTCCATTAGGAGGACATAAAAAATGATGAGCAAGAAGAAGTGGGCCTTGGCCTCCGCTGTTGCTGCGGCTCTGGCGATGCCGGTCAGTGCGTTTGCGACGACTGCCGGTTACTTTCAGCTGGGCTACAGCACGATCGCCGATGGCATGGCCGGCGCATCCGCCGCGCTGCCGCAGGATGCCATGATCATGGCAACCAACCCGGCCGGCATCGCCATGGTCGGCAACGATCTGGATATCGGCGTGGCAGGTTTCTGGCCGTTCCGCGGCTATTCGAGCGGCACCCCCGGCACCGCCGGTTGCACGACTACAGGGTGCGGCCCCATGCCCAACCCCGGCACCTACGGCAGCAGCACCAGTTTCTTCCTCATTCCGCATA
>JAJYHH010000036.1 GCA_021784845.1 Pseudomonadota bacterium
CCAAGACCGGCCGCCACCTGCAGCCCGCTTAAGCCCCCGCCGATGATGAGCACATCACACATCAGAATCTTTCGTTTCGCGGGCGCAGATCGATCTCGTGCGTCCAGGCCGACGGGGATTGCCGGCACAGGCCGTAATACACCTCGGCGATGGCCGCGGGATCCAGACACTCCGCAGCGGAAAGATCCGGGCGCCGCTGGCGGCTGCGTTCGCTCCAGATGATGCCATCGAGCAGAACGTGAACGACATGGATGCCCTGGGGCTGGAATTCGCGCGCCAGGGACTGTGTCAGTCCCCGCAGGGCGAACTTGGCGGCCGCAAACGGCGCAAACCCCGCCCCGCCGCGGATGCTCGCGGTGGCTCCGCTCACCAGAAAGGCGCCGCCGCCTGCGGCAATCATCGGCGCAAAGGCAAGCCGCGCCACATGCACCGCCGACAGCACCGCCGCGTCCCACGCCTGCCGGAAGGCTGCGGGCGTCTGCTCGAGGAAGGGGCCCGTCACCAGTTCCGCGGCATTGTGGATCACGACCTGCGGGATACTTTGCAGGCAGACCTCCTGCCAGGCCCGCGCCGTGTCCGCCGCATCCGTGAGATCGGCCGGTATGATCGTAGCCGGCCCCCGCTTGGGGCCGCGCGCGCGGCAAAGCCCCACCACACGGAAACCCTGGACCGCGAACCGCTCGGCAAGCGCCGCACCGAGTCCGTCCCCATAGCCTGCAATCACCACAAGCGGTGCCGCGTCTTTCATGAAACCCCCACGGGATGAAGCAAATGACCTGTCTTCCGGTACACACGGGCAGCCCGTGTGGTCCGCACCGTCTGCCTAGCGCCTGCGGGAAGGCGCAGCCACGCGCCTTCCCCATGAGGGCCCAGATCGTCTTCGAAGGCGCCCTCCAGCACGAAATATTCCGCACCCGCAGGCCATGTCCACGCGCCCGCAAAGCCTGCCGGCCACTCGAGTATCTCGGTGCGCTCCCCGAACCCTTCATGGAGCAGCCGCGCGTGTATGCGCCCTTCGTCCCTTCGCCAGCCCGCAGGATCCCGCGTGTCGAGGCACACCCGCTCCCGCTCATCTGCGTGCATCTGCCGCAGCTTCACAAAAATGGTGGCACCCACATGGCTGTGCGGCCGATGGCGGGAGCCCGGCGGATTGCGCACATACCATCCGCGCGGATACTCCCCCTGGTCATCGCAAAACACGCCGTCTAGGACCAGAAATTCCTCGCCGCCTCCATGCGTGTGGGGCGCGAAGGCCGATCCCGGCGCATAGCGCACGACCGAGGTGGCACGCGCCACTTCCCCACCCACGCGTTCGAGCATGCGCCGCTCTACGCCCGCGTGGGGCGAGGCCTGCCAGGCGAGCGCGGTGCTGTCGATGGCCACCGCGCGCAGGAAATCATCATGACAATTCATATCCGCACCCTACAAAAGCACACTGCGTCACCCTGGGTCTTTTATTTCCCCGCGGGTGCCCCATATAGAAAGATACGGACCGGCCCCATCCTGGCTTTCGGCCCTTTCCCGGGCATGCAGGGAAACTGTACACCAAGGAGACCCTCTTTATGGACATTCTCGACAAATCCACCGATCGTGTCGTTTTGCGCTTTACGCAGGCCGAACTGCAAAAGATCAGCGACCCCATCCTCGATCACGCGGAAGCCTTCACGAGCAGCACGCTCGATCTCGCCAACATCCTGAAGGAACAGGCCTACCGCATGAAAAACACCTTCCAGCAGCCACCCCATGCATTCGGGAATTGAGAGGCCGCCATGCACATAAAGCGCGAAGACACAGACAGCGTCACTTTGGAACTCACCGCGACCGAGGCCGGCCATATCGCCGCCGATCTGACCGAAAACACGGCGGTGGCCGGCAGCGAGGGCCAGACGCTCGCCAAACTGCTCAAGGATCAGGGGTATTTCCTCGCATTGTCCTCATCTCCCCGCACGGAGTGGATAGGGCCAGACGACTGAGCCCCGAAGGCGCGCCACACGCAGCCCCCCGATTGCGTGGCGCCCTGACTGGTCAGGCCCCGATGGATATGGCATGCTCGACGCCCGGCCCGCCAGCCAGAGCGCCGGGCGCCCTGGTGCGCGGCTTTGCGGCGACACAATCCCCAAGGCGGCAAAGCGCGTCGCCGCACACGGATAAGAAATGGATCACAACGAAGACGCCGTGCCTCTGCTCGCCATCGCAGCCCTTGGCGTGGTCTTTGGCGATATCGGCACAAGCCCTCTTTATACGCTAAGCGCCTGTCTGTCTTCGCTGTCCCTGTCGCCTACGGTCGCCAATCTGCTGGGTGTCCTGTCGCTCATCTTCTGGACCCTGATCCTCGTCGTGGCCGTCAAATACGCGTGGGTCGTCATGCGCGCCGACGAGCATGGCGAAGGCGGCATCATGGTCATTACCGCGCGCGCCTCGCGCACGGCACTTGGTTCGCCCAGGACCCGCCTGTGGATTCTCGGACTCGGACTTCTGGGCGCCTCCCTCTTCTACGGGGACGGCGTGGTGACACCGGCGATTTCGGTGCTGTCTGCGCTCGAAGGCATGGAGGTGACCTCACCCCACCTCAAACCCTTTGTCGAGCCGCTGGCACTTGGCATCATCGTCGGTCTTTTCTGGGTCCAGCGCCGGGGCACCGCCGCCATCAGCCACCTGTTCGGGCCGGCCATGCTGGTCTGGTTCCTTCTGCTCTTCGTATCGGGCATCGGCTGGGTGGCCGCCGACCCCCGCGTGCTGTGGGCGCTTGATCCCTGGTTTGCGTTTCATTTCCTGGCCGTGCGTAGCCCCCATGGGTTCGTGATCCTCGGCGCCGTCGTGCTCGCCGTCACGGGTGCCGAGGCGCTCTACGCAGACATGGGGCATTTCGGCGCGCGCCCGATCCGCATGGCCCTCTTTGCGCTTGTACTGCCTGCACTCGCCCTGAACTACCTTGGCCAGGGGGCTTTGCTGATCCTGCATCCGCAGGCCGCCCGGAATCCGTTCTTCGAACTGTTCCCGGCCTGGGCCACCCTGCCCATGGTGGTGGTCGCGGGGGCTGCAACCGTCATCGCCTCGCAGGCCGTCATCTCCGGGGCCTACTCGGCGACCCGCCAGGCGTCGATGCTGGGCTATCTGCCGCGGCTGACTGTCATCCACACATCCGCCACCGAGGCAGGCCAGATCTATCTGCCGGGTTTGAACTGGCTTTTGATGGCGGCCGTCATTCTGGTGATTCTCGAATTCCACACTTCGGCTGCGCTCAGCTTTGCCTACGGGACGGCGGTGACGGGCACGATGCTTTTTACCACCATCCTGGTGTTCTTCGTTGCGCACCATGGCTGGAAATGGCCGCTGTGGAAGGCCAGTCTCTTTTCGGGTTTTTTCCTGCTGCTCGATGGCGTCTTCTTTGCGGCCAATCTCCTCAAATTCACCGAAGGCGGGTGGTTTCCGCTTGCGGTGGGTCTTGGCGTGTTCGTTCTCATGTCAACCTGGCGGCGGGGGCGCGCGATGCTGGTTCAGGCCCTCTCCCCCGGGCCCACGTCACTGCATGAATTCGTGCGCATGCTGTCTGCCTCCTCCGTCGAGCGCGTGCCCGGCACGGCGGTCTTTCTGGCGATCCGTCCCCACGGTGTCCCCCGGCCGCTTCTGCACAACTTAAAGCACAACAAGGTCCTGCACGAACACATCCTCGT
>JAJYHH010000035.1 GCA_021784845.1 Pseudomonadota bacterium
GATGCCACAACGCCCCAAGGGGCGCCGGGCCCGATTACTCGACTGTCACCGATTTGGCGAGGTTGCGCGGCTGATCTATGTCCGCCCCCTTGGATACCGCCACATGGTAGGCGAGGAGCTGCAGCAATACCGTATAGACGACAGGCGCCATCAGATCATCTGTGGGCGGCACCGTGATCACGTGCGTGCGCTCATCGGCGGTTATGCCGTTTTTGGCGTCTGCAAACACGAAGAGCTCGCCCCCGCGTGCCCGCACTTCCTGAAGATTCGAATGGAGTTTCTCGAACAGCTCGTTGCCCGGCGCCACCGCCACGACCGGCATATCGGCGTCGACCAGGGCAAGGGGGCCGTGTTTGAGCTCGCCTGCCGGGTAGGCTTCGGCGTGAATGTAGGAGATTTCTTTGAGCTTCAACGCTCCCTCCATCGCCACCGGATATTGCGTGCCGCGGCCAAGAAAGAGCGCATGCTGCTTGTTGGCGAACGCCGGCACCCAGGACTGAACGGCGGCATCCAGACTCAAGGCCTGTTCGGTCAGAACCGGGAGGGTACGCAACAGTCCGACGATGCGGCGCTCGCCGTCGCCACCAAGGTGGCCGCGCCGCCCGAGACTTGCGACCAGCAGCAGCAGGGCGACGAGCTGCGTCGTAAAGGCCTTCGTGGAGGCGACACCGATCTCGGGGCCCGCCTGGGTGAGAAGCGCAAGCCCCGACTGCCGCACGAGGGCGCTTTCCGGGACATTGCAGATCGCAAGCGTGTGCTCGACGCCGATGGTTTTGGCGTGAGCGAGCGCCGCAAGGGTGTCTGCGGTTTCGCCCGACTGCGACAGGGTGACAAAGAGCGTGTGCGGGGCGAGACGCGGCCGCCGGTAGCGGAATTCGCTTGCAACCTCGACAGAACAGGGGATCTCGGCCAGGGCCTCGAACCAGTAGCGCCCGATCAGACCCGCGTGGTAGCTGGTGCCGCACGCCACGATCTGCACCGCCTCGATGGTGTCGAAGATGGCGGCGGCGCCGGTGCCGAACGCCTCGTCGTACACATGGTGGAGACCGATGCGGTTGGTGAGGGTGTCGGTGATGGCGCGCGGCTGCTCGTAGATTTCCTTTAGCATGTAATGCCGGTATTCGCCGCGGGCCACCGCGTCGGCGGACAGCTCACTTTGCTTGACCGGGCGCTCGACGATCTGGCCGCTCGCGTCGTAGATGGTCACGCGCTCGCGCGTAAGATCGGCGACATCACCCTCTTCAAGGAAAATGAAACGCTGTGTCACCGGCAAAAGCGCGGCGACATCGGAGGCGATGAAGTGTTCGCCGATGCCAAGGCCCACGACCAGAGGGCAGCCTCGGCGCGCGGCAACGAGGCGGCCTGGCGCCTCGCTTGTGATGACACCGAGCGCATAGGCGCCACGAAGGGCTGGCAGCGCGCGTCGTACGGCTTCGAGCAGATCGTGGGTATCGGCCAGATGCCGGTAGATTTCGTGGACGATGACCTCCGTGTCGGTATCGGACGTGAACTCAAAGCCGAGCTTTGTTTGGGCGCGGCGCAGCTCTTCGTGATTTTCGATGATGCCGTTGTGTACGAGGGCGACCGTCTTGCGGCAGATGTGGGGATGCGCATTTTCGGTCGCGGGCCGGCCGTGCGTGGCCCAGCGGGTGTGGGCGATACCGGTGGCGCCGGCCATGTGACCATCCAGACGGGCTTCGAGGTCACGGACCTTTCCCACTGAACGCGTGCGCGCCAGATGCGCGTCGCCGTCGATGACGGCCACGCCCGCCGAGTCATAGCCGCGGTATTCGAGGCGCCGCAGGCCTTCGACAAGGATGGGCACCACATCCCTTTGCGCGACAGCTCCCACGATTCCGCACATGACCGCTCCTTGCGCTTTGGGCTACTTCTCGGGCCGGCGCCAGCCAGCGACGGTCTTCTGGGACGAGCGGCTAAGTGTCAGCTCGCCATCGGGCGCATCCTTGGTTATGGTCGATCCGGCGCCGATGGTGGCGCCCGCGCCGACTTTCACCGGTGCAACCAGCTGCGTATCAGAACCCACAAAGGCGTGGTCGCCGATGACGGTGCGGTGCTTGTGGACGCCGTCGTAGTTGCAGGTGATCACGCCGGCGCCGATGTTCACATGGGCGCCGATATCGCTGTCGCCAAGATAGCTCAGATGATTGGCCTTTGAGCCCTCGCCCATGACGCAGGCCTTGGCCTCGACGAAATTGCCGACACGGGTGTTGGGACCAAGCCGCGTCTGCGGGCGGACGCGGGCGAAGGGACCGATGGCCGCATGGTGGCCGATGTCTGCGCCATCGATGACGCTGTAGGCCTCGATGCGCGTGTCGGCACCGATGGTGCTGTTGCGGATGAGGCACCCGGGGCCCACGCAGACGCGGTCGCCGAGATGCACATGGCCCTCGATCACGCAGTTTATGTCGATGACGACATCCCGGCCGGCGTCGAGTGTGCCGCGCAGGTCAAAGCGCGACGGATCCGACAACTGGACGCCGGCATCGAGCAGCCGGTGGGCGGCCCGGCGCTGATAGATGCGCTCGAGCCGGGCGAGATCCGTACGGGCATTCACGCCATCGACCTCGGCCGGATCAAGAGGATGGATGGCGGCGACTGGGGCGCCTTCGGCGCGCGCAAGCGCGACGATGTCTGTCAGATAGAGCTCGCCTTGCGCATTGTCGGCGGTAAGTCTCGGGACCCACCGCTTGAGATCGGCCGCCGGCGCGACGAGGATGCCGCTGTTGACTTCGCGCAGATCCCGCTCCTCGGGGGTCGCATCGCGCCACTCGACGATGCGCGCAACCAGCCCCCCGGCATCGCGGACGATGCGCCCGTACTGGTTGGGGCTCTCGGCCAGGAAGGTGAGAAGCGTCAACCGGTCAGGGGCGGTGTCGAGGAGCGCCTGGACGGTCCCCGGGGTAAGCAGGGGCACATCCCCCAGCAGCACGAGGACACGCGCATCGGCGGCGATGACCGGCAAGGCCTGGGCGAGGGCGTCGCCGGTGCCGCGGCGCTGCGCCTGCAGGACCCAGTTGACGGATTCGGTGGCAAAGGCTGCGCGCACGAGCTCCCCGCTATGGCCGTAGACCACGTGGATTGCCCGGGGGTGGACGCTGCGGGCGGTTTCGAGGACATGCGCAAGAAGGGGCCGCCCCGCAAGCGCATGGAGAACCTTCGGGCGCGATGACGCCATGCGCTGGCCCTGGCCTGCGGCCAGAAGGACAATTTCGAGCGGTGGAAGCGAACCCTGCATGGCGCTATTAGAGCCGCCTTGACCGGCAAAGGCAATGCCCGAACGCCGGAAGCGATCAGTGCAGTGTCTGGGCCGGATGGCCGGTCTGGCGTTCTTCCTCGGTGGCATCCCGCACGTCGCGGATGGTCACGGTGAAGCGCACGGTTTGGCCGGCGAGCGGATGATTGGCATCGACCGTCACCTCGCCCGCCTCGACGCGGGTGACAACGAAAACCAAAGTTTCGCCGCGGTCGTTTTCGCCCTCGACCTGGGCGCCCACCTGCCGGAACTCGGGCGGGACGTTGGTCAGCTCGTCGGTAAAGACGAGGCTGTCATCGTGCTCGCCAAACCCCTCCGCGGGCTCGAGTTCGACCTCGACTACGTCGCCGACATCGTGGCCATCGAGCGCCCGTTCGATCTTGTCGAAGAGCCCCTGGCCGGAGCCGTGGAGATAATGCACGGGCAGATCGGTGTATTCGAAGATCTCGCCGCGCTGATCGTGCAACACATAGGTGAGAGACACCACCTTGTCTTTCGTGACGACCATGACCATCTCCTGGGATGTATGGATGCGGACCTAACGCCGCGGGCTTGCGCCGGCATGCAGGCGGCGCTTGAGGGTGCGGGTCGCGCGCAACCGCGCCACCGCATCGGCCAACTCCGCCTCCACCCGGGCATAGTCGATTCCGGCTTTGCGATCGGCCAGAATCCGCTCGGCCTGGCGCACCGCCTCGGCGGCCCGGGCTTCGTCAAGATCGGCGGCGCGTTCCCCGCTATCGGCAAGAACCGTCACCAGGCGGGGCTGCACTTCGACGAACCCGCCGGTCACGAAAAAGCCCTGTTCGGCCCCTTCGGCATCGATCAGACGCACCGCGCCGGCCCTCAGTGTACCAAAGAGTGGGGAATGGCCCGCCATGATCCCGGCTTCCCCTTCCGCAAGTGGCACAACGACAAGTGTTGCCTCGCCGCTGTGGATGGCCCGGTCGGCGCTGACGATGTTGACGTGCAGGGTCTGCATGCTCACAGCCTCCCGGCCTTCTGGACTGCCTCGTCAATGGTACCGACCATGTAGAAGGCCTGCTCGGGCAAATGGTCGTATTCGCCCTCGGCGATTCCCTTGAAGCCGCGGATGGTTTCCTTCAGGGACACATAGGTTCCGGGGCTGCCCGTAAACACCTCGGCCACAAAAAAGGGCTGCGACAGGAATCTCTGGATCTTGCGCGCGCGCGCCACGGCGAGCTGATCCTCGGCCGACAGCTCGTCCATGCCGAGAATCGCGATGATGTCCTGAAGCTCCTTGTAGCGCTGCAGGATCGCCTGGACCTTGCGCGCGGTATCGTAATGCTCGGTACCGATGACCTGCGGGTCCAGCTGCCGGCTGGTCGAGTCGAGGGGGTCCACCGCCGGATAGATGCCAAGCTCCGCCACCTGCCGCGACAGCACGACCGTGGCATCGAGGTGGGCGAACGTGGTCGCGGGCGAGGGGTCTGTCAGGTCATCGGCCGGCACATACACGGCCTGGATGGAGGTGATGGACCCGGTCTTCGTGGAGGTGATGCGCTCCTGGAGGACACCCATCTCCTCGGCAAGCGTCGGCTGATAGCCCACCGCCGACGGCATGCGACCGAGCAGCGCCGACACTTCCATGCCTGCCAGCGTATAGCGATAGATATTGTCGATGAACAAAAGCACATCGCGCCCTTCATCGCGGAAGTGCTCGGCGATCGTGAGGCCCGTAAGGGCCACGCGCAGGCGCGGGCCCGGCGGCTCATTCATCTGTCCGTAGACGAGGGCCACCTTGTCGAGGACGCCGCCCTCTTTCATCTCGTGATAGAAGTCGTTGCCCTCGCGGGTCCTTTCGCCGACGCCCGAAAACACCGAGTAGCCGCTGTGTTCGATGGCGATGTTGCGGATCAGTTCCATCATGTTCACGGTCTTGCCCACGCCGGCGCCGCCGAACAGGCCAACCTTGCCGCCCTTGGCGAAGGGACAGATGAGGTCGATGACCTTGATACCGGTCTCCAGAAGTTCGGTGCTGGCCGCGAGGTCTTCGAATCGCGGCGGCGCGCGGTGGATGGACATGGTCTTGTCGGTTTCTATGGGCCCGAGCTCATCGATCGGTCGCCCGAGGACGTCCATGATGCGGCCGAGCGTGGGCAGGCCGACGGGCACCGCGATCGGCCCGCCGGTGTTGGTGCAGACGACACCGCGACGCAGGCCATCGGTGGTGCCCATGGCGATCGCGCGAACGACGCCATCGCCCAGCTGTTGCTGCACTTCGAGAACGAGCGCACCGTTTTCGACGGTGAGCGCATCGTAGATCTTCGGGATGGCGTCGCGCGGGAATTCGACGTCGACCACCGCACCGATGACCTGTACTACCTTTCCGGATGACATCCTACCCCCTAGACTGCGGACGCGCCGCTGACGATTTCGGCCAATTCCTGCGTGATCGCGGCCTGGCGGGCCTTGTTGTAGGCAAGCCGCAGATCGCCGATGAGCCGCCCCGCGTTGTCGGTGGCCGCCCGCATGGCGACCATGCGCGCCGCCTGCTCGCTGGCCTGGTTTTCGAGGATCGCCCGGTGGATGCGCGTCTCGATATAACGGTCGAACACCGTGTCGATGACCGCGTGGGCGTCCGGCTCGTACAAATAGTCCCACCAATGCGCGAGCTCCTGATCCTTGGGCTCTGGCAACGGCAGCACGTTGTCGACGACCGGATGCTGCGTCATGGTGTTCTGAAAGTGGTTGAAAACGACCGCCAGCCGGTCGATGCGGCCTTCCCGGTAGGCATCGAGCATGACCTTGACGACACCGAGAATGGCCGACAGCGGTGGCCTGTCGCCAAGAGGAGCCGCCTGCGCCACCACAGGCGCCTGCAGGCGGCGGAAAAACGCCGCCGCCTTGTTGCCGTAGACGCCGATATCGGCTTCGATCCCCTGCTCCTGCCACGCATGCAGGCAGCCGGCTGCGGCCCGCAGGACATTGGCGTTCAGGGCGCCGGCAAGACCCCGGTCGGAGGTGACGACGAGAAGCCCGGCGCGGCGCACCGGCCGCACCGCGAAGTAGGGGTGGTGGTATTCTGGGTGCGCGGCGCGGAAATGGCTCATGACCGCCAGGATACAGTCGGCGTAGGGGCGCACGGCCTGCATGTGTTCCTGGGCCTTGGGCATCTTGGCGGCGGCCACCATCTGCATGGCGCGCGTGATCGTCTGCGTGCCCTGCGCGCTTTTGATCTTGCTGCGAATTGCCTCACCCTGGGCCATCAGAAGATTCCTTCGGTCCGGAACGCCCGGATGTGGCGCGAGAGTTCGGCGATGACGTCGTCGTTGTAGTCGCCGTGTTCGTTGATGCGCGCCAGCAGATCGGCGTGCCCGATGTGAAGCATTTCGTGCAGCGCCCGTTCGAAGGCAGTGACCTTCTCCACCGGCAGATCGTCGAGCACGCCGAGGCTGGCCGCAAGCAGTGACACCGCCATGTCGGCGACCGACAGGGGCTGGTACTGACCTTGCTTCATGAGCTCGGTGACACGGCGGCCGCGATCGATCTGTTTGCGCGTGGAGGGATCGAGATCCGAGGCGAACTGGGCGAAGGCGGCAAGCTCCCGGTACTGGGCCAGCGCCAGACGGATGCCGCCACCCAGGCGTTTCATGATCTTGGTCTGGGCCGCACCCCCGACGCGCGACACCGACAGCCCGGCGTTTATGGCCGGCCGGATGCCCGAATTGAAAAGATCGGTCTCAAGGAAGATCTGTCCGTCTGTTATCGAAATCACATTGGTGGGCACGAACGCCGAGACGTCGCCGGCCTGGGTCTCGATGATGGGCAACGCCGTCAGCGAGCCCGTTTTTCCCTTGATGCCGGACTGTTTCTCGATGTAGCTCTCGTTTAGGCGCGAGGCCCGCTCAAGCAGCCGCGAGTGCAGATAGAAGACGTCGCCAGGATACGCCTCGCGCCCCGGCGGCCGCCGCAGCAAAAGCGAGATCTGGCGGTAGGCCCACGCCTGCTTGGTCAGGTCATCATAGACGATGAGGGCATCCTGACCGCGGTCACGGAAATACTCGCCCATGGCGCAGCCGGCATACGGCGCCAGATACTGCATGGCCGCCGCATCGGCCGCCGACGCGACAACCACCGTCGTGTAGGCCATGGCACCCGCTTGCGTCAGGCGCTGGACGACGCCCGCCACACTCGAGGCCTTCTGGCCAATCGCCACATAGATGCACAGCACGCCGGTGCCTTGCTGCGCCAGAATGGTGTCTATCGCAAGCGCCGTCTTGCCTGTCTGGCGATCGCCGATGATGAGCTCTCGCTGGCCACGGCCTATCGGCACCATCGCGTCGATCGCCTTGATACCGGTCTGCAGCGGCTGGGTGACCGATTTGCGGGCCATGACACCGGGGGCCACCTTTTCGACCGGGGCGGTGATCTTCGCGGAAAGATCGCCGCCGCCGTCGATCGGGCGGCCAAGGGCGTCTACGACCCGCCCGAGCAGTTCGGGACCCACCGGCACCTCCAGGATGCGGCCCGTCGCGCGCACCTCGTCACCCTCGGCCAGGTGCGCGTAATCGCCAAGCACCACGGCGCCGACCGCATCGCGCTCGAGATTCAGCGCAAGCGCATAGGTGTTGCCGGGCAATTCGAGCATTTCGCCCTGCATGACGGACGTCAGGCCATAGATCCGGGCCACCCCGTCGGCGAGACTCACGATCGTGCCCGTCAGGGCCGACGCCGGGGGCGCCAGCTGTTCGATGCGCTGCCTGATGAGTTCGGAGATCTCGCTTGGCTTAAGTGACATAAGGCATATCCTCTAAAAAGAGCCGATGGCCCGGCCGAGCGCGCGCAGGCGGCCCCGGACCGAACCATCCAGAATCATGTCGCCGATCTGCACGATGACGCCGGCCAAAAGATCCGGATCGACGACCACGCGCAGCACGATGCTCTTGCCAAAACGCCTGGACAAGGCGGCGCGCAGCGCCTCGATCTGCTGTGTATCGAGGGGGCGGGCGCTCTTCACGTCGGCGCGCACGCGGCCTTCGTGTTCGTCCTTCAGTTCCGCAAAGGTCTTCGCGATTTCCGGCAGGTAATCGAGGCGGCCGTTGTCGATCAGAACGCCGATGAGGCGGCTTACGGCGTGGCAGCCCTCGCCGTGTCCGGACACAAACGCCCCACCGAGCGCTTGCGCGCCGAGCGCGGGGTTGGCGATGAGCGCAGCGACCGCCGGATCCGTGATCGCCCCCGCCGCACCCTGCAAACAGGCCTCGGCGCCCGCAAGATCGCGACCCACGGCCGCGACAAGGGCCCGCGCATAGGGACGCGCGACGGCTTCACGCGCGCCCATTTCTACAGTTGCTCCATGACCTGCGAAAGCAGATCGGCGTGAAGACGCGGATCGATTTCCCGCTGCACGACCCGCTCCGCGCCCAGAAGCGCAAGCCGCCCCACATCGTGGCGCAGCGCTTCGCGCATGCGCGCCATTTCCGTGGCCGCCTCGGCTTGCCGCAGCGCGGCCATCTCTTCGCCTTCCTTCTGCGCCCGCTCGCGCGCTTCCTCGATCAGGCCGCGGGCGCGCCGCTCGGCGTGGTCGACGATTTCCGCCGCGCGCTCGCGGGCAAGCTTCAGGATTTCTTCTTCCTGCTCATGGGCCCGGTCAAGCGCGCGCCGCCCTTCCTCGGCTGCGGCCAGGCCGTCGGCGATGCGCTTCTGACGCCGCGCCATGATCGTCGTCAAGGGACCCCACAGCACGCGGTTGACGAAGAAGATGAGCAGCACGAAGCTTGCCATCTGCACAAGAAGCGTCACGGAAATGGTCATGATCGGAGACCGGCGTCAGTGAACCAGGTTCTTGATCGCGGCCAGGGCGTTCGCCGCAAACGGGTCGACGAAGGTGAAGTACATGGCAAAAGCCAGCGCGATAAACGGGAACGACTCCATGAGGCCCGCGGTGATGAACATCTGCACACGCAAAGTCGGCAGCATCTCGGGTTGGCGGGCGATACCTTCCATATATTTGGAACAGATGAGGCCCCAGCCCAGCGCCGAACCCAGAGCGGCACCAGCGATGATGATGCCCACCGCGATGGCCGTGTACGCGTACAACGAGCCGATGACCGAGGCAAGTTGTGGATCTGTCATGACTAACTCCTTCAAAAAGTGCCAGAAATTGGGAACATTAATGCGCCCCGTCGCCTTCGGACGCCGCCATGGCGAGGTACATGATCGTCAAAATCATGAAAATGAACGCCTGAAGGGTGATGATGAGCAGATGGAAAATCCCCCAGGCCGTGCCCGGGATCCAGGCGAACCACCAGGGCAGCAGGGCGATGAGCAAAAACACGAGCTCGCCTGCGAACATGTTGCCAAAAAGCCGCAGACCAAGGCTGAGCGGCTTGGCGAGCTCCTCGACGAGCGACATCAGGATGTTGAACGGAAACAGATAGGGCCCGAAAGGGTGCACGACGTAGCCCTTCAGATAGCCAAGGACGCCCTTGTGACGCACGTTGTAGACGAGCGTCAGCAAAAAGACGCAAAGGGCCATGCCAAGGGTCGTATACGGATCGGCAGTCGGCGTGGACCGGAAGTGGCGGACGCCAAACCAGCCGGCGATCGTCGGGAGGAGATCCACCGGGAGCTCATCCATCATGTTCATCAACAACACCCACACAAACACGGTCAGGGCCAGCGGACCTATGAGCGGATCCCTGGCGGGAAAGATTCCCTGGATCTGCTCGTCGACGAACTCGACCACCGCCTCCAGGACGTTCTGCATCCCGGTCGGGTGATCCTCGTCTAGGCGGCGGCCCACCCACCAGCCGGTGCCGACGATGAGCGCGCCAAGCACGGCTGCAATGCCGATCGTGTCGAGCTGGAAGCTCCAGAAGCCATGCCCCACCGTCAGGTTCTTCAGGTGGTCTGTCATGTATGCGATGGGGTGTTTCATGGGCGACGCCCCCCGGGCATGGCGTACATCAGTTGCCCGAGCCCGAAGGCGGCAACGAGCGGCAGACCCGGCAGATGCCAGACGCCCAGCGCAAGAAAGAGAAGCGCCAGCGCCAGCACGAAGCGAACACCCCACCCGCCATAGAGCCACATCTGGCCCGTGGCGCTGTTGCGGTCGTCCGTGCGTTCGAGCGTGTAACCCAAAATCAAAGTCCCCAACATGGCTATCAAGCCGCCTGCCAGCGCCGCCAGGAGCCGCAGGGGCGCCGCGGGCCCCGGGGCGGCAAGGACGCCGGCGACACCGACGACACAGGCCGCGACTGCCTGCCACAACAAGACGCGGCGCACGCGGTCGCGTAAAACGTCGGCTGCGGCTTTCATGGCGTTTTAGAATCCCTATAAAAGGGGCGCGAAGGCCGCGCAGTATAAGCGCTCTCTAATGTCCGGTCAACGCAGTCCCTGCCCCGGCCGCGCGCGGCCTGGCGGCGCCCGCGGCAGCCTTCCCGGCCGCGGCGTGGCGAACGGGAACCGGGGTCGCGGGGTGTCTGCCTGCCGCAAGCAGATCTTCCACGCGGCGCGCCAGCACACCCGCGCGCGCCACGTGGTGCGCCTCGGCCCGCCGGTACCACTTCAAGGCCTTGTGCAGGTGGTCGGGCCGGCCGACCCCGAACTGGTAGAGCTCACCCAGCTCGAACTCTGCTTTCGGCACACCCGCGCGCGCCTGGCTCCTTAGCGTTTGCAGATTGGCAAGGGCGGCCACGGACAGCATCGCGCACGCGATGCCCGCCAGCCAGCGGATCGAGCGAATCATAATCCCTCCTTAATGGTCCTTGGAGAATCGGCCGAGGAGTCCCTCGAGCTCATCCATACTATGGTAGTCGATGGTAATGCGGCCGGTGCCGGATTTTTTCGCCTGAATGCGCACCCGCGCCCCAAGCTCGTCGGTGAGCCGCCGCTCCAGCGCGGCCACATCCGGATCCGCGCAGGCGGGCTTTGGGCGGGTGTGGCCGCGCGCCTGCACACGCCGCTCGGTCTCGCGAACCGAGAGACCCCTGGCCACGACTTCCCGCGCCAGCGCAAGCTGCTCGGGTGCCCCGAGGGCAAGCAGCGCGCGGCCATGCCCCATTTCCAGACGGCCTTCCTCGAGCAGCGCACGCACCTCGGGCGCAAGCGAGAGCAGGCGCAGCAGGTTGGTGACCGCCGCGCGCGACCGGCCGATGTGGGTGGCGATCTCCTGGTGGGTCAGGCCGAATTCGTCCTGCAGCCGCCGCAGGCCCTGTGCCTCTTCGATTGCGCTCAGACCTTCGCGCTGGATGTTTTCGATCAGGGCGACCGCCATCGCCGCCTGATCGGGAATCTCGCGCACGATGACCGGCACTGCGGCAAGCCCCGCGAGCTGGGCGGCGCGCCAGCGGCGCTCCCCGGCGATGATCTCGAATCCCTGTCCGGCGGGACGCACCAGAATCGGCTGAACGATCCCCTGCGCGCGAATCGATTCGGCCAGTTCGTTCAGGGCCTCTGCGTCCATGTGGGTGCGCGGCTGGTACTGGCCGCGACGCAACTGTTCGATGGGCAGCGTGCGCAGACCGTTCTCGGCACCCTTGGGTTCGGCCAGGGCGCTTGTGCCGCCAAGCAGCGCGTCGAGGCCGCGACCGAGTCGGGGTTTCTTGTCCTTCATGGGGGCTTCTCCGGCCATCAGGCGCGCGCCAGCACTTCTTCTGCCAGGGCCATGTAGGCCTGGGAACCTTTCGAGAAGCGGTCGTAGTCGATGACGGGTTTTCCGTAGCTCGGTGCTTCGGCAAGACGCACGTTGCGCGGGATGATGGTTTGAAAGAGCTTGCTGCCGAAATGCCGGCTCAACTGATCGGACACCTCGAGCGCGAGGCCGTTGCGCGGATCGAACATGGTGCGCAGAAGGCCATCGATGCCCAGGGCGGGGTTCAGACCCTCGCGCACCCGACGCACGGTCGCCAGCAGTGCCGTGAGTCCCTCGAGGGCGTAATATTCACATTGCATTGGAATCATCACCGCATCGGCGGCAACCAGCGCGTTGACGGTCAACAGGTTCAGCGCTGGCGGGCAATCGATGTAGACGAAATCGTAGCGGCCGGCCACCAGCGCCAGCGCCTCGGCGAGCCTGCGCTCGCGGCGCGCGACCGAGATCAGTTCGAGCTCGGCACCGGCCAGGTCGCCGTGTCCGGGCAGGAGATCGTAGCCGTGGGGCAGCGGTACGGCGGCATCGGCCACGCCCGCCCCGTTCAGAAGCACGTCATAAATACTGTGGCCTTCGTGGTCGGCCACGCCGCTGCCCATGCTGGCATTTCCCTGCGGATCGAGGTCGATCAAAAGGACGCGCTTGCCGCTGCGCCCGAGGGAGGCGGCCAGATTGATGCTCGTTGTCGTCTTGCCGACTCCGCCCTTCTGGTTGGCAACGGCGATCACGCGGCTCATGCGGCGCGGGCCATGACGATGAGGTGGCGGCGCGCGTTCAGGCCGGGGACGGTCAGCGGATGCACGGCGCGGATGGTGATATCCCCCTTGATCTGCGCCATTTCCTCGGTAGGCAGGGCACCCTTCATGGCGAGCGCCACCCCCTGATCTGCGAGCAGATGACGGGTCTGGGCGAGGGTATCGGCAAGGCTTGCGAAGGCGCGCGTGACGACGATGTCGTAGGGCCGGGGCGGCTGGTGTTCCTCGGCGCGCCCGCACACGGGCACGACCTGCTTCAATCCAAGACGCGCGGTGGCTTCCGTCAGAAAACCGACACGCTTGTGGGAGCGATCAAGCAAGGTCACCGGCCGCGACGGATCGGCGATGGCAATCGGGATGCCCGGCAGGCCGGCGCCGCTGCCGACGTCGATGAGCGCGCCCGGCGGCAGGTACGGCAAAACCGCCAGGCTGTCGAGCAGGTGGCGGGTAACCATGTCCTGGACCTCGCGCACGGCGGTGAGATTGAACACGCGATTCCACCGTCCAAGCAGCTCCAGATAGGCAAGCAGCCTGTCTGCGGCCTCATCGGGCAGCGCAAGACCGAGGGCGTCGATACCGGCCTTCAGTCGCTCGGCCACGGCCGGATCGGCGATGCCAGCCTTGGTGGATTCCCTCATGTTCACGCCCTCTCGCGCTTTAGGTGGACAAGCAGGATCGATACCGACGCGCGCGTGACGCCGGCTATGCGTGCGGCCTGCCCGAGGGTTGCGGGCCGATGGCGGCTCAGTTTCTGGCGCGCTTCGGCGGACAGACCATACACCCGATCGTAGTCCAGATCGTCGGGCAAGACGAGATCCTCGGAGCGGGACTGGCGGGCGATTTCGTCATTCTGGCGGCTGACGTAGCCCTCATACTTCACCGCTATCTCCAGCGCCTGCGCGGTGTCTGCACCCGTCAGTCCCGGACCCGTTTTGGGAAGCGCGACCAGCGTTTCGTAGCGGACCTCGGGGCGTTTCAGAAGATCGAGCGCCGACTGTTCATGGGCGAGATCCTGCCCCAGCAGCGCGCGCACACCGCAGTCGCCGGGGCGGATGATGATCGCGCGCAGGCGACTGCGCTCGCGCTCGATGGCCTCCGCGCGCGCCTCGACCGCCCGCAGCCGGGCATCGCCGACCAGACCCAGCGCGTGGGCGGTCTGTGTCAGCCGCTCGTAGGCATTGTCTTCACGCAGCAACAGCCGGTGCTCGGCCCGCGAGGTGAACATCCGGTAGGGCTCCGTCACCCCCTGCGTGATGAGATCATCGACCAGAACCCCCATGTACGCCTGCGCCCGCGTGGGGCAAAACACCCGCCCCTGGGACTGGAGCGCTGCATTGATGCCGGCCCATAGCCCCTGGGCGGCCGCCTCTTCATAACCGGTGGTGCCATTGATCTGGCCGGCGAAAAACAGGCCGGATATCGCCCATGTCTCGAGGGTTGGCTTGAGATCGCGGGGATCGAAATAGTCGTATTCGATGGCGTAGCCCGGTCGCGTGAGCACCGCCTCCTCGAGGCCGGGCAGCGAACGGACCAGCGCCCACTGGACATCGAACGGCAGGCTCGTGGAGATGCCGTTGGGATAGATTTCGTGCGTAGACAGGCCTTCCGGCTCGAGAAAGATCTGATGGCTGGATTTGTCGGCAAAGCGCACCACCTTGTCTTCGATGGACGGGCAGTAGCGCGGACCCACCCCGGTGATGGCGCCCGTACAGAGCGGCGACCGGTCGAGCGCGGAACGCACGATGTCGTGGGTGGCTTCAGTGGTGTGGGTGATGTGACAGGGGCGCTCACCGGGGCGTTCGGGCCGCTCGAACGAAAACCAGGGCGCGGGATCGTCGCTGCCCTGCGCCTCGAGGCGCGCCCAGTCGATGCTGCGGCCATCCAGGCGCGGCGGCGTCCCGGTCTTCAGGCGGCCGACATGCGGGAGGCGTTCGCGCAACCGCTCGGCCAGGCGGATGCTCGCCGGCTCGCCCGCGCGCCCCGCCACCTGCCGGCGGTCGCCGATATGGATCAGTCCGCCAAGGAAGGTGCCCGCCGTCAGGATCACGGCCGGCGCGTGGATCGCAAGCCCCATGTGCGTGACGACGCCGCGCACCCCCTCCGCGCCCGTCAACAGGTCATCTACGCCCTGCTGGAAAATATGCAGACCCGCCGTCTGCTCGAGGGTCCTGCGGATGGCGGCCTTGTACAGAAGACGGTCGGCCTGGATGCGGGTCGCCCGCACGGCCGGGCCCTTGCGGGCGTTCAGCGTGCGCGCCTGGATGGCGGCACAGTCGGCGGCCCAGGCCATGGCGCCACCCAGGGCGTCTATTTCGCGCACGAGGTGGCCCTTGCCGATGCCGCCGATGGCGGGGTTGCAGGACATCTGCCCCAAAGTGTCGATGGTGTGGGTGAGCAGCAGCGTCTTGCGGCCCATGCGCGCACAGGCCAGCGCGGCCTCCGTGCCGGCGTGGCCGCCACCCACGACGATCACGTCATAGTGTTCCGCATAGTGCATGCCGAAATCATAACATGACCGCCAGCGGGGACCGTATGGCCGCCTTACGCGCAGCCGGGCGGGATCGCTATACTCGGAGCATGAACGCTCATCCGCAGCAGTCGGCGTCGGTACTGGCGCGCGCCCAGGAGGCCCTGGACGGCATAATCGTGGGCAAGGCCGAGCAGGTGCGCCTGGCGCTCTGCTGCCTGATCGCAGGGGGCCACCTGCTCCTCGAAGACGCGCCTGGCATGGGCAAAACCACCCTGGCCCACGGGCTGGGCGCGGTGCTCGGGCTCGAATTCAAGCGCGTCCAGTTCACGGCGGATCTGCTCCCGGCCGACGTGCTCGGGGTATCGATCTTCGATCCGGCGAGCCGGCAGTTCGCCTTTCACCGGGGTCCGGTCTTCACACAGCTTTTGCTGGCCGACGAGATCAACCGCGCCACGCCCAAGACCCAGAGTGCGCTCCTCGAGGCCATGGCCGAAGGACAGGTGACGATCGACGGCACCCTGCACCTCTTGCCAAAACCGTTTTTCGTGGTGGCCACCCAGAACCCCCGTCACCAGATCGGCACCTTTCCGCTGCCTGAGTCCCAGATGGACCGCTTCCTGATGCGCCTGGATCTCGGATTCCCGGACCGGGCGGCGGAACGGCGGCTGCTGACGGAAGATCCGCGCCGGATCGTGCTCGACCGCCAGCCGGCGATCCTGTCGGCGGCCGAGGTCGGGCAGGCACAGGAGGCGGTGCGCGCGGTGCGCGTCGCCGCACCCCTGATCGACTACCTGCAGGACCTGCTCGCCGCAAGCCGGACCGCAAGCGGGCTAAGTGGCGGGTTTTCGCCGCGTGCGGGGCTTGGGCTGCTGCTTGCGACCCGGGCGTATGCGCTGCTGGCCGGACGCAGCCACGCCCTGCCGGAGGACCTGCAGGCGGTGGCCGTCGCGGTGCTCGCCCACCGGGTCGAGGCTGCCGACGCAAGCCAGCAGGTGCGCGCCCTTCTGGAGCGCGTCGCGGTCCCATGACCGGGCTCGAGCGCACGCTCTCCCGCCGCATGGTGTTTCTGCTGCCGACGCGCGAAGGGGGTGCGTTCGCCGCCATCGTACTGGTCATCCTCCTGGGTGCCATAAACTACGGAAACGGGCTGGCCTACGCGATCAGCTTTCTGCTCGCGGCGATGGCCGCGGTGTCGGCCGTGGGCGCCCAGCGCAATCTCCTGGGCCTGGCATGCACCGAGGCGCAGCCGCGGCCCGATTTTGCCGGCCAGGCCGTGGGCTTCCGGCTGCTGCTGGCCGCCCCGCGCGGGAGCACCTGTCAGGCCATCCGCGTGGAGATCGTGGGCGGCGAACGCGTCACCCTGAACCTCGGTGCCGGCGAGCAGCGTCTCGTCGAGTTACCCAAGAAAGCCCCCGAGCGGGGGCTGGTGGTGGCGCCTGTCGTGCGCATCAGCAGCCTCTATCCGTTCGGCCTGCTGCGGGCGTTTTCAGCGAAGCTTGCTCTGCAGCACCCCGCCATCGCCTACCCGCGCCCCGCACCGCGCGCCGAGCTGCCCGCGGGCACGCACCCGCGGACGGCGGCCGACGCCGAGGCGCGCCTCATCGGTGGCAGCGGGGACTTTGCCGATCTGGCCACCTACCGTGTCGGCGAAAACCCCCACCACATCCACTGGAAGGCCGCCGCGGCTGGCCGCGGCCTGCTCGTCAAGCGCTTCGCTGGTCAAAGTGATCTCGAAGTCTGGATCACCCCGCGCGGAACCGGGGGGCTCGAGGAGCGCCTGTCGCGGGCAAGCCGCCAGGTGATCGAAGCCGAGCGCGGCGGATTCCGGTATGGCCTGCGACTCGGTGACGAGCGGCTTGCGCCAGGTCGGGGTGTTGCGCACTACGAGCGCTGCCTGCGGGCGCTTGCGCTGTACACGGAACATGGATAGGCCCGCTGCGGTTTTGCTTTTGCCCCGCTCTCTCGCCGTGCTCATGCTGGCTTCGGTGATCCCTCTCATCGGGCACATTCCGTGGTGGATCCTGGCCAGCGTCGGCACGCTGGTGGCCTGGCGCATGGCGGCGGTGGACTGGCTGCCCCCGCCTTCGCGCGCCCTCAAATGGCTGGTGGCGGGGCTGGCGGCGACGGCAATCTACGTGCGCTTTCACACCTTCATCGGCGAGCGGCCGG
>JAJYHH010000069.1 GCA_021784845.1 Pseudomonadota bacterium
TTCTGGCCGTTCCGCGGCTATTCGAGCGGCACCCCCGGCACCGCCGGTTGCACGACTACAGGGTGCGGCCCCATGCCCAACCCCGGCACCTACGGCAGCAGCACCAGTTTCTTCCTCATTCCGCATATCGGCTACAGCCAGAAGCTAAGCCACGACAACTATTTCGGCCTGGCCATGTACGGTAATGGCGGCATGAACACCAACTACCACTATCCGGCGGCAACGGCGGCTGTGCCGGGCGGGCCGTTCTTCGGCGGCCAGACGGGCGTGAGCCTGACGCAGATGTTCCTGCAGGCGACCTATGCCCGCCGCTTCCTGCGTCATGATGCCGTCGGCTTGAGCGTCATCTACGCCTATCAGCGGTTCAGTGCCGACGGCCTGGGCGGGTTCGCCGGTTACTCTGCCAGCCCGCAGAACCTGAGCAACCGAGGGGTTGCGACATCGGACGGGGTGGGTGTCAAGGCTGGTATCCAGCTGCAGCTCTTCCCGGGACTGAACTTCGGCATGGCCTTCTCGCCGCGCATGACGATGTCGAAATTCTCCAAGTACTCGGGTCTTTTTGCCGATCAGGGCCGGATGGACATCCCGGCGAATGGAGTCGTGGGCCTGGCGTTCCAGCCGACGAACCGTCAGACCATCGCTTTTGACTTCCAGCGCATTTTCTACGGGGACGTCCCCGCGGTCGGCGACAGCATCGCGCCGCTTTTCAGTGGCAAGCTGTTCGGTTCCACCAATGGCCCCGGGTTCGGCTGGCAGGATATCGATGTCTACAAGCTCGGTTACCAGTACCAGGTGACTCGCGCCACGACCTGGCGCGTCGGTTTTGCCTATAACAATCAGCCGATTCCGTCGTCACAGGTCCTGCTGAACCTGATCGCCCCCGGCGTCATTCAGCGCCACGTCACGCTCGGTGTCACGACGCGTGTTGCGCCCCACCAGAATGTGAGCCTGGCGGCCATGTACGGTCTGCCGCAGGCGATCTATGGCAACGCCCCTGCCGCTTTTGGTGGTGCGCCCGTCAAGATCGACATGCACGAGTATCAGCTCGAGGCGAACTGGGGCTGGAAGTTCTAAGCGCGCAGACAATGGGCGTTCTGTAAACCAAAGGGGGCCCTTGAGGCCCCCTTTGTGCTTTAAAAAAACCGATAAGATGTGTCTGAAAAAAGACCACACAACGAAGAAACCACATGAGGAGAGCAACAATGAACAAGACGATGAAGGCGGTGTGTGTGGCGGCGGGTCTCGCGGTGAGCGCAGGCGCCGTCGCGCATGAGATGCGCTATAAGCCCTTTATTCTCGGGCACGAAACCACGGGGTCTCTCCAATCGGCGGTCAGCGCGACCCGCCGGGCGCTTGCGGCGCATGGCTTTACCCTGGTGGGCCAGTATTCCCCGGTGCCGGGCGCCGTGGCCATCTGTGCGACGGACCCTGAACTGCTGCATGCGGCCGCGCACGCGCGGCGCAATGGCGGGTTCGGGGCGGTACAGCGGGTCTCCGTGACCAAGGTCGGGAACACGATCCAGGTGTCCTATGCCAATCCGGCCTATGTCGCCATTGCCTATGGGCTTGGTCCGCTGCCGACCACGGTCGGAAACCTGAAGGCGGCGCTAGGCAGCCAGCTTGCATTCGGTTCGCGCCGGGGGCTTACCCGCAGCGATCTGAAACCGGGCAATTACCACTACTTCATTGGCATGCCGTACTTCGAGAACGTCGATCACATCCGCCGATTCAAGACCTACGCCGATGCGGTCAATACGGTCCGGCGCAATCTGCAGGCCCATATCGCCGGTACGTCGCTTGTCTATGAGGTCAACATACCCGGTGCGAAAATGCCGACGACCGTCTTTGGGGTTGGCCTAAGCCAGGGTCACGGACGGGATGCGAAGGTCCTGTCGGTTACGGATTACCGCCATGACAAAGGCAACGCGTATGCGCCCTACGAGATGCTGGTCCAGGGACGGCGAGTCATCGCGTTGCGCCCGCGCTATCGCATAGCAGTCAATTTCCCCGATACACCGATGATGGGCTCGCATGGCTTCATGACCATCATGAGCGCGCCTGGCGCGATCCGCCATACGTTGGCGCGCGTGGCAGGCCGGCACGGTTGACGTTTGACGCCGACAGGCGCCCAGGCGCCTGTCGGCTTTCCCTACTGCCCTAGTCAGGATAAAATGGATTTTTTGGCAAAGGCAGGTCCATGAAGTCCATCAAGGTCACCGATATCGGTCAGCTCAAGAACGAGCTGAACAAGTACCGCAAGGGCAAGAAGCTCGAAATTCGGCAGTTCAATCAGGCCGCGCGTCTGGCCTGGCTTGGCAAGGTCACCATGATGCCGCTCGAGCCGGAGGATCCGGAGAGCGAATCCTATCTCGTTTATGTGGACTTTCCGGAGGGGTTGAGCGCGCAATTGCTCAATATCGACGAGGATCTCGTCGGCCGCATCCTGGTTCTCGATGGTGAGCAGGGCCGCTATCTCGCCGAAATCATCGAACAGGGTGTGCACGAACGCGCCGCACTCTACCGGGATCTCGACAAACGGGATTTCTATTTCGGCAAGTTCTATAAACCGACGGACACACAGGGCGGGACCGGCGGCTGACTCGATGGCGGCACCAACCATAGCCGACCGGTTGAACCGGCGCTTTCTGCTGATGACTTCCGACGCGGGCCTGGTGGACCGGTTGCGGGCTCAGGTTCCGGTCGACTGGCAGATGCGGGTCGTGGCCAGTCTGGATGATGTCGGCGACTGGAATGACATCCTGCTCTACCGTTTCCTGCTTCTGGATCTGGATGAAGTGGAGAGGTTCGATCCCATCGATGTCATCCGTGTCCTGCGGATGGAGTACCTGTTGCAGATTGCCGTGTTGTGCTTTGGCGGTGATGCGGACATCCGGGATGAAATGCGGATGTCACGAGCTGATCGCTTCTACGAGCGCGATCAGATCGTGACGGTATTGCCGCAATTTCTGGCGCAATACAACTGGTAGCTCAGCCGATCCACTCGTGAGCCATGACATCCAGGCGCAGATCCTGCCGGAACGTCTGACCACCGCTTTCGATCAGGAGCGTGGCAACACGGGTGCCTGGCGTATCAAAGGCGACTTCGCAGGTGAAGGTATCGGGCAGACTGATCTGCTGATCGCAGCGCGCCTTGGCTTCACCATCGACCAGAACCTGGGCATGGGCACGGCCGCTGCCGTTTAGCAGCGCCTGAATGCGGAAGGGCTTTTTCGGCACGCGCCGGTAAATGGCCGGATCACGGTTGGCGTTGTACGTCAGATTGTTGAGGCGCACGAGTTTGACGAGTGTATTCATAAGCTCCCGAGATGCGACTTTTTGGGTGGTAATGTCGTGATAAGATCGATAATTTTACGGTGTATTCCAGACGAGGTCCAGCGCGCCCCATGACAGTCCCCGACCTTGAGTCCTTGATGACCGACGTGGATTGCGAGATTCGTGATCTGGAGCAGGCGCTCGGTCGCGACGAGCTGGATCTTAAGCAGGCCATCACGCGATCACTGACCCTGGCCAACCGGCTCATGCTGGCCTTTGCGGCGCTGATGGCCCGTCCACAGGAGGGGCTCGACGCCGATGCGGATCCGCTGGAAGTGTTCAGGGTTTTCGTCAAGGGTGAGCCGTCCTTAAACGCGATTCGCGACAATGTACGCGAGCTCGTGTATTACCGGAATTGCCTGGATGCCGGCCGCGCGGATGCGCTGCCGGCGCGGCCGGTGGCAATGGCGGTGCGGACCATTCGTCACATCTATCTGTATCTGCGCACGCGCGCCATCAAAGAGCATGGCCTTGCCGGTGCATGACCACGACCAGGCGTAAAGCCGTTTTGATCGGCGCGGCCCATTACCGGCGTGGGAGCTATGGGCGCAATCATCCGCTGGCCATTCCCCGCGTCTCGCTCACCTTTGATGTGATCAAGGCCTATGGTGCCCTGTCGGACGAGGAGTTTCGCGTTTCGCGGGCGGCGACTGCGCGGGAACTGGCGCGCTTTCATACGCGCGAGTACATCCAGGCTTTGCAGCGCAGCGAGGCATTTGGGCACGTGCGCCACGAAGACCGCCTGCGCCATGCCGTGGGTACGCTCGAAAATCCCTACTTTCCCGGTGTCTTTTACACGCCGGCGCTGGCGACCGGCGGCAGCATCCAGGGCGCCGAAGAGGTCCTGGCCGGACGTCACGCCTTCAGTCCCGCAGGCGGCATGCACCACGCCGTGCCCGATCAGGCGCGGGGGTTTTGCTATTTCAACGATGTGGTGCTGGCGATCCTGACCTTGCGGGAAGCGGACAGACGCGTGTTGTATCTGGATCTCGATGCGCACCACGGTGACGGCGTGGAGGCGGCATTCTGGAATGATCCGGCGGTGTTCACGGTGTCTTTGCATATGGATACCGCCTATGCCTATCCCTTTCGGGGAGGCGGCCTGCAGGATCAGGGGGGGCCGCAGGCGCCGGGATCGAGCTTCAATGTGCCGTTGCCCAAGGGTACGGGCGATGCGGATTATCTGGCCATACTGCGTCATATCCTGCCCGCCATCTGCGGGCGCTTTGCGCCCGATGTCATTGTTGTGCAGGCCGGTACGGACGCCCTGCACGGCGATCCGCTCGGCCGGTTCCGTCTGTCGACGACCGGTTTCCTGACGGCGATCGCGGAGGTGATTGGCGTGGGTTTGCCGGTTCTCGTGACCGGGGGCGGTGGCTATCATCCGCTGCTGCTTGCGCGCGCCTGGACGGGCGTCTGGGCGCTCCTGTCGGGCCGCACCTTGCCGGCCGCGCTCCCGGACGCCGCCGCGCAGGCCTTGCGCGCAGTCGGGTGGGATGCAGACGAAGACGAACCGTATTACGACAATCTATTCCGCAGCCGGCTGGATCATCCCGATACCGATCACATCAGTGACTGGCTGCCGGCATTCATGCGCCAGTTAGACGGGCACGTTGTATTGGGGCGTACATCATGGGTTTCGTGAAAGCCACATCCATGCGGATGATCGAGGGAGCGGCCACGGCGGAGGGGACGGCGCATTATGCCGCCACACGGGGCGGTGCACTGGACGCGGGTCATTACAGTGATTTCCGCGGCGGCCTGAAGGTGAGTGCCGTGGGTGTTGGCACCTTCCCGGGTGAGGCGACCGATGCGGTAGACGAGGCGATGGCCGATATCGTGTGCAAGGCTGTCACGCAGGGCATCAACGTCGTCGACACGGCGGCGCATTACCGCTATGGCCGCTCGGTGGCGGCGGCTGGCGCGGGCCTGCGCAAGGCATTTGCTGCGGGCATCCCCCGTGAGGCGGTCTGGATCATATCGAAGGGCGGGTTCGTGCGCTTCCATGGGGCGGTGGCCGACCCGGCTGCTTTCATCCGCGAGCGGGTCATCGATAAAGGCCTGGCCGCGGCCGATGAATGCGTCGGTGCCCATGTGCTGAGTCCCGCCTATCTGCGCGCCCAGTTGGACGAGAGCCGGATCGCGCTTGGCCTGCATACCCTTGATGCGTTCCTGGTGGATCAGCCCGAGGTGCAGATCGGCAAGCATGGCAAGGAGACGGTCCTGCGCAGGCTGGGGGCCGTGTTTGCCGCGCTCGAGAAGGCGGTGGCCGATGGCGTTTTGCGCCATTACGGCATATCGACGTTCGAGGCGTTTCGCGTGGCGACGGACGATCGCAGCTTCCTGTCGCTCGCGTCACTGGTGTCTTTGGCCGAGAAGGCGGCAAAAGAGGTTACGGGTTCGGAGCGGAATCACCATTTCGCACTGGTTGAATTGCCGTTTAACGCAGTCATGCTGGATGGTTTCGTGCGCTTCAATCAGGTGACGGGCGACGGCCGGGACGATTCTACCTTGCAGGCGGCACTGAAGCTTGGCCTGTACACCGTCGCGAGCCATGGGTTATTCAAGGGCCATCTGGCGCGCAATCCGCTCGACATCCTCGTGCAGGCGATGCCGCGCCTTGCCAATGACGCACAACGGGCATTGCAGTTCAACCGCTCCACGCCCGGTCTGGGCACGACGCTGGTCGGCATGAGTACGCCGGTCCATCTGGATGATGTCCTGGCGGTGGCGCGAGCGCCTGTGCTGACGCATGCCGCCTATATGGCTCTCTACCGCCGGACGGAAAATTGACCCCGGTGACATGGTCGCCACGGGGCATGCCTTTACTCGTCCGGTTCGCTGTCTAGAATGTGGGTATGGCTGAAATCGCTCACGAGGCGCTCGATCTGGTCGGGCGGATGCTGACGGAATCCACCCGGTACGCAGCGTCGGATCTGCATTTGCGTGCCCGCAACCACCCCATTGTGCGGGTCGACGGGGCGCTGCGCGCGCTCGACCAGTTTCCTCGCCTGACCGCCGAAGCCGTCGAGCAGATCGCGCGGGCGATGATGACGCCCCGGCAGCTGGCCATGCTCGAGCGTGACCGGCAGGTTGATCTGTCCCGGGGCTTCAAGGGAATCGGCCGCGTTCGCGCCAACATCTTCTTTCAGCGGGGCACGATGGCGCTGGTGCTGCGCATCATCCATGGCATGGTCCCGCCGCTTGCTACCCTGGGCTTGCCCGAAGTGGTGGCTTCGCTGACCAATGTCGAAAGGGGTCTTGTGCTGGTCACCGGTTCGAGCGGATCGGGCAAGACCACCACCCTGGCGGCACTCGTCAATGAAATCAATCAGAATCAGACCAAGCACGTTCTGACCATCGAGGACCCCATCGAATTCCTGTTCGCCGAGCAGCGTTCGTTGATCACGCAGCGCGAGATTGGTATCGATGCGCCGAATTTTCATGAGGCCATGCGCGCGGCACTGCGCGAGGATCCGGATGTGATCCTGCTTGGCGAGATGCGTGACACGGAGACTATCGAGACGGCCTTGCGGGCGGCGGAGACGGGACATCTGGTCTTGGCCACTGCCCATGCGCCGGCAGCACCCGAGGCGGTCAACCGCCTGATCACGGCGTTTCCATCAGAAGCGCAAGCGGGTATGCGGGTGAAGGTGGCGCAGAACCTGCGGGCGGTGGTAAGTCAGCGCCTGCTGCCGAAGGCCACCGGCAAGGGCCGCGTGGTGGCCTGCGAGGTGTTGTCGGTTTCCGCGCTTGCGCGGGAGCTCATCCTCGATTCTGCGCGTATCAAGGATCTGCCGGATCTTCTGAAGCGCGGGAGCCTGAGCGAAGGCATGTTGGGATTCGATGCGTCGCTTCTTGCTCTTGTGAAGAATGGCAGCATCACACCGGCAGTCGCCCTGCAGTATGCGACCAGTCCGACCGATCTGCGGCTCAAGCTCGAGGGTTTTTAGGGCCGCGACGGGTCAACTGTTCACGCAACAGCGCCTCCTGTTCGGCAAACGAACGACCGGGAGTGCGCAAGGGCGCCGCGCGCTTTGTCGTATGTCCGGCCTGTTCCTGTTCTTTGGCCTGCAGATAATCGCCGAGATCGTTGTCGCCGCCGGTGTAGCGGCCCTGGTAACCCCGCGGCGGACTGCGTCCGGACGCAAATGACAGGGCGATGCGCAGTTTCTTGTTCATCGCCACCACCCGGCGATCGATGGTGAATGCATCGAAGAGCGCCGCCAGCGCATAGGCGCTGCCCCAGGCGATGCCTGTCATGGGCGGCGCGGACACGAGCAGTGCGATCAGAACCAGGGTAGCGGCGAGATAGGCGGCCGCACGGCGGTGTTCTCCCAGATAAAAGGCATGCAATCCGAAGGGAAATAGGAGCCACAGAAGCCAGGCGCGGCGTGTCTGCCTGAGGCGCCGGGTGAGCTCGAGATTGAGGGTCTGAAGGCCCTGTCCTTCGAAATTCCAGTGGCTCCACGCGCGTTTCATCGAATCATTGTATACTACTTCATTACCTCGTGGCGTCTTTGACGGTGGAGAACCCGGTTCGTGGCTGATCGTCGATTACAGGTGTTTCATACGGTTGCCCGGCTACTCAGTTTTACCAAGGCGGCCGAGACGTTGCACATGACGCAGCCGGCCGTCACGTTTCAGGTGCGCCAGCTCGAGGAACATTTCAACACCAGGCTGTTTGACCGGACTCACAATCGCATCACGCTGACGGTGGCCGGTGAGCGTGTCTTCGAATACGCCGAGCGGATCCTGGGCCTTTATACCGAAATGAACATCCGCGTGCGCGACATAACCGGTGAAGTCTCGGGTGTTTTGCTGATCGGTGCGAGCACGACCATAGCGGAATATGTGTTGCCGAGCCTGCTCGGTGAATTTCAGGCGCAGCATCGCGACGTGCGTATCCGCCTGAGCGTCTCGAATTCCCTGGGCATCGTCCACATGGTGGAAAACAATACAGTCGACGTGGGCATCGTCGAGTCGCCGGTAACCAACAAGAATCTGGCGGTGGAGGTCTGCTGGGAAGACCAGCTCGTTTTTATCTGCCCGCCGGATCATCCGCTCGCCAAGGCTGCGAGTGTGCCGGTGCGCGATCTGCTGGAATTGCCGTTTCTGGCGCGTGAGGAAGGATCCGGGACGCGCGAAGTCATCAGTGATTATCTGAACGAAAACCACCTGCAATGGCATGATCTCAATCTCAGCATGGAGTTTGGTTCTCCGGAATCCGTGAAGAGTTCGGTGGAAGCGGGCCTTGGGGTTTCGATCGTGTCCCAGGCGACCGTGGCCAAGGAGCTGAAGCTTGGCACGCTGGTGGCTTTGCCTCTTGATCCGCCCATACAGCGGCCTTTTTCCTTCGTCCATCAAAGGCAGAAGTTCCGCATGCGGTCGGTCGAGGAATTCATCCGTTTTGCCCGTTCGCGTTGCGAACAGCGGCAGGCGTGCTGAGGCGGCCGGAAAGCGCCGGCCGGTAGCCGGAAAAATTGCACAACCCGGCGCTTTGCGGCCACCAGGATGGTCCCGGCAGGCCGCGCAGTGCGGTCGACGGGGGTGCGGGTCCTGGATCATCGGCCGGTGGCCATCGCCACGCGTGTTGTCGCCACAAGGCCGCGTCTGTGTTACGAGGAATTCATGAAGCAGTTTGCCGTTGTTCAACACACCTATGCCGAGTTTCTCGGGCTGATCGAGAATCAGCTCGAGAAGCGCGACATCGGTTTTGCGTATTTCCGGCCCTTCGTGGGTCAGGAGTTGCCGGGCAGTGCCGGCCAGTTCGACGCGCTTTTCATTCTCGGCGCGCAAAATCCGCCGACGGATCATGAGAATGCGCCCTGGCACGACGACGAGCTGAAACTGATCGGTCTGTTCCGGGAGGCCAGGCGGCCGTTCGTTGGAATCGGCTACGGGGCCCAACTGCTGGCCGAATATGAGGGGGGCCGGCCGAGCGCCGAGCCCTTCCATAATGCCTATTGGACGGTGGCCCACAAAACGCCCGCTGGCGCCGGCGATGCGGTGGCCGATGCGCTCGATGGCAGGCCCGTGCTGGTGATGGCCAACGGCAGTGTCGCCTTGCCTTCGGGCATCGAGCCGCTGGTGGTGGATGATGAAGGCCGATGGCTCGTGATCCGCCCGGATGCGCTTGCCTATGGTCTTTTGTGCCGGCCGGAACTAAAGCCCGGGATGATCGAGGATATGATCATGGAGGCTCACCGCGACACCCCGCCGGACATCGGTGCGCTGCTTGAAGCGGCACGCCACCATTGGCAGGATATGCAAGTGACCACCGACAAACTGATCGTGGCCCTGGTTCGGGAGCTGAATCTCATGACAGAACGCCGCAAAATGCCCGTTTTTCGTCTCAACATCAGTGAATGACCATGGATCGCACGGAAAAACGCATAATGGCGCTGCTGCGCGAGTTTCCCGCCGATGCCAGGGAGCAGGTGCTGGCCTTTACGGAATTTCTGTACGCGCGGATGGATCGGCCCGCGGTCCCCGCCGAGCCAGTGGTCATTCCGCGTCCCGCCCAGGAAACGGTCGTCAAGGCGATTCGGCGCCTGTCGGCAACCTATCCGATGCTGGACCGGGGCAAGATGTTGAGCGAGACATCGACTCTCATGAGCCAGCATGTCCTGGGCGGGCGCGAAGCGGCGGAAGTGATCGATGAGCTCGAACGCCTGTTCCAGGCGCACTTCGAGCGCCTGCGCGACTAAGCCTGGCGGCCTGTGTCCGCTTCGGGCCTGTGACGCGGGGGTGGCCTGAGCCGGTCCCTGATAGGCCCCGTCGGGCGGTTTTTGGTACACTGCACGGCCTTTATGCGTACCCGTGTCAAAATTTGTGGCATCACGCGGATGCAGGATGCCAGGGCGGCCGTCGAGGCCGGCGCGGATGCGCTCGGCTTCGTGTTTTACGGGCCGAGCCCGCGGTCTGTCGAGATCGATGTGGCGGCGGCGATCATGGCGGATCTGCCGCCTTTCGTGACCCCGGTCGGACTGTTCGTGGATGCCGCGCCGGAGTGGGTGCAGCAGGTGCTGTCGCGGGTGCCGCTTGGGCTTTTGCAGTTCCATGGGTCCGAACCGCCGGCATACTGCCTCGCCTTTGGCCGCCCCTACATCAAGGCCGTGCGGATGGCGCCGGGAGCGGATGTCGGCGCGCAGGCGCGGCTCCATGGCGCGGCGGCGGCGCTGTTGCTTGATGCCTATGATGCGGCCCGTCCCGGCGGCACCGGTTCGTGTTTCGACTGGACACAGGTGCCTGTTGATCTGGGGCGTCCCCTGGTGTTGGCAGGGGGGTTGACCCCTGATAATGTCGGTCTTGCCGTGACCCAAGTCCGGCCCTATGCCGTGGATGTCAGCGGCGGGGTAGAGAGTGCGCCTGGAATCAAGGATCGGGAGCGCATGATCCTGTTTTGCCGCCGTGCGCGGGAGGAACGATGACATACGATTTGCCGGACGCGCGGGGTCATTTCGGACCTTATGGGGGTCAGTTCGTCGCCGAAACCCTGATGGGACCGTTGGCGGAATTGATCACCGCGTATGAGGCCGCGAAGGCCGATCCCGATTTTCAGGGGGCATTGGCGCGCGATCTGCATGATTATGTCGGGCGTCCTTCGCCGCTTTATCTGGCTGAGCGCCTGACTGCCGCCGCGGGCGGGGCCCGCATCTATCTGAAGCGCGAAGACTTGAATCACACCGGCGCGCACAAGATCAACAACACGCTGGGCCAGGCGCTGCTCGCCCGGCGGATGGGCAAGACGCGCCTGATCGCCGAGACCGGCGCCGGCCAGCATGGTGTGGCCACGGCGACGGTTGCCGCCCGTCTTGGCATGCGCTGCGCCGTTTACATGGGCGCCGAAGACATGCGCCGGCAGGCGCCCAATGTGCGCCGCATGCGGCTTCTGGGCGCGGAAGTGGTTGCCGTGACGCTCGGCTCGCGGACCCTGAAGGACGCAATGAACGAGGCCCTGCGTGACTGGGCAACAACGATCGACGACACATTCTATGTGATCGGCAGCGTCAGCGGCCCTCATCCGTACCCGATGATGGTCCGTGATTTCCAGGCCATTATCGGCCGCGAGGCGCGTACGCAGATTCTCGAGCGCGAAGGGCGCCTGCCCGATGCGGCGGTCGCCTGCGTAGGTGGCGGCTCCAATGCCATGGGACTTTTTTATGCCTTCCTGGAGGATCCGGGGGTCGCTTTGTACGGTGTCGAGGCAGCTGGCGACGGGCTTGCCACCGGCCGGCATGCGGCTCCTCTGACCGCCGGTGCGCGCCCGGGCGTGCTGCACGGTACCCGCAGTTATCTGATGTATGACGCGCACGGACAGATTCTCGAGACGCATTCCCTGTCCGCGGGCCTCGATTATCCAGGCGTAGGTCCCGAGCATGCCTGGCTCAAAGACAGCGGTCGTGCCCGCTATGTTGCCGTCGATGACCAGCAGGCACTGGCGGCGTTTCGCGCCCTGACCCACCTCGAAGGAATTCTGCCGGCCCTTGAATCGAGCCACGCGCTTGCCTACGCTCAGATTCTGGCGCGCGAACTCGGTCGCGACAAGGTCCTGGTCGTGTCTTTGTCCGGTCGGGGCGACAAGGATGTCGAAACCGTGGCGGCATATGAGGAGCATCACTAGTGTCGCGCCTGCACAATGTATTTACGGAATTGAAGGACGAAAGGGCGGCGCTGGTGACCTTCGTGACGGGCGGCGACCCGCAACCGGCGGTGACTGTGCCCCTGTTGCATGCGCTGGTGGAGGCGGGGGCGGACGTACTGGAGGTGGGCATCCCGTTTTCGGATCCGATGGCCGATGGTCCGGTCATCCAGATGAGCCATCAGCGCGCGCTCGTTCATGGGACCACCCTCACCGATGTGCTGGCCATGGTCGCGTCCTTCCGGCAGCAGAACACGCGTACGCCGGTGGTGTTGATGGGTTATGTCAATCCTGTCGAGGCAATGGGGTATGACGTGTTCGCGCGGGCCTGCGCCGGTGCGGGTGTCGACGGGGTGATCCTGGTCGACCTGCCGCCGGAGGAAGCGGGGGATTGGCTGGCGGCCGCGCGCCAGGCGGGCGTGGATCGGGTATTTTTGCTGGCGCCGACCAGTCCGCCTGCGCGCATCGCCCGGGTGGGTGAAGTCTCCTCGGGTTTTATCTACTACGTGGCGCTCAAGGGTGTCACCGGGGCGGCGCATCTGGATATCGCTGACGTGGAAAGCAGGCTGGCCGTGGTGCGGGCGCACACACGGCTGCCCGTGGGCGTGGGTTTCGGTGTGCAGGATGCGGCGTCGGCCCGGGCGCTCGGTGCCGTGGCCGACGCCGTGATCGTCGGCAGCGCACTGATACGGCGTCTGGCCGCGCACGAGGGCGGGGATGCGATTGCCGAAGCCCGTTCGTTTGTGGCCGGTCTGAGAGCGGCGTTGCCGTCGAGGCGGTGAGGATATGAACTGGTTCGACAAGTTGTTGCCTCCCAAGATCAAGAGCCGCGGGACGGCCAAAAAGGCCGTGCCCGAGGGCCTGTGGAGCAAATGCCCAGGCTGTGGCAGCGTCCTCTATCACGCCGAGATCGAAAAGAACCAGAGCGTCTGTCCACGCTGCGACCATCACATGCGCATTGGCGCGCGCAAGCGGCTGGATGCCTTTCTGGATGCAGGCGAGCGCACCGAGATCGGCGCCGATCTGCATCCGGTCGATTTTCTCAAGTTCAAGGACTCCAAACGCTATAAGGATCGCCTGGTCGAGGCGGCCAAGAATACCGGAGAATCTGATGCGCTGGTGGTCGTGCGCGGCCGCCTGTGGAGTCTGGATCTGGTGGTGGCGGCCTTTGAGTTCGGTTTCATGGGGGGGTCGATGGGCTCGGTGGTCGGCGAGCGCTTCGCCCGTGGCATCGACGCCAGTCTTGAGGCCGGCATTCCCTTTGTGTGTTTTTCCGCAAGCGGTGGCGCGCGCATGCAGGAGGGGCTGATGTCGCTCATGCAGATGGCCAAGACCAGTGCGGCCCTGACCCGGCTCGAAGCCGCTTCGCTGCCCTTCATTTCCGTTCTCACCGATCCCACCATGGGTGGCGTGTCGGCGAGTTTCGCGATGTTGGGTGATGTGGTCATTGCCGAGCCCAAGGCATTGATCGGTTTTGCGGGGCCCCGCGTCATTGAGCAGACGGTCCGCGAGACCCTGCCGGAAGGCTTCCAGCGCGCGGAGTTCCTGCTTGACCACGGGGCGGTCGACATGATTGTGCATCGCCATCGCATGCGGGAAACGATTGCCAAGCTGCTGGCGGCCATGACGCATCAATCCCTTAAAACCCTGCCGTGTCCGACCGTCGAATTCTGAAACACCGCGATCTCAACGACTGGCTGTCCTACATCACCACGCTGCATGCGCGGGTCATCGATCTGGGCCTGACGCGTCTGGCCGCGGTGACCGCCCGGCTCATGCCCTTGAAAAGTCGCGTGATCACGGTGGCAGGGACGAACGGGAAGGGTTCGACCGTGGCCTTTCTCGAGCACATCTACAGGGCCTCGGGCTACAGGGTGGGCGCCTACTTCTCTCCACACTTGATACGCTACAACGAACGGGTGCGGATCCTGGGGGAGGAGATCGACGATGCCACGCTGTGCGCGGCCTTCGCCGAGGTGGAACGCGCGCGCGCCGATACGCCACTTACCTATTTCGAATTCGGCACGCTCGCGGCGTTCGTCGCGTTTGCCGGTGCCCATCTCGATGTGGTGATCCTCGAAGTGGGTCTCGGCGGGCGACTGGACGCCGTCAATGTGGTTGACAGCGACGTGGGGGTGGTGGTGTCAGTCGGCACCGATCACAAGGACTGGCTCGGTGCGGATCGCGAAACCATCGGCCGCGAAAAGGCGGGTATCTTCCGGAGCGGCCGTCCGGCCATCCTCGGCGCCGACATGCCAGAGAGCGTGCGCGCCACAGTCCGCGACATAGGCGCCCGGGCGGTGGAGGCGGGCCGGGATTTCCGGATCCAGCCGCTTGCATCACAGTGGCGCTACGAAAGCGCCCGGGGCGTGCGCGATCTGCCCTATCCGGTCTTGCGTGGAGTCTACCAGCTGAACAACGCGGCGTGCGCCATTGCGGCCACGGAAGCGCTTGATCTGCCCGTACAGGCCGACGCGGTCCGCAAGGCGCTGACAGGTGTGCGCCTGTCCGGACGCTTTCAGACCCTGCCTGGGCGACCGCTGGTCGTGCTGGATGTGGCGCACAACGCAGAGGCGGCCGCTGTGCTGGCTCACACGCTGGCGACGCAACCGGTGGCGGGCCGCACATGGGCGGTGGTCGGAATGCTTCGCGACAAACCCATCGAGGAGGTCCTGGTGGCGCTGATGCCGCGCATGGATTTCTGGCATGTCGCCAGTGTCGAGGATCCGCGGGGTGCCGATGGGGCCACCCTGGCCGCCGTACTGGCCGCCCATGGCGCCGCCCACGTCACGACCCATGCGGACGTGGCAACGGCATTCGCTGTCGCCCGGAGTCGGGCGCGGGAAGAGGACCGGATCGTGGTTTTTGGTTCCTTCAAGACGGTCGGTGCTATACTTGCGTGCATGTCCACGCACAAAGACCAGGATGGCTGAAGACGGGTCGTTTGATCCCCGGCGCCGGGTATTGGGCGCGGTCGCGTTGGTGACGGCAGCGGTGGTCTTTCTGCCCATGGTGTTCAAGGCGCCGCGGGCGGTGGCGCCGGGTGACGATGTGCTCACGGTCGTGCGCGACGGAAGCGGCCTGCGCACGCAATGGCATCCGGCGAGCGCGCCCGTGGCCCCGGTGCAGGCGCCTGCGCCGGGCGCGGTCGCCCCCAGGCAGGTGAGGGCGGCGGCACCCAGACCGCCCATGGCGCCGGTGCGGCCGCCGGCGGTGGCGCCCCCGTCCGCCTGGCTGGTTCAGGTCGGCGCCTATGTGAATGCATCCGATGCCATTGCGTTTGCAGACCGTCTGAAGACCCAGGGTTTCCGTGTCCATATGCATCTGACGCCCTTGGCCCATGGTCACGGAATCGTCGTGACCATTGGCCCGTACGACCGGACCGCCGCGGGAGCAGCCGTCCGGCGCGTCGTCCGGCTCGATCATGTCCGGGGTCTGGTCGAGCCGGGTCCGGGGTGATGCAGGCCGAAGTCGCGCCTTTGGATCGAACAGGGTATTCCTCAAAAGGAGGGAAGGTGGACCGGGGGTCTGGCATCCCCGGTCTGTCGCAGCTCTATGAATGGTCTTGATGCAGCCATAGTGGTCATAATCACCCTCTTCGTCGCGGTCGGGGCGTTGCGGGGGTTCCTGAGCGAGGTCTTTTCATTCCTGACATGGACCTTAAGCCTCGCCTTTGCCTGGTTTTTCTCCGGTGACTTCACCGGCTGGTTCGCGGGTCGCATCCACGATGCCAATCTGCGTTCCGTGATCGTCTTTTTTACCGTGTTCTTTGCCGCCTTCATCGTCATGACGATCCTCAGCCATTTTGTGCGGACGTTGTGGCTTGAGGTGGGCCCGCTCGGTGTGGACCGGGCGCTCGGGGCCTTCATCGGTTTCCTGAAGGGCGCCGGTGTGATCGTCATCCTTGTGCTGCTTGCGGGCCTGACGCCATTTCCGAAATATCATTTTTGGCGTTCGTCGGTCTTTGTGGGGTACTTTCAGGTGATGGCCATCCATGTGACAAAGTGGTTGCCGCCGGATGTTGCCCGCAATGTTCGCTATGGCTAGAATCGGTCGCTTTTCACGCTTGTCAGGAGTGGGCTCATGTGTGGGATAGTGGGAATACTCGCGAAGGGTCCTGTCAATCAAGCGATCTATGACGGCCTGACTGTGCTGCAGCACCGCGGTCAGGATGCGGCCGGCATCATCACAAGCGATGGCAAGCGCGTCTATCTGCGTAAGGATAACGGCCTTGTGCGGGACGTCTTCCAGGCGCATCACATGCTGGCGCTGCGGGGCACCATGGGCATCGGTCACGTGCGTTACCCGACCGCGGGCTGTTCCAGTTCGGCGGAAGCGCAGCCTTTCTATGTCAATTCGCCGTTTGGCCTGGCGATTGCCCACAATGGCAACCTGACCAATACCGCCTCGCTGCGCGAGGAGCTCTTCCGCGAAGACCTGCGCCACATCAACACCGACTCCGATTCCGAGGTGCTGCTCAATGTTTTTGCCCACGAGTTGCGCGCATTCGCGGGCCTCAGTCCGACGCCGGAGCATATCTTCCGGGCGGTCGCGGCCGTCCACCGCCGTTGCCGGGGGGCGTACGCGGTCGCGATCATGATCGCGGGCCTTGGCATCGTTGCCTTCCGCGACCCGTACGGCATCCGGCCGATCGTATACGGCCGCCGTGATACCGATCAGGGCCCCGAGCACATGATCGCCTCGGAAAGCGTTGCGCTCGACGTGCTGGGCTACACGCTGGTGCGCGATGTCGGGGCCGGTGAAGCCATCTTCATCAGCATGGACGGCACCGTGCACAACCGGCAGTGTTCCACAAAGCCTCAGCTCACCCCTTGCATTTTCGAGCATGTCTACATGGCCCGGCCGGATTCCATCATGGATGGCATCAGCGTCTACAAGGCCCGTCTGCGCATGGGCGAGCGTCTGGCGCGCAAGCTGCTGCGCGAGTGGCCGGATCACGACATCGACGTGGTGATTCCGATTCCGGATACGAGCCGCGCGGCTGCTCTTGAGCTTGCCAAGGAACTGGACGTCAAGTATCGCGAAGGATTCATCAAAAACCGCTA
>JAJYHH010000005.1 GCA_021784845.1 Pseudomonadota bacterium
TGGGGGCGACGAACAGTGAATTCTTGAGCCTGTAAGGTCCGATGTGCATGACAGTGTCCGGGAAGGCAGCCATCATACCGGCAAACCGGATGGGCCGAAAGGCCCGGTCCAGGGCGGCCGGCACGCAAGTCCCCGGTCTGTCGGAGATCAAAAAAAGCAACCCTTTTCGGTGGGAGGTGGCGCCCAGACCGCGAACGCCGGTCTTTCTGCCGGCCTGCCACGCGGCAAACCGTGCCCGGCTGTATCCCCTTCAGGCAGGGGCGTTGCGTTCACTCCGGCGCATGCGGGCCGACCGGCGGTCGTGCCGTCCCGCCGCGCGCGTAGAGGCCGAGCCGGAACGCTGTCGCGGTGGGCGGGCCGCGCAAGTCCAGACGCACGTCGACGCGGGTGTGTGCGCTCACATCGCCTGTGGTGCCGGCGACGAGGTAGGCCTGCGGGCGGTACAGTCTGCGCACGAGCAGATCCCCTTCCGCATCAAGGAGGCTTACGGCAAGCAGGGGCGGGGTCTGGGGGAAGCCGGCGTCATTGGCGAGCTGTCCGCGGATATGCAAGACCCCAGGCTTTGCGCCCCTGCTCACATGCAGCGCGCGCAAAGCAAAGGCCCCCACGTCGACCGGCCGTGGCAGAGTCCAGCCGAGGTGGCGCACGATCCGTTCCGCCCGGACGTGCCAGGGGGCGATGGCGACCACCTGGGCGCGCCACCAGTAGGCGGCCTGCGCGAGCAGTCCGAGGACCAGCAGGCCATTGGCGAGCCCCCAGAGAAGGGGCTGCGGCCGGCGGCGCGCGCCGGCTGGGGCCTTTGTGTCCGTCTCCCCCAGGCGATAGACGTCCGCCTGGAAGACGTGCCCGCAGTGTCCGCAACGCACCGTGCCGCCGCAGGCCACCCGCTCCTCCTCGCTCAAGCGAAAAAGCGTGCGGCACGCCGGACACTGGGTCAGGACTACGTGCGTGTCCCGATCAGAAGACACCAGCCTTCCTCCATGCGCCGTTCAAAGGTGAAATCCGCATAGGCGGCCCCGATGGCGTCCGCCTGCTCGGCGAGCAGGCCCGAAAGCAGCAGCCGCCCGCCGGGGGCGACCGCCGCACAGAGGGCCGGCCGCATCGCGAGCAGGGGACGCGCGAGAATGTTGGCGACGACCCGGTCGTAGTGCGCGGCGTCGGCGGTCTCGCCCACGACCAGGCGGTCGGCCACGCCATTCAAGGCCGCGTTGGCTACGCTTGCCGCGCGCGCCAGCGGGTCGATGTCGATGCCGCAGGCGCGTCCTGCCCCAAGCCGCAGGGCGGCGATCGCCAGTATGCCGGATCCGCAGCCCACGTCCAGCAGACTGGCGGGGCGGTGCGCCGTGACATCCTCATGCAGCCACTGCAGGCAGAGGCGGGTCGTCGGGTGGCTGCCGGTTCCGAAGGCAAGCCCCGGGTCGACGATGATCGCAAACCGGTCATCCGGGGGTTTGATCCAGCTCGGATAAATCCACAATCCCGCATCGATGGCGATCGGTCGCCAGTCTTTCAGCGCCTCGCGCTCCCAGCCCTCTTCGGCGACCGCCGTCTTGCCGGTCACGTGGCCGATGCCAGAGAGCGCGTATTCGGCGAAATCGGCGCTTTCAGGCTGCGCGAAAAATCCGGTCACCAGGGTGCGCGGCCAGTAGCGGGGTTCCTGTGCGATACCTTCGTCATACAGGGCCGGTCCCTGCCCTTCCTCGAAGCGCACCGCCAAAGCGCCCGCCGCCTCCAGCAATTGCCCGGCGGCCTCCGCCTGCTCGCCGGTCACCGTCAGCGCCAGTTGCGTGATCACAAGCCGCCGTCAGCCAAGCCGCCCCTCGAGGTAATGAATGTCCACCGCGCCGGCCTGGAACAGGGCGTCGTTCAAAAGCAGTTGATGCAGTGGCACGTTGGTCTTGATGCCGTCGATGACCATCTCGCTCAAGGCGATGCGCATGCGCGCCTGGGCGGTCGCGCGGTCGTCGGCGTAGGCGATCACCTTGGCGATCATCGAGTCGTAGTAAGGCGGCACCACATAGTTGTTGTATATGTGGGAATCGACCCGGATGCCGGGCCCGCCGGGCTGGTGATACTGGGTGATACGCCCCGGCGACGGCATGAATGTCGTGGGATCCTCGGCGTTGATGCGGCATTCGACCGCATGGCCGCGCAGGACGATATCCTCCTGGCGGTAGGCCAGGTGCTCGCCGGAGGCGATCAGAAGCTGCTGCCGGACGATGTCGACGCCCGTGACCATTTCCGTCACCGGGTGCTCGACCTGCACGCGCGTGTTCATCTCGATGAAATAGAACTGGCCGTTTTCGTAGAGGAACTCGAAGGTGCCCGCTCCCCGGTAGCCAATGCGCTTGCACGCCTCGACGCAGATCGCGCCCATGCGGTTGCGCACCTCCGGGGTGATCCCGGGCGCCGGACATTCTTCGATCACCTTCTGGTGACGGCGCTGCAGCGAGCAGTCGCGTTCGCCCAGATGAATGGCGTGGCCGTGCTCGTCGGCCAAAACCTGGAACTCCACGTGGCGTGGCTTCTCCAGGTATTTCTCCATGTAGACGACGTCGTTGTTGAATGCGGCCTTGGCCTCCGCGCGCGTCATGTTGATCGCCGCGAGCAGACTGGCTTCCGTGTGCACGACCCGCATGCCCTTGCCGCCCCCGCCGCCGCTTGCCTTGATAAGCACCGGATAGCCGATGTCGCGGGCGATGGCCATGGTGCGCTGGTCGTCCTGGTCGAGCGGTCCGTCCGATCCGGGGACACAGGGAACACCTGCCTCCTTCATGGCGCGGATGGCGGAGATCTTGTCGCCCATCAGGCGGATGGTCTCCGGGCGCGGTCCGATGAAGATAAAGCCGCTCTGCTCGACACGTTCGGCAAAGTCGGCGTTCTCCGACAGGAATCCATAGCCCGGGTGAATGGCTACCGCATCGGTCACTTCGGCGGCACTGATCACCGCCGGGATGTTCAGGTAGCTCTTCGCGGCCGCCGCCGGTCCGATGCACACGGATTCGTCGGCCAGCCGGACGTATTTGGCGTCCCGGTCGGCCTCCGAATGGAGGGCCACGGTCTTGATGCCAAGCGTGCGGCAGGCACGCTGCACGCGCAATGCGATTTCGCCGCGGTTGGCGATAACGACCTTTTCAATCATGGGGCACTACTCAATGATGAACAGGGTCTCGCCATATTCCACCGGCTGACCGTTCTCCTTCAAAATGGCGCGTACCACGCCCGCCCGATCCGCTTCGATCTCGTTTAGCATCTTCATGGCCTCGATGATGCACAAGGGATCGCCGACGCCGACCGTCGAGCCGACCTCGACAAACGGCTGCGCGTCCGGGGACGGCGCGCGATAAAACGTGCCGACCATGGGCGATGTCACCGGGTGCCCGGTCTGGACCGGGTGCGCTTCCGCCGGTGCCGCCACGGCGGCGGCCACCGGGGCCGGCGCTTGCGCCGGTGCCACTGCGGCGGCCGGTCCCGGGGCGACCATCGTCACCGAACTGCCCCGGCTGATGCGAATCGATTCCTCGCCTTCGCGGATCTCGAGCTCACCCAGATTGGATGCCTCGAGCATTTCTATGAGTTTTTTGACTTTGCGGATATCCAAGGA
>JAJYHH010000031.1:0-6541 GCA_021784845.1 Pseudomonadota bacterium
AGCGCACTTTGGCCAGGTAATAAAACGGTTCCGGCATTTCCGGCGCCAGCGCCTGCGCCCGATGGAAATAATAGACGGCCCGCGGCAGGTCCGGCACCTTCAGCAGACAAACCCCCATGTTTTCGTCAGCCAGCTGGGGCGTCGGGTACAAAGGAGAGGCGAGCGCTGCATGAAAATGCCGCAATGCAGCCTTGATTTCTCCTTTCGAACAGAGAAAAGCCCCATAATTATTCTGCAGCGCCCCGTCATGCGGGTGGTGATCGAGCCCCGTGCGGAAATAGTGGCGCGCCTTCACGGGTTCGCCCAGCCGCTCTTCCACAAGCCCCATGGCGTTGTTGGCGCCGGCATTATGCGCGTCCATGCCAAGCGCCAGTTCCAATTCGTGCCGGGCAAGGCCCATCTGCCCCTGGCGGAAATAGGCCACGCCCAACGCGGTGCGCAATTCAACAAGCCGCATCTGCCGCGCAGTCAAAGGCGGCGCGCCGGCGCACCCCGAGAGGAGCGCGCTCCCGATCACTATCCCCGTGACGGCCCACCTAAACCGCATGGAGCTGCACAACCCGGTGGGGTCGCTCCCGAACCACGCCCGCGAGCTGCCCGCACGCGGCCTGGATGCCGTCCCCGCGTGTCCGCCGGGTAACCGTCATCAGCCCGGCCTGCAGCAGGATGTCGCGAAACCGGTCGATCGCTTCCGGCGCCGAGCGCAGGAACTGCGTCCCAGGGAAGGGATTGAACGGGATCAGATTCACCTTCGCCGGCACCGTGCGCAGAAGCCGCGCAAGCGCCCGCGCCTGTTGGGGATCGTCGTTGACGCCCGCCAGCATGGCGTATTCGAAGGTGATGCGGCGGCGGGCATCGCCTCGGACATAGGCCCGGCACGCCTCGAGCAGTTCGGCGATCGGATACTTGCGGTTGATCGGCACCAGCGTGTCGCGCAGCGCGTCGTCCGGGGCGTGCAGCGACACGGCAAGACTCACCGGCGCGCCTTCCTGCAGCCGTGCCATGGCCGGCACGACACCGGCCGTGCTGACCGTCACCCGCCGCCGTGAAAGCCCATAGGCGTAATCATCCAGGAGCACGGCAATCGCCGGAATCACTTCCTTCAGGTTCAAAAGCGGTTCACCCATACCCATGAAGACGATATTCGACAGGACGCGTTCGTCGTGTCCGAGCACGCGGCGCAAATGGTGTTCGGCGAACCAGACCTGGCCTACGATCTCGGCCGCCGTCAGGTTGCGGGCAAAGCCCTGCTGCGCCGTGGCGCAAAACGCGCAATCGAGCGCACAGCCCACCTGGGAGGAGATGCACAGGGTGTTGCGGTCGGTTTCCGGTATGAAGACGGTCTCGATGGCGTTCCCGTCTGTCAACCCGAACAGCCACTTGCGGGTGCCGTCGGCCGACACATGCTCGGAGAGGAGTTCGGGTGCGCGCACCGTGGCGGCGGCCTGCAGCCGCGCGGCCAGCCCCTTGCCGATATTGGTCATCGCCGACCAGTCCGTCACGCCCCGCTGATGGATCCAGGGCAGGATCTGCTGGGCGCGAAACGCCTTCTCGCCCAACCCGGCCATGAAAGCGGCCAGGCTCGTGCGATCAAGACCCATCAGATTGACGGTATTCGCGTCCTGCAGAAATCCTCCTTACCGGGTCCGCGGCCAGATGTCGGTCGTGGCAAAGAAATAATGGATCTCAATGCGCGCATTGTCCAATGAATCCGAGCCATGCACCGCATTTTCGTCGATGCTGGCCGCAAATTCCGCCCGGATGGTCCCGGGGGCCGCCTCCTTGGGGTTGGTGGCGCCCATGATCTCGCGGTTTTTGGCCACCGCATCCGGCCCCTCGAGGACCTGCACCATGACGGGTCCCGAGCACATGAAGGTGACCAGATCATTGAAGAAGGGGCGCGCCTTGTGCACGGCATAAAAGCCTTCCGCCTGGGCGCGCGTCAGATGCAGCATGCGCGCGGCGATGATCCGCAGACCGGCTTTTTCGAAGCGCTGATAGATGGCGCCGATGGCGTTTTTCGCCACAGCGTCTGGCTTGATGATCGACAACGTCCGCTCGATGGCCATGCCTTTCCCTTTATCTGATGGATTCTAGAAAAGCCGGCATTCTAGCGTCTAGTCGGTAAGACAGCAATTTCCATCGCGGAGGGCGGCCGCCACCGCCGCCTGGGGACAGCGGCCTCAGGCGCGCAACACCCGCTAGGCGTCGGCCTCGCTCATCCATGCCATCTGGATGGCCTCGAGAATCTTTTCGCTTGAGCGATCCGGGCGGTCGTCGAATCCGTCGATGCCAAGCACCCATTGGTGGAGGTCGGTAAACCGCACGAACTGCGGATTCACATCCGGATGCCGTTCGCAGAGCGCTATGGCGATATCCTGCGTGTCCGTCCACTTAAGCCCCATGATTCCTCCTGCCGTCGCGTGCACCGCGTTCAATGATGCTCCGATACCATATTGATGGTGTATTTCGGGATCTCGACCACAAGATCCGTCTGCGCCAGCCGCGCCTGGCAGGAGAGCCGGGACTCGGGCTCAAGCCCCCACGCCCGGTCGAGCAGATCCTCTTCCTTGTCCTCGGCGGGGCCAAGCGAATCGAAGCCCTCGCGCACGATGACGTGGCAGGTGGTGCAGGCGCATGACTTCTCGCAGGCGTGTTCGATCGGGATCCCGGCGTCGAGCAGCGCATCGCAGATACTCACACCCGCCGGCGCCTCTATATCCGCGCCCGCCGGACAAATCCCTTCATGGGGCAACACCCGCACACGCGGCATCAGCGAAACTCCTGGATCGAATGGCCCGCCATGGCCCGGCGCAGGCCTTCATCCATGCGCCGCGCCGCAAACGCCGCGCTTGCCCGGTCGAGCGCCTCGATGGCCCGCCGGATGGCCGTCACGTCCCGTCCGTCGCGGGCCGCGCGCAGCGCTCGCGCGTGCGTCGCGATCGCCTCGCCCTCGCCCTCGGCCAGAAGCCGTCCATCGGCGGCGATGGCCGCCAAGACGGCATCGATCATCCGGTCGGCCTCGACCACCTGCTCGCGCCACGCCCGCTCCGCCGCATCGGTCGCTGCATGCGCCATCGATTCACTCAGCATGCGTTCGATGTCCGCGTCGGTCAGTCCGTAGGAGGGCTTGACCGTGATTTCGCTCTCCGCGCCGCTTGACAGTTCCTGGGCGCTTACGCTCAAAAGTCCGTCGGCATCGACCTGGTAGGTCACGCGTATGCGCGCCGCACCGGCTGCCATCGGCGGTATGCCGCGCAGCGTAAAGCGCGCAAGCGACCGGCAATCGGTGACGAGATCCCGTTCGCCCTGCACGACGTGCACGGCAAGCGCCGTCTGGCCATCCTTGTACGTCGTGAATTCCTGCGCCCGCGTCGTCGGGATGGGGGCATTGCGCGGAATGATGCGCTCGACCAGCCCGCCCATGATCTCGATTCCGAGCGACAGCGGAATCACATCCAAAAGCAGCATGTCGGTCGCGCCCGCGTTGCCGACCAGCAGGTCCGCCTGACGCGCCGCGCCCACCGCCACCACCTGATCCGGATCGATGTCGTTTAGCGGGGCCTTGCGAAACAGGCCTTCCACCCGCTCCCGCACACGCGGGGTGCGCGTCGCCCCCCCGACCAGCACCACCTCACTGACGTCGGCCACGCGCACGCCGGCATCCTTCAGGACCCGCCGGCAGGGCGCAAGCGTGCGCTCGATCAGCGGGTCGATCAACGCATTCAGTTCATCGCGCGACAGCGTGCCGGCGAAAACGCCCGGCACGTCGATCGAGACCGTCTCCTGCGTGGTCAGCTGCTCGCGCGCCGTGCGCGCGGCGCGCAGGAGGGCGCGCGCGCTTTCTGCGGTGGTGGCGCGCCGTCCGTGCGCCTCCAGATCGGCCGCCACCGCGGCATCGAAATCATCGCCCCCGAGCCGCGCGTCGCCGCCCGTCGCGAGAACTTCGAACACCCCCTGGGAGAGCCGCAGCAGCGACACGTCGAACGTGCCGCCACCCAGATCGTAGATGCAATAGAGCCCCTCGGGCTGGCGGTCGAGCCCGTAGGCCACGGCCGCGGCGGTCGGTTCGCTCAGCAGACGCAGCACGGTCAGTCCGGCCAGGCGCGCCGCGTCCTTGGTCGCCTGCCGCTGGGCCTCGTCGAAATAGGCCGGCACCGTGATCACCACACCCGTAAGCGGCCCGCCCAGCGCGTCCTCCGCGCGGGTCTTCAGGGCCGCCAGAATGTGCGCCGATACCTCCACCGGCGTCTTGTCGCCGCCGGCGGTCTTCAGTCGCACCATGCCCTCGCTGTCGGCCAGCGCATAGGGCACCTGCCCGACCTCATCCCGGCCACGGCCCATGAGACGCTTCACCGAAGCGATGGTGTTTAGGGGATCTTCGATCTCGGCTGCCTGCGCAGCACTCCCGACTGCGACCTCGCCGCTGTCAAAGAAACGCACGACCGATGGCAGCAGCGCCGCGCCGGTCTCGTCTGCGAGCACGCGCACCGCGCCGCCGTCAACCGTTGCAATCAGGGAGTTTGTCGTGCCCAGATCGATGCCCGCCGCAAGCCGCCGGGCATGGGGCATGGGGGACTGTCCGGGCTCGCTGATCTGTAACAACGCCATTATTGCTCCCTCATGTCTCCAGATGCGCTTCGTCGAGCTCGTCACCGAACCGGCGCAGAAACTGCAATTCACGCACGAGCCGGCGTGCCTGCGGATAACCGGCCGCGCCCGCCCGCAAATGGCCGGCGAGCTCCCGCTGCCTGGCCGCCGTCATCGCCGTCCACTCGTCCATCAGGGAGGACAGGCGCGCCGGATTGTCCCGGTTTTCTTCAAGCGCCTCCCGCCACTCCATCTGCTGAATGAGGAAGGCGGGATCCATGACCGTGTCCGTCTCTTCGCCTGTCGACACGCCCGCAAGTTCCAGCAGATAGCGGGCCCGGGCGACCGGGTCTTGCAAGACCTTCAGGGCTTCATTCAGGGCCGCGCTCTTTTGCACGGCCAGCCGCCGTTCCTGTGCGGAGGCCTGCGCAAAGCGGTCTGGATGGCAGGTGGAGATCAGTTCGCGGTGACGCCGCGCAAGATCCCGCTCGTCGATGTCGTAGCCGACCGGAAGACCAAAAAGCTCAAAATGATTCCTTGCCACGCACCGCTCCGCCTGCGTCATCACACACTGAAACTCTCTCCGCAGCCGCAGGATGCCTTCTGGTTGGGATTGTTGAAGCGGAATCCTTCGTTCAGGCCTTCACGCGTGTAGTCGAGCTCCGTCCCGTCGAGATAGATGAGACTCTTGGCATCGACCAGCACCTTCACGCCGTGGCTCTCGAACACCCGGTCCTCCGGGGCCACCGCATCGGCGTATTCGAGCACATAGGCCATGCCCGAGCAGCCGCTGGTGCGCACGCCCAGGCGCAGTCCCTCTCCCTTGCCGCGCTTCTCGAGCGAACGGCGGACATGCGCTGCCGCCTTTTCGGTCAATACAATCGCCATCACCGTGCTCCTTACGCCGCGTCCGCGCTCTTGCTGCTCTTCTTGCGGTAATCGGCGATCGCCGCCTTGATCGCGTCCTCGGCCAGCACCGAGCAATGGATCTTCACCGGCGGCAGCGCCAGCTCCTCGGCAATTTCGGTGTTCTTGATCTGCCCGGCCTCATCGAGCGTCTTGCCCTTGACCCATTCCGTCAAAAGCGAGCTTGACGCAATCGCGCTGCCGCAGCCATAGGTCTTGAAGCGCGCCTCTTCGATGACGCCCTCGTCGTTGACGCGGATCTGCAGTTTCATCACATCGCCGCACGCAGGCGCCCCGACCATGCCGGTGCCGATCGAGGGATCGTTCTTGTCAAACGAGCCGACATTGCGGGGGTTTTCATAGTGATCCAGGACTTTCGTGCCGTATGCCATGACTTCCTCCTTTCCAGCTGACTTTAATGAGCGGCCCACTGTACCGAATTCAGATCGACGCCATCCTTGTACATCTCCCACAACGGGGACAGATCACGCAGCCTGTCGATCTTGTTTCGCAGCAGCTCGATCGTGTACTCCACATCCTCTGCCGTGGTGAACCGCCCCAGGGTGAAGCGAATGGAGCTGTGCGCCAGTTCATCGTTGCGGCCAAGCGCGCGCAGCACGTATGACGGCTCAAGGCTCGCCGAAGTGCACGCGGAACCGGATGACACGGCCAGTTCCTTCAAGGCCATGATCAGGGACTCGCCCTCGACGAAATTGAAACTCACGTTCAGGTTGCCCGGAATGCGCTGTTCCATATCGCCGTTGACATAGACTTCCTCAAGGGACCGGCAGCCTTCGAGCAGCCGGTCACGCAGGGCGCGGATGCGCACGGCCTCATCGGCCATCTCCTCGCGCGCGATGCGGAATGCCTCGCCCATGCCGACGATCTGGTGCGTGGCCAGCGTACCCGAACGCAGGCCCCTTTCGTGACCGCCGCCATGCATCTGCGCCTCGAGGCGCACCCGCGGCTTGCGGCGCACATAAAGAGCGCCTATGCCCTTGGGTCCGTACACCTTGTGGGCACTCAAAGACAGCAGGTCGACACC
>JAJYHH010000031.1:7094-17035 GCA_021784845.1 Pseudomonadota bacterium
GCTGAATAATCAAGGTAAATCGGCTTTCTCATGCCTGCTGCTCCCGTCAAATCCATCCACTCTGCATGTCGACTTCCACGGCACCGCGCTGCGCCTGACGCAACACGACTTCCTGCACATTCGGTTCCGTGACCAGATCGGCGAGCGTGATCCCGTCGAGAAATTCATAAATCCGCCGCGACAGCTCCGACCACAGCTGATGCGTCAGACAGCGCTCCTCGCCGTGACAGTTTTTTTCACCCCCACAGCGGGTGGCGTCAATATTTTCATTGATCGCCATGACGATCTGCGCAACCGAGATCTGGGCGGCCGGCAGCCCCAGGCTGTATCCTCCGCCCGGACCGCGCACACTTGCCACAAGCCCTTTGCGCCGCAGCTTGGCAAACAGCTGCTCGAGATACGACAGGGAAATGCCCTGCCGCTCGGCGATGTCACCGAGCGCCACCGTGGTCTCCTGCTGGTGCACCGCCAGATCCAGCATGGCGGTCACGGCATAACGGCCCTTCGTGGTCAGTTTCATATACGTTTGCGCCTCACGTCAGATGCCTGGTCAGCGTGCCATACCTGACTACTTTAGTCAACTATTATCCCCGCCCCCAGGCCGGTCTTCGCCCGCGGTGGCTGCGTCATCAAGCGGTGCGATGGCGATACCTGCCTGGCGCAACTGCGCGCAGACATGCTCCATGCGCCGGTCCGTATGATGCAGATGGTCGAGCACGCGATCGATTGCCTGCGCCACCGGGTCTGGCATCTGCGGCATCTGCCCGTAGGCATCAAAACCGATCTTCTGGGCAAGCGCTGCGCGCGACCGCTCGCGCTCGCCCTTGACCACCACCCGTCCCGGAATGCCCACCACCGTGGCCCCCGCCGGCACATCCTTGACGACCACGGAATTGGAACCGATGCGCGCGCCATCCCCGATCACGATCGGTCCGAGGATCTTGGCGCCGGCACCGACTACGACGTTGTTGCCAAGCGTCGGATGGCGCTTGCCCGCCTTCCACGTCGTCCCTCCCAGAGTCACGCCCTGGTAGAGCGTGCAGTCATCGCCGACTTCCGCCGTTTCGCCGATGACCACGCCAAAGCCATGATCCACGAAAAAGCGCTTGCCCAGACGCGCACCCGGATGGATCTCGATGCCGGTCACAAAGCGGGCCAATTGCGCGATCATTTTCGCCAGCCAGTAAACCCGCATGCGCCACAGGCGGTGCGCTACGCGGTGCGCACCGAGCGCGTGCACGCCCGGATACAGCGTCAGGATTTCCCATCGCGAGCGGGCTGCTGGATCGCGCTCGAAAATGCTGGCAATATAGCCCCGCTTGGTCACCCGCCCCCCTGTTCGTGCTTCCTGAATCTGCGGTATTTAGTCATTCCTGACTAATTTTGTCAAGATTAGCGGGGGGCTGTCCGGCCACGGGAATGGCCGTGAGAATGCCTCGTAAAATGTTGATCTCGTTCTGGTCGGGTGTCGCCCGGCGAAAAAGCCGCACGAGCCGGCGCATGAGCTTGCGCGGATGGGCGGCGTTCAGAAAACCGATGCCGATCAGAACCGTCTCCAGGTGAGCGAAAAACCGGTTCAGTTCGTCCTGGGATGTGGGAACATGATCTGTGACCGCGGGGGGTGGCCCCAGCGCCTGTCTGCGGATCTCGTAGCAGAGCACTTGCGCGGCTGCCGCCAGATTCAGTGACGGAAAGGCCGGGTCCACGGGAATCTGCACGAGCCCCTGCGCGAAATCCACGTCCTCGTTGGCAAGCCCGCTGCGTTCCCCGCCAAAAAGCAGCGCGACCTCGTGTCCGGCCGCCGCCTCGCTCCACAGCGCGCCCGCCGCCTGCTCGGGGGCCAGAACGGGCCAGGGGATCTTGCGCGCGCGGGCACTGGTGGCGAATACCCGCGTACAGGGCGCCACCGCCTGGGCGACGCTCTCTGCCACCTGCGCAGAGGCAAGGATATCGTCGGCACCCGCGGCGCGCGCCACCGCCTCGGGCGCAGGGAACTCCCGCGGCGCCACCAGCACCAGGGAAGACAGACCCATGTTCTTCATCGCCCGCGCCACGGCCCCGATGTTGCCCGGGTGCTGGGGACGCACGAGAACGATGCGGATACGGGCGAGACTCATGGATAATCCTTGTGTGATGGCACGGCCTGCTTTCAAGGATAACATGGTCGCGCTTTGCGCTGCGGCCAAGGGCCGTTACAATGCAGCGCTTTCGGGGATTGCCCATGCAGCCAATGCTAAACACCGCCGTCAAGGCGGCGCGCCGTGCCGGCGCGGTGATTGTCCGCGCCATGCCGGACATCGACCGGCTGACGATCGAGAACAAGGGACGGCACGATTTCGTAAGCGAAGTCGACCGCCGCGCGGAAGAGACCATCATCGATGTCATCCGTACGGCCTACCCGGACCACGGCGTGCTCGCCGAGGAAAGCGGCAGTCACACGGGCAACGACTGGCAGTGGATCATCGATCCACTCGACGGCACCACCAACTTCCTGCACGGTTTCCCGCAGTTTGCCGTATCGATCGCCTTGCGCCACAAGGGCCGGCTCGAGCAGGCGGTCGTCTTCGATCCGGTGCGCGACGAGCTTTTCACCGCAGGCCGCGGGGCGGGAGCGCAGCTGAACGGACGCCGCATCCGCGTCAGCCGCGTGAGCGAACTTGGTCTGGCCTTGCTCGGGACCGGATTTCCCTTCCGCGAGACCGATGCGGTCGATCGCTGGATCCAGATCTTCCGCCGGTTTGCGCTCGCCACAAGCGGCATCCGGCGGCCGGGGTCGGCCGCGCTTGATCTCGCGTACGTGGCCTGCGGCCGTCTGGACGGGTTCTGGGAAGCGGGCTTGCGCCCGTGGGACATGGCCGCCGGCATCCTCCTCATCCGCGAGGCGGGCGGCCTGACCGGGGATCTCTTTGGCGAAGGGGATCCGCTAGAGAGCGGCTGTGTTCTCGCGGCCAACCCGCGCATCTATGCCCTGATGCGCAATGCGATCGACCAGCTTCCCGCAGACGCCGCCTGCTAGCGCGAACCGGTCGAGCCCGCCGATACCGTCGATGCGGCTCACCGGCAGATGCGCCACCTCGCGACCGTCGCTTTCCACGCGCAGGCTGCGTCCGGCGGCCACGCGCCCGGGCGGCGCCAGCAACGTCGCCGGCCCTCCCTGCACGGGCTCTATCAGAATGACGGCAAACGGGAACGCCGGGCCCCGTCCGGCCAGGCCGCCGTGCGCCGTTCCGAGGATCTGGATACCGATGGCGTATTCGCGGGGCCGCGCACGCTTGAGCCAGCGCACCACCGCCGCCTGCCAGCTGCCCGACTCACCCGGCTCGCGCACACCCACAAGCGAACCAGGCCGCGGCGCCCGGCCCTCAAAACCTGTTTCCTCACTGCTCAGCCACAGCCCCCCGTGACCGGCGTCGCGTATCCGCCACCGCGCGACCGGCACCGCGGGGCGACCGTCGCGCGCTGGCGCATCCAGATCGACATAATGGCGCCCGTCCTTCTGGCCGGCGAGGGTATGCAGTGCGCTAAAGCCCGTGCACACCAGCCGCTCCCCGGACAGATGCACGCGCGCACCCCGCACATGCGGCTCCGGCAGCCACGCCGTGCCGAGCGTCGCCAGCAGGCGCTCCGCGACATCCGGCAGGACACGCTGCGCCCACACCGACGGCAGGACGTCCCGCTCGAGCAAGGCCGCGCGCAGACGGCTCACCTCGGCCACGAGCGGACGCGTATCGATATAATAGGCCTTCAGCGCACCGCCCCCGAGTTGGGCTGGCGCGTCGTTTTGCGGCTCGATGCGAAACCCCCCCGTGGCGGGCAGCACGGCCAGCCTGCCGTACTGCGCGATCAGCGCCGTCACCGCGTCGATCGCCCCCGACGGCAGCGCATAGGGATCGGCAAGCCCCAAAAGCACGATGTTCCTGTAAGCCGCACCAATGGCCCCATCCGTTTCGTCTGCGACCTGACCATAGAGGAGATGAATGCGTCGCCAAAGCCCCGGCGGGACCGGAAGATACGCGCGATAGGCACAGCGCACGACTTCACCCAGATGCACGAGGGCCCCTTGCGCGGCGCGCTTGCGCACATCGGGCCGCGCCTCGGGCACGACCGCCATCTCGTAGCCGTGGGCCATTTCCGAGTTGACGAGCGTCAGAAAGGCAATCCGGTCCGCCGGCGCGCCGGGGCGGCGCAGGGTGACAGCCAGATTGCGAACGGGTTCTTCGTAGCAGCCGAGAAGGGAGACGCGCAAGGCCGGTTCGGTGAGCGTGCCATTCAAGGCGCGCAGCGAGTGCGCCAGCTGCTGCAGGGCGCGCGTCGGTTCGGCAAGCGGCAACGCGGCCAGCCACTCCTCCAGACGGCGCTTGCGCCACGACAGTCGTCCGACATCCAGGTCCGTAAGGCGCAGCATGCCAAGATCTCCTTAAATGGCTTGGCTAGCACGATACTACGCCCCGCATGAACCGACAAGCCTCAAGGCCCCGTCCGCTACAGGGCTGCAGGTTCCCCGTCCGGGCGGGCCTGCGCCAGGGCGGCTGCGTGTCCTGGAAGCGCGCACCTGCGCGCAAGCCGCCCGGGCGCGACGGGTCACCTGCATCCCGCTCGCGAATTGGTTTTCAGCGGCGTCCTCTTCGCCTAAGATAGCGCTTTTTCGGAGAGCCCCCATGGCCTACGTGGTCACTGAGCCCTGCATCAAATGCAAGTACACCGACTGCGTGGAAGTCTGTCCTGTCGACTGCTTCCGCGAAGGGGCCAATTTTCTTGTCATCGATCCGGATGAGTGCATCGACTGCACACTGTGCGTCCCGGAATGTCCCGTCAACGCCATCTATGCCGAAGACGAAGTGCCGCAGGACCAGCGCGATTTCATTGCGCTAAACGCTGAACTCGCGGCGACCTGGCCGCCCATTCTCGAGAAGAAAGAGGCGCCGCCCGACGCGGATTCCTGGCGCGACGTCGGCGACAAACGTGGCCAGTTGCAGCGCTAGAGCGCGCCGCGCCGGTCCACGCGCCTGAGTACGCCTGCATGGGTCACGGGCGCGCTGCGCGCACAAAGGCCTGATCTCTGGTACAGCCTGCTCTTTGCACCAGGCGACGCCCGCCCCGCCCTCGCTGCCCTCTATGCGCTGGCCGCCGAACTGCTGCGCATCGCGCGCTATCCCGACATCGCCGAGATCGCCGCTTTACGCCTGGACTGGTGGAGCGAGGAGCTCACCCGGCCACCGGGCCGGGCGCAGCATCCGCTCACGCGCGCGCTGCACGCAGCCGCCCCCAGGCTCGCCGCCGACCCCGCCCTCGGCCGCTTCCAGGCGGCCTTGCGCCGGGAACAGGGCGTAACCTCCTACGCCACCACCGCAGACCTCGTTGCCGCCGCCCAGGCCACCTGGCAGCCGGTCGTGACGCTGACCGCCTGCGCGCTCGGCGCAGACATCGATGCCGGCCGCCTCGCTGATCTCGCCATCGGTCTCGATCTCACACAGCGCCTCCAGGATCTCGGTCGCGCCGAGCGTCATGGCCGGCAGTGGCTGCCACGGGACACACAGGGTGACACAGGTCCGGCGGTGAGCGCGCTTGTCGCCCACGCCACCGCCCGTCTCGCGCAGGCGGCAGAACCCCTGCCGCGCGTGCTCGCCACGCAGCGACGCTTTGCCCGCGCGCTTTTGGCGGAACTGGCGCGACCGGACGCACGCCCCTTCGACGCCCGCATCGCCCTCACACCCCTGCGGATGATTCTGCTCGCGGCTTTTATGCGGGGATAGCGAGCATCGTCGCGATGAGCCGGTCCTCGAGCTCGATGCGCAAGGCGAGCGCCTCGCCCAGAGTCGACAGATCGCCTCCCAGGCGGTCCAGGTGCTCGCAGTGGTCGGCGCAGTCGTATTTATCATTGAAGACGATCGCCGTTTCCGTGCAGCTTTCGATCTGCGCGTACAGCTGGCCGGCGAGCGCAAGCACCGCCTGACGCCGTTCGCTGCCGTTGAGGATGCGCTCGTAGAGCGAAAAATGCGCCGCGCTGATGTAATCGATCAGCACCTGGCAGAATTCCTGCAGCGTGCGCCGCGCATCGCCTTCGGCCCCGAACGGTTCAAGTCCCGCCACGCGGCAAAACAGCACCAGCATTTCGCGCCGCTCCTCGAGCATCCGGCCGATCATCGCCCGACCCTGCCCGCGCCGGTCCACCTGCTGTTCCTTCACGACCACCACCATACCGATTCCTCCCCCCTTGCCTGTCCTACTTATAGAATAACTGTATGGGACTATAAGAGAGACTGTCAGCGGCCGCAAGCCTCAGAATGGCAACCCGGGCATGCGCCCCTTGAACCGCGAGAGCATTTTGCGCATGTCGCCCTTGCCCATCTGTTTCATGAGCCGCTGGGCCTGCGCAAACTGCTTGAGAAGCCGGTTGACCTCCTGCACCGCGGTGCCGGAACCCTCTGCAATACGCCGCTTGCGTGATCCGCGAATGATATCGGGGAAACGGCGCTCATGCGGGGTCATCGAATTGATGATGGCGATCAGCCGCCCGGTCTCCTTGTCGTTTAACCTGGCGCGGGCGGCGGCCGGAATCTCGCCTGCGCCCGGCAGCTTGTCGAGCAGGTTCGCCATGCCGCCCATGCGCTCCATCTGCAGCATCTGCTCGCGAAAATCGTCGAGATCGAAACCGCGGCCCTTCTTGAACTTCTCCGCCAGGCGTTCGGCGCTGGCGCGGTCGACCTTGCGTTCGGCCTCCTCGATCAGCGTCAGCACATCCCCCATGCCGAGAATGCGCGAGGCAAGGCGGTCCGGATGAAAGGGTTCCAGGCCATCGAGCTTTTCCCCGACACCGAGAAACTTGATGGGCTTGCCCGTCACCGCGCGCATCGACAGCGCCGCGCCGCCCCGGGCGTCTCCGTCGACTTTCGTCAGGATCAGCCCTGTCAGCGGCAGCGCCTCGTTGAAGGCGCGCGCAGTGTTGACCGCGTCCTGACCGGTCATGCTGTCGACCACAAACAGGGTTTCGACGGGCTCGACGGCCTCGTGCAGGGCCTTTACCTCCGCCATCATCTCCGCATCCACATGCAGACGCCCGGCGGTGTCGATGAGGAGCACATCAAAGCCCTCGCGCCGCGCCCTGGCGTGCGCAGAGGCGGCAATGGCCAGCACCCCCTGCCCCGGAGCGCGCCCCTCAAAGGCCACCCCGACCTCAGCCGCGAGCCTTTCGAGCTGATCGATCGCCGCCGGGCGATAGATATCAACGCTCGTCAGCAGCACCTTCTTGTGTTCGCGCTCGCGCAGGAGCCGGGCGAGCTTGCCGGCGCTCGTCGTCTTGCCGGCACCCTGAAGTCCCGCAAGCAGCACCACCGCCGGCGGACGCGCCGCGAGATTCAGGCGGTCACAGGCGACTCCCATGGTCTCGACCAGCACCTCGTAGACCACCTTGATGACCGCCTGGCCGGGGGTAAGGCTCGCCAGCACCTCCTGACCCATGGCGCGCGTGCGCACCCGCTCGATCAAGTCCTTGGCCACCGGCAGTGCCACATCGGCCTCGAGGAGGGCTACGCGCACCTCGCGCAGGGCATCGGTGATATTCGTTTCGGTGATGCGCGCTTCACCGCGCAGGTTGCGCATAACGCCCTGGAGGCGCGTCGTCAGTGTCTCGAACATAGTGACCTCAGCCGTTGCCGATAGCCGCCCGGGGCGGCTTCCGTTACACTTACCAATCTGTCTTGTACGGTTAGATGAACCGGAATGTTGGACATGATGGCGAGCGAACACCCATGATGCAACTGATTCTGCATGTGACCGCCGTAGTCCTCTACGCGCTGTCTGGCTTTTATTACTGGCGCGAGCTTGGCAAGTCCGGCGCGCGCACGTGGCGGACGGCGGTCGCGTTCGGTACCGTCGCGGTGCTGCTGCAGGGGGCCGTGCTGGCGGGCGATCTCGACCAGAACGGACGCCTCGTGCTTGGCATCGGCATCATCCTGTCCCTGGATGCGTGGGCGGTAGCCGCCATCTTCCTCGCCGCCTCGGCCCGCAAGCCGATCGGCAACCTTGGCGCCTTCATCATGCCGACGGCGGCTTTGGCCGCCATCGGCGAGATCTTCCTGCCGCTGCACCCGCAGCCGGTGCCGGCCGGCGACCCCTGGCTCATCGTGCACGTCGTCGTCTCCATCCTCGCCTACAGCCTGCTCGCCATCGCCGTGGTACAGAGCCTGATGCTGTGGATCCAGGAGCGGCGCCTGCGGCGCAAGCAACCGGCCCAGCTGATGCAGGCCCTGCCGCCGATGGAAACCATGGAAAGCCTCATGTTCGAGATGATCCGCGTCGGCTTCATCCTCCTCACGCTGACCCTGATCAGCGGATTTTTCTTTTCCGATCAACTCTTCGGGAAGCCGCTGTCGGTGAGCCACCACAGCATCTTTGCGCTGATCGCCTGGCTTGTGTTCGCCATCCTGCTGCTTGGCCGCTGGCGCTTTGGCTGGCGCGGACGCAATGCGGTACGCTGGACGGTCGGCGGCTTCGTTTTCCTGGTTTTCGCCTATTTGAGCGCCCAGTTCCTCCTGCAGTTCGCTATCATCCGCTGACATCTCGAAAAACCGGCCAGCCTATGGTAGGGTAACGAATCCCTGTTCCCTTGGAGCCTCTTGGCTTGGACAACGTCCCGCTAGGCACGCTGGCCGGCGTACTCTGTTTTCTGATTTTTCTCTCCGGGTTTTTCTCGGCCGCCGAAATCGGCCTGATGACCATCAACCGCCATCGCCTGCGGTATCTCGCCCAGAGCGGCCACCGGGGGGCGCGCCGCGCCGAGGTCCTGCTGCGCCGTCCCGACCGCGTGCTCGGCGTGGTCATCCTCGGCAACAACTTCGGCAACATCGCCGCCTCCTCGGTTGCCACCCTGATTGCGCTGCGCCTCTATGGGCCCAATTCCCTCGCGCTGGTGACGGGGCTTCTGACCCTCGTCATCCTGATCGTCGCCGAGACCGCGCCAAAGACCCTGGCTGCGCTTTACCCCGAACAGGTGGCGTTCGTCTCGGCCTACCTGCTCACCCCTCTTTTGCGTGTAGCCTATCCTTTGGTCGCCGCCGTCAACGCGATCGCCAACGTCCTGCTGCGTCTTTTTGGCATCTCGGTGACGCCGCGGCGCGCCGAGCAGATGAGCGCAGACGAGTTGCGCACGGTTCTGATCGAGGCAGGCGGGCTCATTCCCAAAACCCATCAGGCCATGCTGCTTGGCATCCTCGATCTGGAAAAGATCACTGTCGAAGACGTCATGGTGCCGCGGCGCGAAGTCGAAGGAATCGATCTCGACGCCGAATGGCCCGACATCCTGGGACTCCTCGAAAACAGCCATTTCACGCGCCTGCCCGTCTTCCGGGGCAGCCTCGACAACGTCATCGGCATGCTGCATGTGCGGCGCGCCCTGAATCTTGCCCTCGCGGGGCGGCTAAACCGCGAGGATCTGCAAAACGCCCTCCTCGAGCCCTACTACATACCGGAAGGCACGCCCCTCACAACCCAGCTTCTGAACTTCAAGAACTCGAGGCGGCGCATCGGGCTTGTCGTCGACGAGTATGGCGATCTCATGGGTCTTGTGACGCTTGAGGAAATCCTCGAAGAAATCGTAGGCGAGTTCACCACCCAGCCGCCAGGACCGGAACGCGACATCTTTCCGCAGCCAGATGGCAGCTACCTCATCAACGGCGGCGCCAATATCCGCGACCTGAACCGCACCTTGAACTGGCAGTTGCCGCTCGACGGGCCGAAGACCGTAAACGGGCTCATCACCGAATATCTCGAAGACATCCCGGCGCCAGGCACAAGCCTCCTGCTGAATGGTTATCTGGTCGAGATCGTCCGCACCCGCGGCACCGCCATCCAGGTCGCGCGCATAAAGCCCTACGAACCGGACAAGCCCGCACCGGCGCAACCCGCCGGCGACTGACCACTCCCGCCCCGAGCCCGGGCGCCGC
>JAJYHH010000087.1 GCA_021784845.1 Pseudomonadota bacterium
CAGGCAAGACCCGAGACCGTAGCCTCCCGCAAGAACGCGCAGGTTCTTGAGGAGTATCAACTGCAGGGGCAGGGTCCGCTCCTGACACAGGGGCGCGCCGTCGGTGTCGGAATCGCGACCGGCCGTGCACACGTCATACCGCATGTCACCGAGATCGGTAACTTTCACAAAGGCGAGATCCTGGTCGCCGACACGACGACGCCGGACTGGGAACCCATCATGAAACACGCAGCCGGCATCATCACCAACCGCGGCGGCCGTACATGTCACGCGGCAATCATCGCGCGCGAACTTGGCATACCGGCGATCGTCGGCACGGACAACGCCACCCGCGCCATCGCCGACGGCGAGCTGGTGACTCTCTCCTGCGCGGAAGGAAACACCGGCAACGTGTACCGGGGCGCCCTTCCCTTTGTGGTGAAGCGTCATGATCTGACTGCCATCCCCAAGCCGGCCACCGCCATCATGATTAATATCGGCAACCCGGACCAGGCATTCAAGACGCGCTTTCTACCCAATGACGGCGTGGGGCTTGCGCGCATGGAATTCATCATAGCTGAAGCGATCCGCGTCCATCCCATGGCACTCGTACACCCGGATCGCGTGCAGGACGCGGCCGAGCGTGAAACCATTGCGCACCTGACCCGGGGTTACGCGCGGCCCGCGGATTTTCTGATAGAACGGCTAGCCGAGGGCGTTGGCACCATCGCCGCCGCCTTTCATCCCAACCCGGTGATCGTGCGTATGTCGGATTTCAAGACAAACGAGTACGCAAGCCTGCTTGGGGGACGCTGGTTCGAGGCTCACGAAGACAATCCCATGCTGGGCTTCCGCGGCGCTTCCCGTTATACACACCCCGATTACGCAGACGGGTTCGCTCTGGAATGCGCCGCCATGCGCCGTGTACGGGAAGACCTGGGGCTGACCAACGTCAAACTGATGATCCCCTTCTGCCGGCGCGTTGACGAGGCCGAGCGTGTCATGAAGAGGATGGCCGAACTGGGACTTGCGCGCGGTTCAAATGGCCTTGAGATCTATATGATGGTGGAGATTCCCAACAATGTCCTGCTGCTTGACGAGTTCGCCCGCTATTTTGATGGCTTTTCGATCGGTTCCAACGATCTCACACAGCTGACTCTGGGTGTTGACCGCGACGCGCGTATTGTCGCATTCGACTACGACGAGCGCGATCCGGGCGTCAAGACAATGATCCGGATGGCGGTCGAAGGGTGCCGCCGCACAGGGCGCCACTCCGGACTGTGCGGCCAGGCGCCATCCGATTATCCGGAAATGGCCGAGTTTCTCGTGGAGCTCGGCATTGATTCGGTGAGCTTAAATCCCGATGCAGTGGTTGCCACAACACTGCATATACTGGAAGTGGAAAAGCGTCTTGGCCGCCCGCCGCGGCCGGGGACACGGTAGTGCAGACCGCGGTCGTAAACCATCCGGCCGATGGCATCCGTTGGCGGACCCTTCTGCCATGATTGCGTCGTCACAGCGTCCGGGAGACGTGGACATGGGTTACAGGAAAGAGCTGAATCAGCCAGGCGCGGCCCTGATTGGGGAAGCCATGGCTTTCCCCGAGGCGACGGCCGCCCGGCGGGCAATGGGCGTCGTGGCGGCCTTTGGCGTACGCAAGACGGGCTGTTGCGCGCCTCCTTGCCCCGCCGCGGGTGCCACACCGGCCTCTGCCGGCCGCAGGGGCTACTTATGAATAAGGATCTGTTGCGCCACTTCGTCCATGACATGCTGCTTGCCCGAGCCTTCGAGGAACGCGCCGCCCAGGAATACACAAACGGCCGGATTCGCGGCTTTTTGCATCTGTACCCAGGCGAGGAAGCTGTCGCCGTCGGCGTCATGCATGCGGCGGAACCCTCCGACTACATCGTCAGCACCTACCGCGAGCATGTTCACGCGCTCGTTCGCGGCATATCGGCACGGCGCATCATGGCGGAACTCTTCGGGAAAAAGGACGGCGTCAGCCATGGCATGGGTGGATCCATGCATATTTTCGACAGCGAGCGACGGTTTATGGGCGGATACGCGATCGTCGGCGAAACCTTCCCCATTGCTCTTGGCATTGGCTACGCCCTCGCCTACCGCAACCTGCCCGAGGCAGTCATCTGTTTCTTCGGGGATGGCGCCGTCAACCAGGGGACCTTCCATGAATCACTGAACATGGCCGCCTTGTGGCGCATACCTGTTTTATTCGTATGCGAGAACAACCACTACCAGATTGGCACGGAGATCCACCGGCATTCGGCCGTCACCGATGTCCACAAACGGGCCTGCGGCTATGCCATCCCCGCGGCCAAGGCCGACGGCATGGACGTTCTGACCGTGTACGAGGCGGCCCGCCAGGCGCTCGACGCCATACGCAATGAAGGCGGACCGCGCCTCCTGGAACTGGAAACCTATCGTTTCCGCGGTCACTCGATGGCGGACCCAGGCGCCTACCGCCCGTCTGCCGAGGTCCAGGCCTACTTGCGTGACGATCCGGTCGAAGCCTTCATCCGCGCAGCCAAGACCATAGATCCCACGCCGGGCAAACACGATCAGTCGCCCCCGGATCCTGACCTTCCTTCACCCTTCGGCGGTCGCGCCTGGGACACGCTGACGCCCGCCGAGATAGAAGGGTTGCGGGCCGAGGTGATGGCCGTGGTCGACGACGCGGTCCGCTTTGCCGAGGCAAGCCCGGCCCCAACACTCGATGATGCCTGGCGCGACTTGCATTGCAACCACAGCCACGAAGTGCTGATTGGACCCTCATGAGCGACCCGATCCTCTACTGGCAGGCTTTGAACCGCGCCCTTGACCACGAGATGGCCGCCGATGACAGCGTCGTCACACTCGGCGAGGACGTTGGTCTCTACGGTGGCACCTACCGCGTGACCGAAGGCTTGCTGGCCAAATACGGAGAATGGCGCGTGCGCGACACACCCATCTCCGAAAACAGCTTTGTCGGACTGGGCGTGGGGGCCGCCCTTGCCGGCCTGCGGCCGGTCGTGGAGATCATGACCGTCAATTTCGCGCTGCTTGCCATGGATGCCATCGTCAACATGGCCGCCAAGATCCCTTTCATGTCGGGCGGGCAGTTCGCCATGCCTCTCACCATCCGCATGCCAGGCGGCGTCGCCCGGCAGCTCGGCGCCCAGCATTCCCAGCGCCTGGAACAGCTGTTCATGAATGTTCCGGGGCTACGCATGGTCATCCCTTCGACGGTACAGGATGCCTGGTGGCAACTGCGTCAGGCAATCCGCAGTGACGACCCGGTCATCGTGCTCGAACACGAACGCCTCTACTTCTCGAAGGGTTCCCTGGACGAATCGATGGCGCCGCCCCCGCCGCATCAGGCGACCATACGCTGCGCGGGGACCGATGTGACCATCGTGGCCTGGTCGCGCATGGTGGAGGTCGCCCTGGCGGCCGCCACCTCGCTGCGCAGCGAGCATGTGACCGCCGAGGTGATCGACCTGCGCAGCCTGCTGCCAGTAGACTGGGACACCTGCCAGGCGTCTGTCGACAAGACCCACCGCTGCCTGATAGTCGATGAATCCTCGCGCTTTGGCGGCGCCGGGGCAGAGATCGCAGCCACC
>JAJYHH010000019.1 GCA_021784845.1 Pseudomonadota bacterium
GCCTCCCAGCGGAGTCTTGGCGCGTGCGCGCTCGACTGGTGCTGGCTGGCTGCCGGACGACTCCACCTTTATCTGCATGGTGGCCAGAAGCTGTGGGACTATGCCGCAGGCAGCCTCATCCTGACCGAAGCGGGAGGCATCGCAGAGACGCTGGCGGCCACGCCCATGCCCTACGACCGCCTGACCAACTGTTCTGCGGTGGCGGCCAAGGATCCGGACCTGTACGAGAGCTGGCGGGCCTGGATTGCCCACAATGCCTGATCCCTGCGGGCAGGGCTATTGCCCAATGGGCACGGGTGAGCGAAAATGCGCGTCTCAGGAGTTATTTTGAGCCGCCTCTGTTGTGTGCGCGACTCGTGAACCCGTACCCCTTGGCGAGAGCGCTTTGCCTGCCAAAGGGGTTTTTTGTATGGTAGCGCGGCCCGCGATCCCAGGGTTGCTGATGGCATGATTCAATGCAGACGGTGCGTGGTGGGATACCCGCCACAGGGACGCGGCGGGTGTCCGCCGTAGCGTCCCGACCTTATCTAGGAGCAGTGTGATGCGTAAAAGACCGATCCTCTTAGGGATCGTCGGCGATTCAGCCGCCGGTAAGACGACGATTACTCGGGGCATCGCCCAGGTGATTGGCGAAGACAGGTGCACGACCATCTGCACCGATGACTACCACCGCTACAACCGGACCCAGCGCGCCGAAAAGAAGATCACGGCCCTGCATCCGGACTGCAATTACCTTGATATCATCGAGCAGCATCTGGGACTCCTGAAGGCGGGCAAGCCGATCCTGAAGCCCCACTACAATCATGCGACCGGTGATTTCGATCCGCCGAGCTATCTCGAGCCGAAAGATTTTATCATAGTCGAAGGATTGCTTGGGTATTCGACCAAGGCGATGCGCGACTGCTACGACGTGAAGTTGTACCTCGCGCCACCGGAAGACCTGCGTTATCAGTGGAAGATGAAGCGCGACACGCAAAAGCGTGGCCATACCGCCGAGGCTGTCGCCAAGGAAATGAAGATGCGCGAGCCCGATTCTGAAGCATTCATCCGGCCACAGCGCAAGTGGGCGGACATGGTTGTCTGCTTCTGGCCGCCCGCGGACAAGAAGGAGGAAACGGGAGCCCGCCTGAATGTTTCCCTCGTCCTGCGTCCGACTCTGCCGCATCCGGATCTTTCGGAGGTTCTCGAGCAGAGTGCCAGCAATGGCATTCATCTCGAACTGGATCGCGATATGGGATTGCCCGTCGACCGCCTGGAAATCGACGGCACCATCAGTGACGCCAAGGCCAAGCAGCTCGAGGATCTCTTGTGGAAGCGCATTCCGGGCGAGCACCATCACCTGCGCCATGAGGGTATCGGCGAGATCACGGGAACCACGGGCGAACGCCTGAAATCCCATCCGCTTGCCCTGACGCAATTGCTTGTGGCCTACCACCTTCTGAAGGCGGCATCCGGTCACTACGAGTAAAGGATTGAGTTTTTTGAGGATCCATCATGTCAGTAAAGCCTGAAAGCCACTCGAAGACGGCCAAAACCGAAGGTCGACGCCGTGAACTTGCCAACGCCATCCGGGCCCTCAGCATGGACGCGGTCCAGAAGGCCAACTCGGGGCATCCGGGTGCGCCTATGGGCATGGCGGACATTGCGGAAGTGCTGTGGAACGACTACCTGAAGCACAATCCCGCCAATCCGTTGTGGGCCGACCGCGACCGTTTCGTGTTGTCCAATGGTCACGGTTCGATGCTGCTCTACAGCCTCCTGCATCTGACCGGCTACGACCTGTCGATGGACGAAATCAAACGCTTTCGTCAGCTCGGATCGAAGACGCCGGGGCATCCCGAATATGGCCATACTCCCGGCGTCGAGACCACTACGGGACCGCTCGGGCAGGGACTTGCCAATGCCGTCGGCATGGCGATTGCCGAGCGCGCGCTGGCCGCGCAGTTCAACCGGCCCGGGCATGTCATCGTCGACCATTACACGTATGTGTTCATGGGTGACGGCTGCCTGATGGAAGGCATTTCGCACGAGGCCGGCTCTCTTGCCGGGACCCTTGGGCTTGGCAAACTGATCGGTTTTTATGACGACAACGGCATCTCCATAGATGGCGAAGTGCACGGCTGGTTTACCGATGACACACCGAAGCGCTTCGAGGCGTACGGCTGGCATGTCGTGCCGACTGTCGATGGCCACAACCCGGAGGCCATCCGCGCCGCCATTGAGACGGCCCGGGCGGTCACCGACAAGCCGTCCCTGATCTGCTGTCAGACCATCATCGGCTTCGGTGCGCCCCATAAGGAAGGTAAGGAAGTCTGCCACGGGGCGCCTCTCGGGGAACAGGAGATTGCAGCGGCCCGTGACCGCCTCGGCTGGCATTATCCGCCTTTCGAGATTCCCGCAGACATCTATGCCGGATGGGACGCGCGCAGCCGTGGTGGCGAGGCGGAGCGGAACTGGTCGAGCCGTTTCGAGGCGTATCGCAAGGCGCACGGGGACCTTGCGGCGGAGTTTCTCCGTCGCATGGCGGGCGACCTGCCGGCTCAGTTCGCGCAGGCGGCCCAGGATTTCATCGGCGAAGTCGACGCCAAGGCGCCCAGCATTGCCTCGCGCAATGCGTCACAGAATACCCTGAACGCGTTTGGACCGAAGCTGCCGGAGCTCATGGGCGGCGGGGCTGATCTCGCGGGCTCGAACCTCACCATGTGGTCTGGCTGTCAGGGCGTCTCGAGCGAACACCCGGGAGGCAACTACCTGTACTACGGTGTTCGCGAGTTTGGTATGTCGGCCATCATGAACGGGCTGGCTCTGCACGGGGGGTTCATTCCCTACGGCGGCACCTTCCTCATGTTTTCCGAGTACGCCCGCAATGCCCTGCGCATGGCGGCCCTGATGAAGCAGCGCGTGGTGTTCGTGTACACGCACGATTCGATAGGCCTCGGCGAAGACGGCCCTACCCATCAGCCGATCGAGCAGCTCGCGACCTTGCGCATGATTCCGAACATGGTCGTGTGGCGTCCTGCGGATGCGGTCGAGTCGGCAGTGGCCTGGAAGGAAGCTCTCGCCCGGCGCAACGGTCCCTCGTCGCTGGTCTTTTCGCGCCAGAAGCTGGCGCATCAGAAACGTTCCGCCGATACGGTGAAAGCCATTGGCCGCGGCGGCTACGTTCTCGCCGACTGTGCGGGCACGCCGGCCGTGATCCTCATTGCCACGGGTTCGGAAGTAGGCCTTGCCATGGAGGCCTGTCAGCGGTTGACGGCCGCCGGCCACAAGGTGCGCGTGGTCTCCATGCCCTGCGCGGAAGTTTTTGATGCCCAGGACGCGGGTTATCGCGAAACCGTATTGCCTGCATCCGTGCGCAAGCGCGTCGCGATCGAGGCGGGTGTCACGGCGTACTGGCGCAAATACGTCGGGCTGGACGGCCAGGTCATCGGCATAGACCGGTTCGGCGATTCAGCGCCGGCTGAGGCGCTCTTTGAGTATTTTGGGCTGACAG
>JAJYHH010000045.1:0-6908 GCA_021784845.1 Pseudomonadota bacterium
CGCTATGCTTCCTTCCGGTCATGGTATGGATCCTCGCAAGGGATTTGGGGTTGATCTCGACAATCTCCCTCATACCATGACCGCTTCAGCTCGCCAAGAATTTGCACATAAGTTCGTACACTACCTCATGAGTTGCGCCGAGCTTGAGGGCGCGAGGGCGACCCGGTCGCGCATACCGAAAGCCGGCGCACAATCGATGCCTCTTTTCTGGATGGTGCGGCATGTCGGCAAGGATGTCGCGGCCGCTATCCGGGACGTGAGTCTCCTGTGTGACACCGGGCACCCCCTTCTGCGTATGCGCCCATAGGCAAAGCAAGCCGGAATACGCTTCCGCGGCCCAAGTGTGATGCCATCGTGAGCTCATGCCCGAGGATCCTTGCGAGTCGGTCTACGATGGCAAGACCCAGGCCCAGGCCCTTTTTCTGGTCACGTTCCGGGTTGCCCAGCTGTCGAAATTCCTCAAATATTGCTTTCTGATATTGTGGCTCTATACCTTTGCCCGTATCCCAGACCTCCACGAGTACGAAGCCATGGCGTTTCCGGCTTGCGACGAGTACGCCGCCATGTTCCGTATAACGGATCGCGTTCGACACGAGATTACGGAGTATGCGCGCCAACAAGGCTGGATCCGAGTGGGCGATCACATCCGGACACCGGCAGCGGTATGTGAGATTGTGCGCGCGTGCCTGCGGTGCGTATTCTGAGGCAAGCTCCAGAAGGAGAGGGCGTAGCGCAAAATCCCTTTGCTGGGCGGCTAGCGTTCCGGCGTCGATACGGGAGAAATCCAGCAGGGTGTTTAACATCTCTATAGAGGAGGAGAATGTCTTGCGGATATTGTCCACCAGCGCTCTTTGGGTCTTATCCAATGCGGTTTTGGAGAGTACTTCAAGGAACAGTTCCTGGGCTTGTGCCGGTTGGCGCAGGTCATGGCTTGTGGCGGCGAGGAATTTCGACTTCGCAGCATTGGCGCTTTCGGCGCGACACCTGGCGGCTTCGGATATCTGCATCTCCGCGCTGAGCCTGGCGAGCAGTTTCTTGTTTTCGAACCTGAGCCGTATGGCATCGATCAATGCGCGGGAGTACACGTTGGCTTGAAAAAGCAGGGTAATGACGTAAAACGCGCCAAGGAGTCCGAGAGCATGGAAGGGCATGTCGCCAAAATCCCAGGCTTTGGCTGTCCAGAACATCCCGCCGACGAGAATATAAAGGCCGAAAACCGATGGTAGAGATACGAGCAGCATCATCCGGCTTGCCGCAACACCCGCGCCTGCGACGATGATCAAGATATCTCCCACGGTGGTGCATCGATCCAGTGTCACCCAGGGCAGGCAGCCCCAGACAACCCCCTCGATCCCGTAGACCAGCCTGGATTCCCTCAGCAGCCGCCGGGATTTGGCTGGGTCTGGGGGATGCTTCAACTCCAGGCGGCCATGGATCATTTCCGCGAGCCAGGTGGCTGCGGCGATGCCGCACCAGCTGTCGATCTGCCAGGTGCTACCCGGGCACAGGGTGTGCAACGCGAAAAAGAGGAGCGCAAGCAGCAACAGGCCGGGGTAAAGCGCCCACTGCATGGCGCGCATCGGCATGCGCAGCTGCTCGCAGAACACCCGCTCGATGACGTCATCACTTTTTGGTGTATGCCCGGTTGCCGTGTCCCGCAAGGGATTATGCCGGACCGTGGACGGCCCTATCGGATCGTCGTTCATCCCGAAAACGGTTGCAGAACGGTAGCGTCGCGTGGCAGAACCCTCGACGATGCGGCTTTGCGGCGCCCAGCGTGCGTGCGGGCCGGTTGTTCGTCTGTCACATCCGCCAAGAGGCCGGCGACCAACCGTGCCAAAGGTTTGCTATTCCGCGTATCCATGTTGTCGCGCGGCAAATGCGGCCTCCGAGCGGCTGTTGGCACTGAAGTAATCCAGAATGTCGCGCACATGATGCCGTATTGTATTCTCGGATACCGATAGTCGCTGGGCAATCACCTTGTTCGGTAGTCCTTCGCAAAGAAATTGCAGTACGTCCCGTTGTCGTGCCGTCAACCGATCACGCGGTGTGTCCGTTTGCATGGGGCATGCTATTGCTGTTGTTGGTACGGAACTTTCTTGGCGTACTGCCGCTTGGATTTTTTCAAGTAGCACTGCGGGCCGTTCCGTCTTGGAGATGTACCCGGACGCGCCAGAGGCGAGCGCTTCCTCCATGATCTCCTCGGTATTGAGAGCGGATACCATGCACACCGGGCTTGCGTGCCACCGCATGCGCAGCATACCGATGCCGTCAATGCCGCGGCGGCCTGGCAGCCGGACATCGAGCAGGATCAAGTCGGGATCCGGGATCATCAGCCGGATGGCCTCTTCGACCGACTCGGCCTCGCTCGTCAATGCCTCTGGGTAGCCCTCCTTAAGGAGCAGGATAAGTCCCTTGCGGAATAGCGCGTGATCGTCAATCAACAAAAAGTGTGCACCATTCATATAACCCCCGAATTACTAACGTGAGCATCCCCTTTTTGAGCGGGGTGTCTCACTAAATACATAAAGGCAGCAGGCGCTCCTCTGTTCATCTTCCTATAGCATCCGCCGGCCCTGTCCTCGAACAGGGATGGCAAGGTCTCTCGTCGGCTCGCAGTCCCTCCCGCACGATCTCTTCGTCAAAATGACCCGTATCCTCGTCTGCGCTATGTTCGCGGTGCGTATCCTTCACCAAAAACATCCACGTCGGTGATGGTGTCCGGCCGCCGATCACCATGAACTGTCCGGGAGAGGCGCCAGTGGATCATGCCCGGATGCGCAAGCCCCCAGTATTGTGATGGGCTGTACTGGTCGATGGCGACGCCACACGGCCCTGTCTGCGTCATGCCCGTGGAGTGGGCCGCGCGGTGTGCCCGTGCCGCTGGCGGCTCATAAGGGTGAACGGGCACCCGTATGCCGGTTGCGCCTCATTCGTCCACTCCGCCCCCGGTGCATCGCCATGATGCGCGAATGCACAAAAACACGCCGACCTACCCTGTAGCGAAATCATCGATGCGCCGTGCATGGCGCAGTGCGTCATGGGTGGAACCATATCGCAGGGCGCAGGGATTTTCCAGCCGATGAACCGGCATTTCGAGAATCATAGAATGTGTCTAAGGGTACATCGATCGCGGCGGGCAAGGGGGCGTACCGTGCGTCACGGGCGTCACGCAGGGGAAGGGGCACGTGGCGCAGCGAGAGGCCGCGGTGTGCGACTGTGCGTCGGTTCCCGGTACGCGCGACCGGAGACACCCAGGTCTCCCGCGCGCCCTCCGGTGCGCGCCGGCAGGCGCCATGCGGGGTTTCCTGCAAAAAATACCGACCAACTGGTCCAATCGGACCAGATATTGATCAGTTTGGACGATGGTGCGGATGCGGGCGACAACCTAGGATGGGCGGCACATCGGCGTCCACGAGAGACGCCAGGGCTTGGGGAGAGTCCGTCTCGCCGCACTGTGACCCATAGGAATCCGCATGATGAGAAGACTACGTGGCGTCGTGTCGTGTTGTGTCCTGGCCGCGCTGCCGCTTACCGCAGCACGGGCGGCGCCCTCGGCGGGCACGATCCTGCAGCAGACCATGCCGCCGCCGGTGGCGCCCGTGCCTCCCCGGTCGGTGATCACGCTGCCGGTCCCCCGGCTGCAGCACAGCCGTGCGCAGGTGAAGATCCCGATCGCACATATCCATGTGGTCGGCAACACGGTGCTGCCAAAGCAGGTACTCTCCCGCTTCACCCGCCAGGTGACGGGGCATACCGTCACCCTGGGGGCGCTGGATAGCCTGGCCGCCCGCATCACCGCACGTCTCCATCGCGCCGGCTATCCGCTCGCCTATGCCTATGTCCCCGCCCAGACGATCCATCAGGGCGTGGTCACGATCCGGATCATCGAGCCGCGCTACGACCGCATCCTCCTGCGCGGCCACTCGCGCCTCGACCCCGCGGAAGCCCGGCGCACACTGGGTGTCGCACCCGGACAACGGATCACCGCAGGCCCCCTGAGCCGGGGTCTCCTGCTCCTCGAGCAGACCCCGGGCCTGCGCGTGGCCGGCACCCTCGTGCCGGGAACCCGGCCGGCGACCAGCTCGCTGGCCGTTTCCCTCCACGATACCCCGGTGGCCTATGCCAGTCTCGGGGTGAACAACTATGGCGCCGCCTACACCGGCCGGGCCACCAGCACCCTGAACGTGGGCGTGAACGATCCCTTCGGCTACGGGAGCCAGCTCGCCGTCAACGGGCTCACCACCCAGGAGGGGCTGCTGCACGCCGGGGGCTTCAGTGCCCTCTCCCCGAATCTCTATGACGGCTTGCGATTCTCCGTCTATGGTTCGCGGGTCAGCTACCACCTGGGCGGACGCTTCGCCCCCCTGGACGAGAGCGGACAGGCGAATCAGCTGGGCTTCAGCCTGCGCTACCCGCTGATCCTGCGTCCGGGGACCTTGCTGCAGGCAAGCCTCGGTGTCCTGCACGACCACTTCGTCGAGACGACGGCAAGCGTCGGCACCCAGGACCGCTCGCACATCAACCTGCTGCACCTGGCCGTCACCGGGGCGTTCGCCGACGGCTTCGGCGGGGTCACCACCGCCGGCCTGCGCATCAGCCGCGGCCAGCTCGTGCTGACCAGCGCCGATGCCCGCGCCGCCGATGCGGCCGGCCCCCAGGCCGCCGGCGGGTTCTGGGTCGGCCAGCTCACCGTTGCCCGCCACCAGCGGCTGCCGGCCCGCCTGCACCTCGGGGTGAACGTCAGTGGCCAGCTCGCTTCCCGCAACCTCGATGGCAGCCAGCAGTTCTATCTTGGCGGCCCCGGCGGGGTGATGAGCTATCCCGTGGGGGAGGCCGGCGGCGACGAAGGCCTGCTCGTCCGCCTGCGTCTGGGACACCGGGTGCCGGGCGTGCCGGGCGACCTGCAGGCGGCCGTCCTGGCCCAGGCCGGCAAGGTCTGGGTCAACCGGGATCCCTATGCGGGCGCCACCGGTCCGGACACGCTGTTCCGCGCGGGCGCCGGTCTCGGGTTCACCTATCACTGGACGACGCATATGAGCGCCTCGGTCGATTACCTCCACACGGTCGGACCCGCCCGGGCCGTGGCCGGTCCCGCCCATGGGGGCGAGATCTGGGCAAGCCTCACCCTGAGCGGCTAGGCCCATGTGTACGCGGCGAAAGGCCCGCAGCCCAGGGAATGCACAACGGATTAAGCCGGATCACTGGCTTGGAGTATCACCATGAACCACGTCTACCGCCTCGTCTGGAACCGCACCCTGAATGCCCTCGTGGCCGCCCCCGAGATCGCCGGATCCGGCGGCAAGGCGAGCAGTTCGGCCACCCGCCGCAGCCGCCGGACGCTCGCGCCCCTGATCCGTGCCGCCCTCTGCGCCCTGGGCTGTACCCCGGCGGTGGCCTTCGCGCTCCCGACCGGCGGCCAGGTGATAGCCGGCCAGGCAAGCCTCCGGCAAAGCGGCAGCGCGCTCACTATCACCCAGTCTTCGGCCAAGGCCATCCTCAACTGGCAGAGCTTCGGGATCGGCAGCCAGCAGACCGTCACCTTCGACCAGCCGAATGTCGACAGCATCGCCCTGAATCGCGTATTGGGGAGTGATCCAAGCGCCATCTACGGACACCTGAACGCCAACGGCCAGGTCTTCCTGGTCAACCCCAACGGAATCACCTTCGCCCCTGGGGCGCAAGTCGACGTGGGGGGTCTGGTCGCCTCCACCCTGAACATCGGCAACGCCGCCTTCCTCGCCGGGGACTACATTTTCAGCGGCACGAGCCATGCCGCCGTGATCAACGACGGCACCGTCACCGCCGCCCCCGGCGGCTATGTGGCCTTCCTCGGCCGCCAGGTCATCAACGACGGCACCCTCGCCACCCCCGGCGGAACCACCGCCCTCGGCGCCGGCGGCACCGTCTCGCTGACGTTCGCCGGCAACAGCCTGCTGCACTTCCAGGTCAGTGACGCCACTTTGAACGCTTTGGCCCAGAACGGCGGCCTGATCGAGGCCAACGGCGGCACCGTCCTCCTCACCGCCGATGCCCGGGACGCCCTCCTGCAGACGGTGGTCAACAACACCGGCGTGATCGAGGCCCAGACCGTCCAGAACCACGCCGGCACGATCGAGCTCTTGGGCGGCGCCTCCGGCACCACCGAGGTCTCAGGCACCCTCGACGCCGGCAACCCCGCAGGCGGACCGGGCGGCACCATCGAGACCTCCGGCGACCACGTCCAGATCGGCCCGGCCACCCTCGATGCCGGCACGGGTGGCCAGTGGCTTATCGACCCGGTCGATCTCACCATCGGCACCACCGCGGCCAGCGCCATCGACACCGCCCTGAACAATGGCACCAGTGTCATCGAGGAGACCACCGCCACCGGCACCAGCAACACGGGCAGCACCAATGCCGGCACCACCAGCACGAACGGCCTGGGCGACATCATCGTCGATGCCCCGATCAGCTGGAGCGCCAACGGGACCAGTACCTCCCCGGTTACCCTGACGCTCTCGGCCTATCACAGCCTCGACATCAACGCCGCCATCACCGCCACCGGCAGCAACGATGCCCTGGTACTCACCACCGACAACAATATCGGCGGCACCAGTTCCGGCGGCACCCTGAACATCGATGCCCCGGTGACCCTCTCGGGGGCCACCCCGGGACTCACCATCAACGGCACCGCCTACACCGTCATCCAGACGATGACGCAACTGCAGGACATGAACAGCAACCTCGCCGGCCACTATGCCCTGGGCGAGAATCTCACCGACACCAACCAGGCCACGAGCTTCACGCCCGTGGGCAATGGCACCACCAGCTTCACCGGCACCTTCGATGGTCTGGGACACACGATCAGCGATCTCACCATCGATCTGTCCTCGGCCAATGGCGTCGGCCTCTTCGGAGAGAACGCC
>JAJYHH010000045.1:6975-16531 GCA_021784845.1 Pseudomonadota bacterium
TGGGGGCCAACAGCAACGGCACCGTCACCGACGCCTACGCCACCGGAACGGTCGCGGGCGCCACCAACGTCGGCGGCCTGGTGGGTAACAATAGTACCGGCACCCTCACCAACGCCTACGCCACCGGGACCGTCTCGGGCAAGATCGCCGTCGGCGGCCTGGTGGGACGGAACTACGACAGCACCCTCACCAATGTCTACGCCACCGGAACCGTCTCGGGCGGGGACTACGTCGGCGGCCTGGTGGGATGGAACACCGGCACCGGCACCCTCACCGATGCCTACGCCACCGGGACCGTCTCGGGCAGCAACGCCGTCGGCGGCCTGATAGGGTACAACACCGGCACCCTCACCGACGTCTACGCCACCGGAACCGTCTCGGGCGGGAACTACGTCGGCGGCCTGATAGGGTACAACACCGGCACCCCCACCGACGCCTACGCCACCGGGAATGTCTCGGGCAGCTACGACGTCGGCGGTCTGATAGGGGGCAACATCAAGGGCACCGTCACCGACGCCTACGCCACCGGGACCGTCTCGGGCGCCACCAACGTCGGTGGTCTGGTGGGATCCAACACCGGTACTGTCACCGACGGCTACTGGGATACAACAACAACCGGTCAGGGCACGAACCAGGGGTATGGCAGTCAGTCAGGGACGGTGAATTTCACCACCAACAGTGGCGGGACGACCACCAGCGGCACGGGCGGTTTGTCCAACACAAACATGATGGCGCAGTCGTCCTTTGCCGGTTTCGACTTCACCAACACCTGGGTGATCTACGACGGGCATACGGCGCCTTTGCTGCGCAGCTTCATGACGCCCCTGACGATCACGGGTGGCAGCAATGGCGCGGTGAGCGCGACCTATACCGGCAGTGCCATCACCCTCGGTGATCTCAGTGTCACCTATTCCGTCAATGGCGCAACAGCCACGACCACGGCGCCCGCGGCGAATCTCTACGGCAGCAACGCGCCCTATGGCAGCAATGCGGTCAACGCCGGCACCTACAGCTACCAGAGCGGTTCCCTGTGGTCCGACCAGCAGGGCTACATCATCACCGCCAATCTGGGCACACTGACCATCACCCCCAAGGCCCTGACGGTCACCCTCACCGGGGATCCGACCAAGGTCTATGACGGCACCGCCAGTGCCACCCTGACGGCCGGCAACTACGCCGTGACGGGCTTCGTCAGCGGCCAGAGCGCCACGGTGAACAGCAACGCGCCCGCAACCGGCACCTATGCCTCGGCCAACGCCGGCACCAACGATACGGTGACGGCCGCGAGCATGCTCGCCAGCAGCGATCTGACGGCAAGCTCCAATACGGATCTCAGCAACTACACGCTGCCGACGGCCCCGGCCTCCGGACAGGGGACCATCACCCCCAAGGCCCTGACGGTCACCCTCACCGGGGATCCGACCAAGGTCTATGACGGCACCGCCAGTGCCACCCTGACGGCCGGCAACTACGCCGTGACGGGCTTCGTCAGCGGCCAGAGCGCCACGGTGAACAGCAACGCGCCCGCAACCGGCACCTATGCCTCGGCCAACGCCGGCACCAACGATACGGTGACGGCCGCGAGCATGCTCGCCAGCAGCGATCTGACGGCAAGCTCCAATACGGATCTCAGCAACTACACGCTGCCGACGGCCCCGGCCTCCGGACAGGGGACCATCGATCCGGCACCGCTGACGATCACCGCCAACAGTGAGACGATGACCTATGGCGGATCCCTACCGTCCCTGGGTGTGTCCTACAACGGCTTCGTAAACGGTGATTCACCGTCAAGCCTGACAACCGCGCCGACGGTCGTGTCCGGCACCTTGCCGACGGCCAATGCCGGCACCTATGCGGGCACCCTGACGGCTTCGGGGGCGGTCGACTCGAATTACACGATGACCTATGTGCCAGGGACCTTGACCATCGATCCGGCACCGCTGACGATCACCGCCAACAGTGAGACGATGACCTATGGCGGATCCCTACCGTCCCTGGGTGTGTCCTACAACGGCTTCGTAAACGGTGATTCACCGTCAAGCCTGACAACCGCGCCGACGGTCGTGTCCGGCACCTTGCCGACGGCCAATGCCGGCACCTATGCGGGCACCCTGACGGCTTCGGGGGCGGTCGACTCGAATTACACGATGACCTATGTGCCAGGGACCTTGACCATCGATCCCAAGAGCCTGACGGTCACCGGGGTGACGGCCACCAACAAGGTCTATGACGGCACGACAACCGATAATCTCTCCCTCATCGGGGCGGCACTGAACGGGGTGGTGGGCACCGACTCCGTCTCCCTCGGCAGCGGCAGCAACGCCGGCACCTTCGCCAGCGCCGACGTGGGCACCCATATCTCCGTCACCGCCCATCTCGTGCTCACGGGGAGCGCGGCCGGCAACTACACCCTGACCGAGCCCATCGGGCTTGCGGCCAGTATCCTGCCGGCTGCCAACGGCATGGACAGCGCCGCGGTCGAGCACCAGATGCAGGATGGTTATGTAACCTCTGCAGCCGATCCCGCACTCAGCCTGATGCCATTGCGGTTCCTGCAGGTTCTGCTGCCGGGCCAGCCGATGCACGTGACCCTGACCACCGTCGACGGGGGCGTGAGCCCCCCGGGTCTGGCCTGCTATGGCGCGGCGAGCTTCAGCCCCTTTGGCTTCTCCGCATCCGGCGGGATCTGTGGGGCGGGTGATACCAGGGAATAGGCGTCCTCCGGGATGCTATGATACCGTCCGGATGCCGCAGAAGAGGCGTCCGGGCGGTGACATGCGCATCCCCTGGATATGAGCGGTTCACTATGTTTTTCGATATCAAGCTGCGTTTCCAGCCTTCGGCATCCTTCATCGGCATTCTCGCCGAGCTCAACGAGCGCTATGCGGAATGGACCGACGGTTCCTATGACTGGGCCGACCAGACGAAGGATTTCCTGCACGCCTTCGGTCCGTTGCCGGCCTTCGACGAGAAGCTCTACCAGACGCCCTTGAGCCGGCGGGCCGTAAACGATCTGCTGCAAATGGCCATCGCCCTGCTGTCCGGCAACTACCCGGCGGTGCGCAACTACCTGAAAGAGACGCACTTTGCCTTCGTGATCGGATATCCCCGCAGTGGCGGCAGCTACCTCACCAAGGAACTCCTGCGCACCATCGGCCTCGATCACACGCGCGTCTCCGAGGCATTGGCCCACGATGGCTTTCCGGAGCTGCGCGAGACCTGGTATGACTGGGCGGGCAACCGGCCCTACTTCCACCTGCGGGAGGCGATCTTCCAGGTGGCCGAGTTCCTGGTTATCGCCAACCTGTACTTCCGCCGCAAGAGTACCCCCCGGGAAGCCGGGATCTGGCTCATCCCCAAGAAGATGCACAAGATGGTCAGCTGGGCCGGCAGTTTCAAGATGCTGTTGGGGCAGGGGCGCGCCGACTATCTCGTCACCGTGCGCCACCCGTTGCCGACAGCGATCTCGATCTACGAGAAATCCGGGGGTTTTCCTGCCGATGGCCGCTTTCCGGCGCAAGCCCCGCGCAGCGCCATCGAGCGCTGGATCCTGAACGATCTCATGTATCTGGGATTTCCGCTCCCGGATCTGGCAGGGATGGATTATTTCGAGGCGGTGGCGACCAGCTGGACCAGCTTCTATACGCGCATGGCGGGTTCGGGACTCTTTCTTGGCAATCGCAACGAGATTCGTCTGGTGCCCTACGACAAGGCCGGGCTCGAGGGCGTGGTCGCGGACTATCGCCGGCGTTACGGGGATCCGGCGGCGGTGCCTGAACCCTTTCATGTGCACGACAAGGCCGGACAGCACCCCGGCTGGCAGCCCCGGGGCGACGCGGCGGTCGAGGCGGTCACCGGCCAATGGGCAGCCCTGGGCCTGCATTTCCCGGTGCTGTCATTGGCATAGATCCAGATGGGGGTCTGACGGAATGCGGGATGCCGGAAAGCAACGGATGCCAAGGCTCACGGGGCCCATGGATCGCGCAGCGCAGGATCCGGCATTTGCCGACGCCACGCGCCGGTTCGAGATCGGCGACTTTGGCGCAGCGCGCGCAGGGTATCTGCAGCTTGCCGACCGTCCAGAGTTGCTCGCCCCGGCGTTGTGTCAACTGGGGCGGATCGCGGCGGCCCAGGGTGATGTCATGCGGGCCATCGGATTGCTTCAGCAGGCATTGGCCGTCGCGCCCGCATTACTTTTGGGTTACCGCGTACTGGCCGAACTCCAGGTGGGCGCCGGACGCATGACGGCCGCGCAAAGCACGCTGCTCACTCTTGGCAACACACTCAAGGCGCAAGGGCGGGAAGAAGAAGCCCTTTCCGTCTACGCCGAGATCCTGGCCCAGGATCCGCTGCATTACGGGGCGGCAGTCAATCTGGGTACGGTATTGGCGGGACGTGCGCGCACCGGGGACGCCTTGCGCTACCTGTTGTGGGGGCTCTGTCTTGGCGCACGCCGTATGGCGGGTCTCGATGACCTGGTGGCGCAGGCGATGGCCGAGTTTCCGGACGTGGTTGTGGGTCCTGCAGGGCAGCTTCCCGCTGGTGCCCCGACGGGCGTTTTCGGGTACATAGAGGGCGCATTGACGACGCTCGGAGGGCTGTGCAAGGCGCAGGGTCATTATGCGCTGGCATTGACCTTCTATCGGCGGGCGGTGGATATTGCACCAGGGTATGCGCTGGGGCATTGGAATCTGGCGCTGGCGTTGCTCGGCGCGGGGGCGTATGACGAGGGGTGGCGCGAGTACGAATGGCGTTGGCACTGGCCTGATTTTCCGGAGACACGTCGCCACCTTGGCGTGCCGGTCTGGCAGGGGGAATCGCTGGTCGGGTGCCGTATTCTTGTGTGGTCCGAGCAGGGCCTGGGCGACACCCTGCAATTCGTTCCCCTGATCGATCGGTTGTGCGCGCAGGGGGCGGAGGTGGCACTGGAAGTACCGGACCCCCTGGTGCGCCTCTTGGCCGCTAACCTGCCCATGGTGCGGGTGATTCCACGTGCGGATCGTCCTCACACGGTCAAGTGCGAGTTGCGGTTCGACTATGCGATTCCGCTGCTCAGTTTGCCGCAGCGCCTGGATCTCACTGCGGACACGCTGCCGTTGGCCCGCGGATACCTCAAGCCTCTCCCCGAAGACACGGCAACCTGGACCGCGCGCTTGCCTCAGGAGGATCGGTTACGGGTGGGCCTGGTCTGGGCCGGACGGCCACAACACACCAAGGATGCCCAGCGCTCCCTGCCGTTTGCCATGCTGCAAAGCCTGGCCGCCGAAACGGCTGTGGATTGGTATGCGCTGCAGCTCGGTGCGCGGCGAAGCGAACTCGAGAGACTGCCCGGGCGGCAGATAAGCGATCTTGCGCCGTACCTGGATGATTTTGGCCAGACGGCCGCGGCACTTGCGCGGCTCGACCTGGTGGTGACCGTGGACACGTCGGTTGCACATCTGGCCGGTGCGATGGGTGTGCCCGCGTGGGTTCTGTTGCCCGAGCCTTGCGATTGGCGTTGGGGGCAAAATGGCACAAGCTGTGCCTGGTATCCCTTTGTGCGATTATTCCGGCAGACACGGCCGGGCCACTGGGAAACGGTCATCGCCCAGGTCAAGATGCAGCTCGCCACCCTGGGCATGGAGGATCAGGTCGCCCGGTGCGCCGACAGCTCTTGAGACACGCAGACAGCCGCTTTAGCCTGCGGTCGTGTGCTGCAGAGGCAGGAGGGATGCGGAAGTGAGCGCGTCGCCGTGGGCGGAGAGTCCGGGCTACACATTGGCTTGGCGCGTGTCGTCAACCAAACTGCAAGATCGTGTAGCCACTGCGACGCAGTATTGTGGGCAACGACCGGGGGCCAATTGCATGCACGCAGCTATCGATAGGGTATTGAGCCGTTCTGTCGCATGCCAGTCCGATGCCGTGTCGGCGCGTCGTCTGTCGGCTTATGTCCCGCTGTAACGATACTGATCTCCATTTCGAGACGCTGTTTGCGCGCTCTCCGGATCCCTGCTTTTTGGCAAGGGATGGCCGGTACATAGACTGCAATCCGGCAGCCGTCCGCATTCTCAAGGCATCCACCAAGGCCGATATCATAGGCCGCCAGCCAGCCGACATTTCTCCCAAACGGCAGCCCAACGGAGAATCGTCGCGCGAACGCGCAGAGGACATGATAAAGATCGCGGTGAATAGTGGATGCCACCGCTTTGAATGGACCTATAGGGCGCTCGATGGCGAGGAGATTGTCGTCGATGTGGTGCTCACGCTGATCACGAGCGCCGAGGGCGGTCTTGTCCACTCGATGTGGCACGAAGTGGGTACGCGCAAGAAGGTGGAAAAGTCCATCCGGGATTCCCGCGACCTGTTGAACAAAATCATAGATTTCCTGCCTGATGCGACGGTCATTATCGATAGCGCCGGCACGGTCCTTTTCTGGAACCGGGCCATGGAGGAGATGACGCATACCAAGGCAGCCGATGTCATTGGCAAGGGCAACTACACGCATGCCTTGCCTTTCTATGGCGCGCGTCGACCGATACTTATCGACCTCGTGTTTCGGCGTGACAATGAATACGCAAAACATTACCCCTACATGCGTCGTCATGGCGACATTCTGACAGGAGAGGCGTACGTGCCGGCTCTCGGTCTGTATCTCTATGGGAATGCGTCGGTATTGCGGGATTCGTCCGGCGCGGTCATAGGGGCCATCGAGAGTTTGCGCGATATCACAGAAGAGAAGGCGACCGAGCGCAATCTGATCGAGGCACTCAGCGCTGCGGAAACGGCACGGCGCGAAGCCGAGAAAGCGAACCAGACAAAAGCGAGATTCCTGGCGGCGGCAAGTCACGACCTCCGCCAGCCAGCGCATGCCCAGGGGCTCTTTCTGGATGTGTTGGCGCGTACGGCGCTTGATGAGTCCCAGCGGGAGCTACTGGCCAATGCGCGCGCACTGGCAGGCGCGACGACCGAGATGCTCCATGCGTTACTGGATTTTTCCCGCATAGAGGCGGGTGTCGTCGAGCCGCGTCCGTGTGCGTTCAGAATGCAGGATATCCTGAATAAAATCGAGCGGGAATTTGGTCCCCAAGCTGACGCCAAAGGCCTTGTCTATCGGACACGGGATACGAACCTTATCGTCCAATCCGATCCGACGCTGGTGGAACTGGTGGCGCGTAACCTCGTGTCGAATGCAATACGGTATACAACGGCCGGGGGCGTGTTGGTAAGTTGCCGGCGCCGGGCTGGGAAGGGGTGGCTTGAGATCTGGGACACCGGCATCGGCATAGCCTCGGAAGACAAAAAAGCGATATTTCATGAATTCTTGCAGCTCGGAAACCCGGAGCGCGATCGGCGCAAGGGCCTGGGATTGGGTCTTGCGATCGCCGACGGGTTGGCGCGCAGACTGAAGCACAGGCTGACACTGGTCTCACAACCCGGTCGCGGCAGTGTTTTCCGGCTCGCGATGCCGCTTGCCGAAGCGGCTTTGCCTGTGTCAGAACCTGTTCCGCTGAAGCCAATGCACGCTCAAGCGCATACCCGCGTGTTGTTCATCGACGATGACGAGGCTGTGCGCCTCGGGATGTATCATCTGCTCGCGCTATGGGGATATGAGTGCAGTACGGTCGAATCGATTGATGAGGCCCTGGCTGTTGCTAGGCAGTGGGCGCCTGATGTGGTGTTGAGCGATTATCGTTTGCGCGGGCATGAGACCGGCGCCGATGCCATAAATGCACTGCGCGTGCTTTTAGGAGAAGATCTGCCGGCCCTTCTTGTGACCGGAGATACTGCGCCTGAACGGCTGGCGGAGGCGCATGCTTGCGGTGTCCCGCTTCTGCACAAGCCTGTCCCGCCTGATGAGTTACAGCGTGCACTGGTCAGCGCTCTCGCAACGGTCCCGGGACGGTAACCGTACGCCGGCTGAGGCCGCATAACCGCAGGATCAGCAAACAGAGACGACGGATGGGGTATGTCCGTTCTGTTCCCACACTGGACTGCGACTGACAGAGAAGCCGAGACGATCGCTTGTCATAAATTCGGTCACGATACCCACAGAGGCGGCACCAAATCGGTGCGGTTATCGCTGCAAGCGGTGGCGAAGGTATGTGCGCCCTGGTATCGGCGCGAGAAATCCGCTTGTATGCCGTGCTGTGGTCCACTACCCGCCCGCCATTCCGGCTTCTCCATGGGTTTCGACGTGGGCGTGCTTGTGACCGGCAGCCCCCAGGTGACGCTGAATGCCAGCAATCCCACGGGTGATGCACAGCTCACGAGCGATGTGGCCGCGGCCCAGGCCAAGGCCAACAATCAGGCCAGTTGGTACCGCTTCTGGCCGGTGATCGGGCTGTATGTGGGGTATGCGTTCTAAGAGGAAAGAGGAATTGGGTCGGCCAGGGACGGCCAAACCTCACCCCAGCATCCCCACCAGATCCTCCGCCCTCAAGTGCGTATACCGCTTCAACATCTGGAGGGTCTTGTGGCCGGTGATGGCGGCCACCCGCATCGGATTCAGGCCCTTCTCAAAGAGCCGTGAGGTCGCCTCATGGCGCAGATCGTGGAAGGTCAGCCCTTCGATCTTGGCCGCCTCACAGACCCGCTCAAAGGCTTGTGTGATCGAATCTGGGCGCATACCCCAGATGCGCCCGTCTATCTGGCGGGGTAGGGCGTCAAGCACCGCCATAGCCTTGGCGGACAGGGGCACCTTGCGAGGCGTGTTTGTCTTGGTCTCAGGGATCAGCAAGGTACGAGCCTTGCGGTCCAGGTGTTCCCAGCGCATGGCGGCAATCTCCCCGCGCCGCATAGTAGTCTCTATGGCCCAGGTGATGATGGGACCGATCTCGCCGCCGTAAGCCTTGGCGGCTTCCAAAAGCCGAACCTCTTCGTCACCAACAAGACGTCGATCCCGGCCTTTCGCCAGTTTGGGGCGCTGGCCTTTCACAAGGCTCACAGGATTCGTAAGACTTTCCATGCCCCAGCCCGCCCTCGCCGTGTTGAACAGGTGGGAGAGAAGGGCGAGGTCTAGCCGTACAGAGTTTCCACTAAGCCCGGCCAACTCGCATTCGCGCATATGGGACGCAATGTCGGCGCTTCGAATTGACGCGAGAGACCGGGCAGCCATTGGCGTAAGATCCGGATTTGCCAGAGCACGGATACGTGACGCCTCAGCCCGGCGGGTGGTCGGTTTTTTGCGGGGCGTAACGTCCCGTTCGTAGCGCTCAAGGGCTTCCTTGAGGGTTGTGGCCTCGGCCTCACGGCTGGAGACAAAAACCCGGCGAGCCATCCGGCTCTCGGTGTCCGCCGCCCACGCCTGAGCGTCGGCCCTGGTGTCGAAGGTCGCCGACACAGGGTCGTACCCCTTTTTCCTCACCCGAGCCTGCCACACGACCCCCCCGTCAGCCGCCCGACGCTTGACGAATGTCGCCACGCTGCCCCCTTGTACGCTTGCCAGTGTCCCAGGATTGTCCCAAATTGCGCGCGACAAGGGAAATGGCGAGACGGGCTCACTCGTAAGCTATTGTTTTTTCAGGGGGGAATTGGCGCGCCCTAGAGGATTCGAACCTCTGACCTTTGGAATCGGAAT
>JAJYHH010000115.1 GCA_021784845.1 Pseudomonadota bacterium
TTGCCGTGTCTGCCCTGTCGGGCGCCGGCCTGGATGCGCTGCGTGCTGCCCTTGCCCTGTCTTTGCGTGGCGCGCCGCCCGGGGAGGGCGGTTTCACCGCCCGCCGGCGCCATATCGAGGCCCTCCACCAGGTCGGTCGTCATCTGGCAGCCGCCATCGCGCGGCATGAAGAAGGTGCGCACGATCTCGCCGCCGAGGATCTGCGGCGGGCGCACAAGGCCCTCGGCACGATCACGGGAGAATTCACAACAGACGAACTTCTGGGAGAGATTTTCAGCAGTTTCTGTATCGGCAAATAATTCCGAAATCACTGAAGGCCGCCCCGGCCCCGGTTTTTTCCGGCGCGGCCCCCAAGGCAAGGCGCCTTCGCGCGATTGTCCGGACTCCCGGCAGCCGCCCGTCGATCACCCGTGCCGGCCCCATCGCCGGTGCCAGCCTTCTTTCAAGGAGAGAGCACGATGGCCGCCCTTTTGCACGCCGACACCCGTTCACGCTGGGAGAGCCTGACTCTCCTTGCGGCCGCCTCGCTTGCCCTGGCCGCCGCCAATTCCCGCTTCGGCACGGCCTATCAGAGCTTCTGGCATATTCCCCTCGGCCTCGACGGCTGGCGCTTCACGCCTCAGGGCGCGATCAACGACGGCGTCATGACGCTGTTTTTTCTTGTCATCGGTCTCGAGCTCAAGCGGGAATTTACTTCCGGCCTCTTTCGTCACGCGCGGGCCTGGGTCCTGCCAGTCGCCGCTGCCCTTGCCGGCATGGTGGTGCCGGCCCTTCTTTATGTGCTGATCAATCCCGCAGCCCCCGCCTGCCACGGCTGGGCCATCCCCATCGCCACCGACGTCGCGTTTGCAAGCGCCATTCCCGTGGCCCTCGGCCGCCGCACGCATCGGGGCGTATGGGCCCTTCTGCTGGCCCTGGCCATCGTCGATGATCTCGGCGCCATCGCCGTCATTGCCCTTTTTTACACCCGCCACCTCCACCCCTGGGCATTTCTCGCCCTTGCCGCGGGCCTCGGCGCTCTTTTTGCCGCCAATCTCCGCCAGATCCGTCACACCGTGCCCTATGTCGTCCTCGGTGTGTGGTTGTGGGTGGCGGTTGCCGCATCGGGCTTAAGCCCGCCCTTGGCCGGCGTCCTGCTTGCCGCCGGATTGCCCCTGTCGGATCCGCTGCGGCCCACCGATCGCATCCGGGACATTCACCGGTTTGCGGTGGCGGACCGCTTCGAGAGGCCCTTAAGCCCCCTGGTCTCTTATGGTGTCCTTCCGCTGTTTGCCCTGGCCAATGCCGACATCACCCTCGCGACGCGCGCGTTCACGACGCATCCGGCCGTGGTAAGCGGGGTTTTCCTCGGTCTCGTCCTCGGCAAATTTTTCGGCATCGGCGGTCTGTCCTGGCTGCTCGTGCGGACACGGGTTGCGCATCTGCCGGCGGCGACATCGCTGCGGGATGTGCTGGGTGTCGCCTGGCTTGGGGGTGTGGGGTTTACCATGGCGCTTTTCCTGAATGCCTTGAGTTTTACTGATCCCGCGCTGCGCGAGGCGGGCAAGCTCGGCATTCTGCTGGCGTCGCCGGTCGCCGCGCTTGCCGGTGGCCTGTGGCTCTGGCGCGGCCATGCGGTGCGGGGGCTCTAGGTTCGCGGGGGCCGTGGCCAAAACCGCCGGATGGCCTGGCGCAGCGCGCGCGCATGGCGGATCTCTCCCCCATAGCGGACGGCCACGTAGAGCGCGGTGATCTCCCGTGCGGCCGGTGCCAGGTCGGGCCGCGCGCGCGCCACGCGTTCCTCGAATGCCACAGGCCCCTCACCGGTACGCATTAAAAGTCCCACGCGCGCCAGGCGCGCCTGATAGCGCAGGTAGAGAGCAAGGGCCGGATCCGTTGGCCGCCTCGGTCGCCCGGCATAGAGGCGCAGACCGTAGACGAACGCCGCCAGAACGCCGAGAACCCCCAGCGCAAGCGTGGCCCGATCCGGGTCGCCCCAGCCCAGGCGCGCAAGCAAGGCCTCCTGCCGCCGCCAGTCGTAGCTGACGATCCAGTCATCCCATCCGGTCACGGCCGCATCCCGCCAATTCCTGGCAAACCGCAGGGCGCTTGTCCAGAGTGTCCCCGTGCGACCGCGCCCATATCCCGCGGTGTTGCCTGCAAGTCCCCGGGAAAAGGCGCCAACGCCATACCGGATGATGTCGGGCGCGACCACCGCCGTCGGATCAAACCGGCGCCACTGGCCGCGGATCCAGCATTCATCCCACGCGTGCGCGTCGCGTTCACGCACGATCACATCGCCCCCTTCGGGGTTGTACCGGCCACCCATGTAGCCGACGACGACCCGTGTCGGCACGCCCGCGGCGCGCATGAGCGTGGCAAAGGCCGCAGCGTAGTCTTCGCAGTAACCCGCGCGCGCGCGGAAGAGAAACCGCGCAACGGGGTGATCACCCATCGGCGGCGGCGTAAGCGTGTAGACAAAATGGTGTGCCACGAAGTAGTTGAGCGTGCGCGCGGCAATCGCGCCGGCGCTTGCCGCCCCGCCGGCCAGGCGGTGCGCAAGCGCGATGACGCGCGGCTTCGTCCAGGCCGACACGCGCAGATCCGCCGCCCGTTCGGCCGCCGGGAGGGTAGCCACGCGTCTGGGCCCCGAGATCACGCGGTAGCGCAGCAAGGCGCGCACGGGTCGGGCCGCCGACAGCGTGGCCCCTGCGTTCAGGCGGTCGCCTGGTGGCGCGGCAACCGGCCAGTCGAGAGCTGGCAGGCCGCGATGTCCGCTCGGCTCGAGCAGCACCGTGTAGGCGATGCGCGGGCGGCCGCGCGTCATGCCTGGCGCAAAGACGCGCCCCGTGCGCCAGAGCCGCCCGTTGGTGGACGACAGCGTATACACCCGAAAGTAGCGCGCGCCCGCGGGCGGCACCGCGCCTTGAAAAATCACCCGTAAAGCCACCTTGCGGGAGCGCACGAGATCGCTCAGGCTGCCGGGCCGCAAGATGCGGCTCACCCCCGTCTGCCCGATTGCCACATTGTGATGACCCCAGAACCCTCCGGCCAGGCGCGGGAAAAGCACATAGAGAACCAAAGCCACCGGCAGACTCTGCAAAAGCAGCGTCGCGGCCTCGCGCACCCGCGTGCGCACGGCCAGGCGGGGGCTTATGACGCCAGCAAGCGCGGCAAACGACAGCACGACGAAGCCCACACTGAAAACACCCATGCCGATCCCGGGGTCGTAGAGCATGCCCCCCAGCAGGCCGATGTAACTGAGAAGTGCGAGCACCACGAGGTCGCGGCGGCTCTCCGTTTCCAGAAGTTTCAGCCCATAAAGCAGCATGAAAAAAGCGATGCCCGGCCGCTCGCCGATGAAGGTGTGAAAGCGCACGTAGATTGCCGTCGCCGCCAGCCCCGCCACCAGCCATTTGAGGGCGCGCGAAGGCGGGGGCAGCCAGTCCACCGCCGCCATGCGCCAGGCCAC
>JAJYHH010000056.1 GCA_021784845.1 Pseudomonadota bacterium
GAGGGTCGCGTGATCCTTTTCATCGACGAGCTGCACACCATGGTGGGTGCCGGCAAGGCCGAGGGCGCCATGGATGCCGGCAACATGTTGAAGCCGGCACTTGCGCGCGGGGACCTGCATGCCATCGGCGCCACGACGCTCAATGAATATCGCCAGTACATCGAAAAGGACGCCGCGCTTGAGCGGCGCTTCCAGAAGGTTCTGGTCGATGAGCCGACCGTGGAGGATACGATCGCCATCCTGCGCGGCCTGAAGGAAAAGTACGAGGTGCATCATGGTGTCGATATTTCGGATCCGGCGCTGGTGGCGGCCGCCACTTTGTCGCACCGCTATATAACCGACCGGCAGTTGCCAGACAAGGCCATCGACCTGGTCGATGAGGCCGCGGCGCGTATCCGCATGGAAATCGATTCGCGCCCTGAATCGATGGACAAGCTGGATCGGCGTCTCATCCAGTTGAAGATCGAGCGCGTGGCGTTGCAGAAGGAAAGCGACGAAGCCTCGCGCAAGCGGCTGGCCGTACTGCAGGAGGAGATCGACAGGCTCGAGCGGGAATACGCCGACCTCGAGGAGATATGGCGCAGCGAAAAGGCGCTCGTGCAGGATGAGCAGCGCATCAAGGAGGAACTCGACCGGGTGCGCGGCGAAATCGAGGCCGCACGGCGTGCTGGCGACCTTGCGCGCATGTCGGAGTTGCAGTATGGGCGTATCCCCGAACTCGAAAGGCAGCTCGCCGCCCGTGCCCAGCCGGTGCCGACGAAGCTTTTGCGCAAGGAGGTAGGCGAGGAGGAGATCGCGGAAGTGGTGTCGCGGGCGACCGGAATCCCGGTTTCGCGCATGATGGAAGGCGAGCGGGAAAAGCTGTTGCGCATGGAAGATGAGCTCCACCGGCGGGTCGTGGGCCAGGACGAGGCGGTGCGGGCGGTCGCCAATGCCATCCGCCGTTCCCGCGCCGGTCTTTCGGATCCAAACCGTCCGAACGGGTCCTTCCTGTTCCTTGGGCCCACCGGCGTCGGCAAGACCGAGCTGTGCCGGACGCTGGCCGGTTTTCTGTTCGATGCCGACGATGCCATGGTGCGCATCGACATGTCGGAGTTCATGGAGAAGCATTCCGTGGCCCGGCTGATCGGTGCGCCCCCGGGCTACGTCGGCTATGAGGCCGGCGGCTATCTGACCGAGGCCGTGCGCCGGCGCCCGTATTCCGTGATCTTGCTCGATGAGGTGGAGAAGGCGCACCCGGATGTCTTCAATATCCTCCTGCAGGTCTTAGACGACGGCCGTCTGACCGATGGCCAGGGGCGCACGGTGGACTTTCGCAACACGATCATCGTGATGACCTCGAATCTTGGATCACAGGTGATTCAGGAACTCGCCGGAGAGGCCAATTATGAACGCATGAAAGGCGAGGTCATGGAGATCGTCGGGCAGCACTTCCGCCCGGAATTCATCAACCGCGTGGATGACATCGTTGTGTTTCATCCGCTAAACCGCAGTGATGTGGAGCGCATCGCCCGCATCCAGCTTGGCAACCTGACGGAGCGGCTGCGCAGCCGCGACATGGATCTGGCGCTGACCGACGAGGCCGCGGCGCGGCTTGCGGAGATCGGTTTCGATCCGGTGTATGGGGCGCGGCCCCTGAAGCGGGCCATCCAGCAGCTGCTGGAGAATCCGCTCGCCCAGGATATCCTGCGCGGACGCTTTGGTCCGGGCGATGTCGTCGAGGTCGGCGTAGACGGCGGGGACTTCACGTTCCAGCGCAGCGCCAAGGCGCCGGCTGCCCGCGCGGGCTGATCAGACCACAGGTACCGGTCGCGGCCGCCGGTCGGCGCCGATCGCCACATAGGTCAGGGTGGCGCCGGTCACGCGCACGCATTCGCGGGCATGCGGCTCACGGAAGCGCTCGGCGAAGACGTCCACGGTGACGGTGAGCGACGTGTGACCGACACGCGTCACGTCCGCATAGAAGCTGACCAGATCACCGACCAGAACGGGCTGATGGAACTGCACCGCATTGACGGCCACGGTGGTCACCCGCCCTTCTGCGCGGACATGGGCGACGACGCTTCCAGCGATGTCTATCTGCGCGAGTATCCAGCCGCCGAAAATGTCGCCCGCGACATTGGTGTCGGCCGGCATCGGCACGAGCCGCAGGGTCGGCGGACGGTCGGGGAGGATGTCTTGCGTAGCCATGGAGGGGATGCTAGCGCAAGCCGGGGGCCTTTGCTATCGCAACGCCAGCAGGTAGACTTTCCCGCCTATGCATACACCCACGAACCCGGACGAATTTCTGGATCTGCTCGACCAGGCGATCTTCGAGACGCGCGACATGCTTTCTGTCATCGAGACCGAGGGCGAGGAATTCGACCTCGGTCCCTATGTGGGCGTTTTCGAGGCCCTTGAGAGGATTCTCGTCGGCCTGTTCGAAGACATCCAGGGCGGCCGTCACGTTTTTGGCGAAGGCAGCCTGGGATTTGCCGACATCCTGGAGCGTTACCGCCGCCAGATTCCGTTTGCCGATGTGCTGGACATGCTGAATACGGTTCAGCGCGACGGATTCTAAATCATGGCAGGCAATATCTTCGGGCGGCTTTTTACGGTAACGAGTTTTGGCGAAAGCCATGGTCCGGCCATAGGATGCGTCGTCGACGGCTGTCCGCCGGGGCTTGCCTTGAGCGAGGCCGACATCCAGCCGGATCTCGACCGCCGCAAGCCCGGCCTGTCGCGGCACACCACCCAGCGCCGCGAAGGAGATCAGGTGCGCATTCTCTCGGGCGTATTCGAGGGTCGCACCACCGGCACGCCGATTGCGCTTTTGATCGAAAACACCGATGCCCGCTCACGGGATTACACGGATCTGGCCGGCCGTTTCCGGCCGGGGCACGCCGATTACACCTACCAGCAGAAGTACGGTCTGCGTGATCACCGGGGCGGTGGCCGCTCATCGGCGCGGGAGACGGCCGTGCGGGTGGCGGCCGGCGCGATCGCCCGGAAATATCTGCGCGATCATTTCGGTATGACGGTGCGCGGCTATCTAAGCCAGCTCGGTCCGCACAAGGTCTCGGGTCCTGTCGACTGGGAGGCGGTAAACAGCAATCCGTTTTTTTGTCCGGATGCGAGCCTGGTTCCGTCCTGGGAGGCCTATGTCGACGAATTGCGCCGGGCGGGGGATTCGGTGGGCGCCAGGGTGACGGTCACGGCAAGCCCCGTGCCGGTCGGGCTCGGTGAGCCGGTGTTCGACCGCCTCGATGCCGACATCGCCCATGCCATGATGGGCATCAATGCGGTCAAGGGCGTGGAGATCGGTGACGGGTTCGCAAGCGTCCCCATGCGGGGCTCGGCGCATCGGGACGAGATCACCCCCGAAGGTTTTCTGAGCAACCACGCCGGCGGGATTCTGGGCGGCATCTCGTCTGGACAGGATATCGTGGTGCATGTCGCCTTCAAGCCGACTGCCAGTATCCGCGTGCCCGGGCGCAGCATCGACACAAGCGGCCAGCCGGTTGAGGTGGTAACCACCGGCCGCCACGATCCGTGCGTGGGGATTCGCGCGACACCCATCGCCGAGGCGATGCTCGCACTCGTGCTGATGGATCATGTTCTGCGTGATCGCGCCCAGAACGCTGACGTTGTGCGCACCACGCCCGTCGTGCCGGGACACAGACCCGGGGAGGACGGGGATCAAAGCGATCGCTGAGCGGGTTGCGGGCATCGCCGTTGTGCCATCTCTGCGTCTGACGCGTTCCCCGTGGGGCCAGCCGGCCCTCTCCGGTGCGCGATGCCGTCTGCCCGCGTGGAGGCCGGCGTGAGGGGCCTGATCCGCGACTGGCCGCGATCGCTCTTTTATCTTGCCTATTTCAGCGCCATGGGCGTGCTCGTGCCCTACTGGCCGCTCTATCTGCATCTGCGCGGTTTCGGGGCACAGGCGATTGGCCAGTTGATGGCGCTGCTTGCCCTGGCGCGCGTGGGGGCGCCCTATGTGGGCGGTTTCCTGGTGGATCACGCGGGCCACCGCGTGGCCGTGGTGCGCATCTCCGCCTTTCTGGCTTTCGCGATCTTCACCACCGCGCCCTGGGCGCAGGGTTTTGCGGCTGAAGCGGTGGTGATGATGGGCTTTAGTTTCTTCTGGTATGCGACACTGCCCTCCCTCGAGGCCAGTACGCTGGCGGCGCACGGCACCCATTACGGGCGCGTGCGGCTTTGGGGGTCGATCGGATTCATCGTCATGGTGGCGGCGCTCGGTCCGGTGCTCGGTCACCATGGGGTGGCTCTCATCGTGCCGGTGCTGGCGGTTCTTTTGTGCGCGCTGTGGCTTGCGACGCTGGCCGTGCCGCGCATCGAGGGCCCGGCTCACGAGACCCGGCCACTGGTCCTAAAGCCCGGCCTCGTGGTGTTTTTGCTCGCCTGCTTCCTCATGCAGGTAAGCTACGGCCCTTATTACACGTTCTATACCCTCTATCTCGAACGTTTTGGCTACGGCACGCTTGAGATCGGTCTGCTGTGGGCGTTTGCCGTGGCCTGCGAGGTACTGCTGTTTTGGCAGGCAGACCGCCTGTTTGCGCGTTTTCGTGAACAGACCCTGTTTGCGGCGACACTGGCGCTTGCGTTTGTGCGCTGGATCCTGATTGCGCTCTGTGCGCGGAATGTCGGTTTCGTCATCACAGCCCAGCTGCTGCACGCCTTCACCTTCGGCCTGTACCACGCGGCCGCCGTGCGGCTGGCCGGGCATTATGCGGGACCGGGATCGCGGGCGCGCGCCCAGGCCCTTTACGGGAGTGCCGCCGGAGCTGGTGCCGGCATCGGCGCCCTGTGGAGCGGCTATGCCTGGTCGGACTGGGGTCCGCGCGGCATGTTTCTGGCGGCGGCCGCCGTGGCCGGCGCAGCCTGCCTGATGGTGGGCGTGATGTGGTTTTGGCGCAACCGTCTCACAGGCGGGCCGCCAGTCGCCGCGGAAAGGCGATGATCTGCCCGCCCGCCTGTGGCAGACGCCGGTGCGGTTTGGGTTGGTGCTGCCCGAATCCCTTCTGGACTTCAGCGAAAAAGGCCTCGACGAAGCGATAGGTGTCGATGTCGGTGTCGTCGGCATTCAGGATGGCCGTGCGGATGGGGCCGATGGCCTGCAGGGTCTTGTCGGGCGTGACACGGTCTTTCACATGATGACAGCGGTTGCCGGTGTAGACGGCGCGCACCAGCGCCGTCATGAGTTCGTGATGGAGGGCGCAGCCGTCAAAGAGCTCGTGGACTGTCGAGGCATTGGCGCGCAAAGGCACATGCAGGCGGCCGAGGCGCTCTTCCAGGAGTCTAAGCAGTTCGAGGTACGTCATGGTCTCCACCGTAAAGGACGAGCGATCTGTTGCCATTTCATTGTCGGCCGCAGCCGGGATCTTGTCGAGATGCGCGGGGTTGCGCGCTGCCGAAAAGATTGGCTTTGAACAGGTCCGCAGGTACCATGGCCGCCACATGAGGAAGGCATGATGGGAAAAACACTCTACGACAAGCTCTGGGACAGCCACGTGGTGCGTGAGTTGCCGGATGGAACCTGCCTTTTGTATATCGACCGGCATCTCGTCCACGAGGTGACAAGTCCCCAGGCGTTCGCGGGCCTGCGCGCGGCCGGGCGCCGTCTGTGGCGGCGCGACGCGAACCTTGCGGTTGCCGATCACAATGTGCCGACCAAGGACCGCGCGCTTGGCATTCGCGATGCGACGTCGCGGGTGCAGATCGAGACCCTGGACCGCAACTGCGCGGATTTCGGGGTGACGCTTTTTGCCATGAACGATCCGCGCCAGGGGATCGTTCATGTGGTCGGTCCGGAACAGGGCGCGACACTGCCTGGCATGACGATCGTCTGTGGCGACTCCCATACCTCGACTCATGGCGCCTTCGGGGCGCTGGCCCATGGCATCGGCACGTCGGAGGTCGAGCAGGTTCTGGCCACCCAGTGTCTGCTGCAAAAGCGCGCCAAACCGATGCGGGTACGCCTCGAAGGCCGGGTGCCCGAGGGGGTGACCGCCAAGGATCTTGCGCTGGCCGTCATTGGCCGCATCGGCACCGCCGGCGGCACCGGCCATGCCATCGAATTCGCGGGCCCGGCCGTGCGCGCGCTGTCGATGGAGGGCCGCATGACTTTGTGCAACATGGCCATCGAGGCCGGAGCGCGCGCGGGGCTTGTGGGGGTCGACGACACGACTGTGGCCTACCTCGCCAATCGTCCGTTTGCGCCACGCGGGGCGCTGTGGGAGCAGGCGGTGGCCGCCTGGCGCGATCTCCATTCGGACGAAGACGCGGTTTTTGCCCGTGAGGTCATGATCGATGCGCAGACGCTGTCGCCGCAGGTGACGTGGGGCACGTCGCCGGAAATGGTGGTGGGCGTGGCCGAACGGGTACCCGATCCGGCCGCCGAGCCCGATGCGGCGCGGCGCGCGGGGATGGTGGCGGCGCTCGCTTACATGGACCTGAAACCGGGTACGCCGATGGTCGATGTCCCGATCGACGTGGTTTTCATCGGGTCATGTACCAATGCGCGCCTGGAAGACCTGCGGGCGGCGGCGCATATGGTGCGCGGCCGCCGGGTCGCCACCGGTGTGCGCGCCCTGGTGGTGCCAGGCTCGGGGCTGGTGAAGAAGGCAGCCGAGGCCGAGGGTCTTGACCGGGTGTTTGTGGAGGCAGGTTTTGAATGGCGTGATGCCGGCTGCTCCATGTGTCTGGCGATGAATGCCGACCGCCTCGAGGCCGGCGAGCGCTGCGCCTCTACCTCGAATCGCAATTTCGAGGGACGTCAGGGCGCGGGAGGCCGCACCCATCTGGTCAGTCCCGCCATGGCAGCCGCGGCCGCGGTGGCCGGCCATTTTGTCGATGTGCGCGGCTGGTAGGGGAGATACATGGACGCTTTTGAAAAATTGACCGCCCTGGTGGTGCCGCTTGACCGGGTGAATGTCGACACCGACGCCATCATCCCCAAGCAGTACCTGAAGGCGATCGGGCGTGCGGGTTTTGGCGCCAATTTGTTCGACAACTGGCGTTATCTCGATGCCGGCGAGGGGCGGACCGACGCCGAGCGCCGCCCCAATCCGGAATTCGTGCTGAACAAGCCGCGCTACCAGGGGGCGCAGATTCTGCTGGCGCGGGCCAACTTCGGTTGCGGTTCGTCGCGGGAACATGCGCCCTGGGCGCTGCTGGAGTACGGGATTCGGGCTATAATCGCCCCGAGTTTCGCGGACATCTTCTTTAACAACAGCCTGAAAAACGGTCTGCTGCCCATCATCGTGCCGGATGCGGTGGTCGACCGCCTGTTTCGGGATGTGGAAGCGACTCCCGGTTATGCCGTGACCGTGGATCTTGTGTCCGAGGCCGTGGTTTTGCCGGATGGCACGCGTGTCCCTTTCCAGATCGACCCGTTCCGGCGCGAATGCATTCTGCGCGGACTCGACGATGTGGGCTGGACTCTCCAGTATGAGGCGGACATCAAACAATACGAGGAGCGCCGGCGCATCGAGGCGCCGTGGCTCTTTACGGCGGAGTGAGCATGTACAAGATTGCGGTATTGCCGGGGGACGGCATCGGTCCCGAAGTCGTGACGGAAGCGGTGGCGGTGCTGGAGTGCCTGCAGAAAGAATACGGGCTCGACATCGAGCTGGAGTACGGACTGATTGGGGGCGCGGCCTACGACGTCCACGGCCAGCCCCTGCCGGATGCCACGGTCGAGCTGGCGCAGGCGGCCGACGCGGTGTTGCTGGGTGCAGTCGGCGGTCCGAAATGGGAACCGCTGCCCATTGCGGTGCGCCCCGAAAAGGCCCTGCTTGGCCTGCGCTCGGCCCTGAAGGTCTTTGCCAATCTGCGGCCGGCCTATCTGTATCCGCAGCTGGCGCAGGCATCGACCCTGCGCGCCGACGTCGTCACCGGCCTCGATCTCATGATCGTGCGCGAACTGACGGGCGGGATCTATTTTGGGGAGCCCCGCGGCATCCGCAAGACGGCGCGCGGCGAGCGGGAAGGATTCAATACGCTGGTTTACGCCGAATCGGAAATCGAGCGGGTCGTGCGGCGCGCGTTCGAGATTGCGAGGCTGCGTGGGCGGCGCGTCTGTTCGATCGACAAGGCCAACGTGCTTGAGGCGACGGAATTGTGGCGGGAGGTGGCAACGCGGGTCGCTGCCGATTATCCCGACGTGCAGCTGTCGCATATGTATGTGGACAATGCCGCCATGCAGCTTGTGCGCGCGCCCAGGCAGTTTGACGTGATTGTCACCACCAACCTGTTTGGCGACATCCTCTCCGACGAGGCGGCCATGCTGACCGGTTCGATCGGCATGCTGCCATCGGCTTCGCTGAATGAGGGTACCGGGGGCCTGTACGAGCCGATCCACGGTTCGGCACCCGACATCGCCGGGCGGGGATTGGCCAATCCGCTGGCGACCATCCTGTCGGTGGCCATGATGTTGCGCTACAGCCTGCGGGCGCCGGAATGGGCGACGCGGGTCGAACAGGCGGTGCACGCCGTCCTCGACGACGGCCTGCGCACCGCCGACATCCGTGGCGCGAATGCGGCGGCGGTGTCGACGCAGGAGATGGGGCGCGCGGTGGTGGCAAAGTTGCGGATCACACAGTGATGAGGGCGGTTTCGGATATGGCAAAGACGTACGATGTCGCGGTGGTGGGTGCGACCGGGGCGGTGGGCGAAGTCATGCTGTCGATGCTGGCCGAGCGGCGGTTTCCGGCCGGAGAGATTTATGCGCTGGCTTCCAGCCGTTCGGCGGGCACCAAGGTGCGTTGCGGGGACCGGGAGCTTACGGTGGGTGATCTGGCGACTTTCGATTTCCGCCGGGCGCAGATCGGTTTGTTTTCGGCCGGTGGCGAGATTTCCGCCCAGTACGCGCCCAAGGCGGCTGCCGCCGGCTGCGTGGTGATCGACAACACCGCCCATTTCCGCTACGAGGACGATATCCCGCTGGTGGTGCCGGAGGTCAATCCCGGCGATATCGCGCGCTATACGACGCGCGGCATCATTGCCAATCCGAACTGTTCGACCATTCAGATGCTGGTGGCCCTAAAGCCGCTGCATGATGCCGCCGGTATCGAGCGCATCAATGTCTGCACCTACCAGTCGGTATCGGGAACCGGCAAGGAGGCGATCGATGAGCTGATGGAGCAGACACGGGCGGTGCTGGCCGGGCAGCCGGCGTCGGCGCATGTCTACCCCAAGCGCATCGCCTTCAATGTTCTGCCGCACATTGATGTGTTTCAGGACAACGGCTATACCAAGGAAGAGATGAAGATGGTGTGGGAGACCGTGAAAATCATGGGGGACCCCTCCATCCGGGTGAACCCGACCACAGCCCGTGTGCCCGTGGTGTATGGCCACTCAGAGGCAGTGCACATCGAGACCCGGCGGAAACTGACAGCCACCGAGGCACTCGCGTTGCTTGCGCGCGCGCCGGGCGTGGTGGTGATCGACGAGCGCAAGCCAGGTGGCTACCCCACGGCGGTGACAGAGGCGGCGGGACAGGATCCCGTCTACGTCGGCCGTGTGCGCGAGGATATTTCCCATCCGCGCGGACTCGATATGTGGGTGGTTTCCGACAATCTGCGCAAGGGCGCGGCACTGAACAGCATCCAGATTGCGGAGCATCTGATCACGCATTATTTGTAGTCTCTGATTTGTCGTCTATATTGGGAGTAAATACTTAAGACTTTTCTTGAAGTTAGTAATACAGGCGGCCCTCGCTGCGCGGGGAGGGGTCGCAGGAGAGGACGGATGGCGAAAAAGGGATGGCGGCAGGCGGGATTCGGGACGGCTGTGTGCGTCACGGCGTTGTGTTACGCGCCCGCGGCACTGGCGCTCGGCTTGGGGCCGTTGACGGTCGAATCGGATCTGGGTCAGCCCCTGCAGGCGCATGTGCGCCTGATGGGCTTCCACAACAGTGACCGGCGCACCGTGACGGCGCAACTGGCTTCGTCGGCGGCCTTCGCCCAGCTTGGACTGCATAAGAGCCGGGTCCTGAAATCCGTTATCTGTCGCATCCATCGTCAGGCCGACGGTCGTTATGCGGTGGTGCTTGAAAGCCGCGACGTCATCAACGCACCATTTTTGCAGTTCGTGTTGCAGATCAAGGGACCAGAAGGCACGCTGCTGCGTGAATACACGGCGCTCCTGAATCCTGTCAGTGGCATCCAGCCTGTGTCCATGAGCCGCGCGTTGCGCGCGCCGGTTCCGGCTCGCCAGATCGTGGCATCGACGCCGCTATCGGTGCCCCGGGCATCGATCCCGGCGGCGCGGGGAGCCACTGCCGTGCGCGTGCGCGCCGGAGAAACGGCCTGGGTGATCGCTGCGCGCCATACGCCGGCGGGCGCTCTGGTCCCGCAGACGCTGGAGGCCTTCCTGCGGCGCAATCCCGCCGCATTCATGCACCACAACGTCAACGAGCTGCGGGCGGGCGCGCTTTTGCACGTCCCGTCCCGGCAGGCAGTCGACGCGATTCCTGCCGCGAAGGCCACATCCTGGCTGGCCGCACAGGATCAGGCCTGGGGCCAATACCAGCAAAGCCTGGCGCGTCAGCCGGCGGCCACGGGCACCGGTAACGGCACTATCGGGGGCGCGCTGCGCGCGGCCCAGATTCTGCCGACGACCAACAGTCTGCTGAAGATCGAGTCAGCACCTTTGCCAGCATTAGCCACCGGCACCGCGGAGGCCGCAGGTCCGGGCGGCAAGGGCCAGCAGCTGACTGCGCGCATGGCTCAGCTGCGCCAGGAGCTGGCGGCCACCAAACACCTGATTGCGCTTGACAATCGGGAGCTCGCGGCCCTTGAGCAACAGGCGCGTGCCAGACTAAAGAAACCGCACAGCAATATGGTGTCAGGTGTCCTGACCCATCCGGCCCTTGTCACGAAACCCGGGGCCGGTACCGCGGTGGCGGCGCATCCGCCCGCAAGGCCGATGATCCATCGCGTGGTGCGCCCCATCCTGCGTCGGCCCCCTGTCGTGCCGCCCATGCCCATGCAGGCCGCCAATCCGTCGTTTTTGGCCACGCTCTGGCAGGAGGAGCGTTACGCCCTGCTGCTGGCTCTGGGAGCAGTGCTTGTGGTGGGCGGGCTCTTTTACTATCGCCGCCGCCGGTCGATGAATGAATTTGAGGAAAGCATCCTTTCGGGTGGCGGGCTGCACACGGAAGGGCAGATGCCCGATACGGCGAGCCTTGCCAAGACCCCGGAGGCGTCCTTCCTGAGCGAGTTCAGCCAGGGTGGTGCCGGCAACATGCAGACCGACGAGGTCGATCCCATCGCCGAGGCGGATGTGTATCTGGCTTATGGGCGCGATGAACAGGCCGAAGAGATCCTGAAAGACGCCATCGCCAAGGATGGTGGTCGCCTCGAACTCAAGGTCAAGCTTCTGGAGATCTACCTGCAGCGGCATGACCTGAAGACCTTCGAGGTGCTGGCAGAGGAACTCTACGCGGCCACCGGAGGCAGCGGTGCCCTTTGGCAGCGTGTCGAGGAGATGGGCCAGCGGCTGGATCCGATGAATCCGCTCTTCAGGAGCGGCGCACGCGCAGACGGCGGCGCGGTGCAAAGCGCCAAGAGTCCGGCGGCCGACCGCATCGATTTCGCGGCCGTGGCGCGTGAGCTGGAGGCGGTCTCGTCACCGGTCCCGGCAGGCGAGGGCCTTGCGTCCGGTTCGCGCGCAAGCGCGGACACCGACAGTGTGCTGGATTTTTCAGGCGGATTGGGCGAGACGGAATTTCCGTACAAACGCGTTGCGGATGCGGCACCGGAAGCGGGCCTCACGGCAGGCGGCGCGGGCTCTTCGACGATCGATTTCACGCCAGGTGGTTCTCTCGGTGGCGAGAGCGCGCAGGCACAGGGCAATGGCAGCGACGGGGCGGATCTGGATCTCGAGGGGGCGGCAGCGGATGGAGGCCTCGATTTCAGCTGGGACGCCACCATGGCGGAACAGGATGTAAAGGGGAACAGGCAGGAATTTGCCTTGCAGTTCGATGAGGCACCAGCCGCGCAAGGCATGCCCGAGCTCGATTTCGGGACGGCGGGCGGCGCCGATCTGACGTTTGACGAGGCACCGGTTCTGGATCTCAGCCTGCCGGATGCGGGCGGGGGAGAGGCGGACGGTGTGGTCCTGAAGAGCCAAGGCGCCGTGACCACGGCCAGGGGCTCCGATGCGGTCGACACCAAGCTCGATCTGGCCAATGCCTATATCGAAATGGGTGACGCCGAAGGGGCGCGCGCCATTCTCGATGAGATCGTGGCAGAGGGCAACGAGCGCCAGCGTCAGGAAGCGAAGGTTCTCATGGGCCGCTCAGCGGTGCACTAGCGTTCGCATGGTGAAGGCGTGGATGTGCCGGGCATCGGCTTCATGGTGCTCGGCTGCAATCTCGTCCCATGCGTTCTCCGCAAAAGGCGGGAAATGGGCGTCGCCCGCCACGGCCGCGTGGACTATGGTCAGATAAAGGCGGTCAGCCAGCCCGATGGTCTGTTCGTAGAGATTGGCGCCGCCGGCGATGAAGACATCCCGGGTGCGCGCCTGATCGAGTATCTCCGTCAGGGTGTGGATGTATCGCACACCGGGCCCCGGTACGCCGGCGCGGTCACGCGTCAGCACGACGCAGTCGCGTCCAGGCAAAGGCCCCGGAAGGGATTCGAAAGTCCGCCGGCCCATCACCACGGTGTGTCCCATGGTCAGCGCGCGAAAGCGCTTGAGGTCGTCGGGAAGGCGCCAGGGCAAGGCGTTGTTCGCGCCGATGACGCCGTTGCGGGCGACGGCTGCGATCAGGAAGAGACTCATATCGCGACCGGCGCCTTGATGGCCGGATGCGGATCATAGCCGAGCAGGCGGATATCCTCGTAGCGAAAAGAAAAGAGGTCGGTGACCGCCGGGTTCAGGCTCAGGGTCGGCAAGGGGCGCGGCGCGCGCGTCAGTTGCAGGCGGGCCTGGTCGAGATGGTTGCTGTAGAGGTGGGCGTCGCCGAGCGTGTGGATGAATTCGCCGGGAATGAGACCCGTGACATGGGCGACCATGTGAGTCAGAAGCGCGTAGGATGCGATATTGAACGGCACCCCGAGGAAAATGTCGGCGCTGCGCTGGTAAAGCTGGCATGACAGGCGGCCTTGCGCCACGTAAAATTGAAAGAGTGCATGACAAGGCGCAAGGTGCATCGCCGGGAGTGACCCGACATTCCAGGCCGAGACCACGAGCCGGCGCGAATCCGGGTCCTTGCGGATGGTGTCGATGATCTGTCCCAGCTGGTCGATGGTTCGGCCATCGGCTGCGGGCCAGGCACGCCATTGTGCGCCATAGATTGGCCCCAGGTTGCCATCTGCGTCCGCCCATTCGTCCCATATGTGCACGCCATTGTCGTGGAGATAGCGGACGTTTGTGTCCCCCTTGAGGAACCAGAGGAGCTCATGGATGATGGAGCGCACATGGAGCTTTTTTGTGGTAAGCAGCGGAAAACCCGCGGCGAGATCGAAACGCATCTGATATCCGAACACGCTGCGCGTGCCGGTTCCCGTGCGATCGTTCTTGACGGCACCGCAGTCGAGGACGTGGCGCATGAGGTCGAGATAAGGGCGCATGGATGCAGTGTAGCAGGAGCGTTGGCCGATGATCTATGTAAAAGCCAGTGATCAGCATGGGCGCGGCGTGTTTGCGCGGTGTGACATCGCGGCAGACACCGTGCTCGTGGTGTTCCAGGGGCCGCTTTTGCGACGGGAGCAGGTGGAGGCCGACAGCTACCATCTGCAGATCGGGGAGGACCTCTATATCGGGGCCTCGGGCGGGGCAGATGACTATGTGAATCACTCCTGTGAGCCCAACGCGGGATTCCGCGACGGCTTGGCGCTCTGTGCCCTGCGTCCTATCCGGGCCGGGGAAGAGATCACGTGGGATTACTCCTGCGCCATTGACGAAGAGGACTTCACCGGGTTTTCCTGTGCCTGCGGGACACCCTCGTGCCGGCGCGTGATCCGTTCCTTCCGGCATCTGGACCCCATCACGCGCGAGCGGCTGCGGCCGTGGACGCTGCCCTATCTGCGCGACCGCTACCGCAGCCCGGCCGGCCAGGGCTGCATTTAAGGGCCTGAACGGGTCTTAGGGGCGGATATCGCTCAACTCGGCCAGCCGTTTGCGTGTCTGCAAGTAGCGGATGGCGATGCGCTTGCCTTTTTCAACGGACGGCTGGTCGAGGGGGTTGATGCCGTAGAGAAGCCCGGTGTACACGGTCACGCGCTGATAGAGTTCGATCAGTGAACCCAGAACGAAGGCGTTCACGGCCGGGATCTCGATCGTCAGGCTGGGGTGGCGCGCCTCGGTAATCGCCTCCCGCGTCGCCCGGAACTCCGCATCGATGATGTCGGCGACGGTCTTGTGATGCAGATGCGGATACTGCTCGCGATCGGCGGCACCAAGCGGGATCACCGCGTCGTCTTCCCAATGCGTCAACTCGATGAAGGTGAACATCTTGTCGTTGCGGGATTCCAGGTACATCTGCAGCTGGCTGTGCTGATCGACCGCGCCCATCGCCCGGACCGGCAGACTGCCTGCCGGCGTCGTGCCGGCGCGCGTCTTCCCGAGAGATTCGGCCCACAACTGGCAATACCAGTCCACAAAGAGGCGCAAGCGGTTCACATAGGGCATCATCACCGAGATGCGCTTGCCCTGCTCGGCATCGAGCAGATAGTAGAGCGCGGCCATCTCCAGTGCCGGGTTGGCATCAAAATGACCGTCCTGGCAGATGCGGGCCAGTTCGCGTCCGCCGGCCAGCAGGGCGTCGATGTCGACGCCACTTGCCGCCAGAGGCAGGAGTCCGACCGCCGACAGCACGGAGTAGCGTCCACCCACTGAAGGGGGTACTGCCAGCGACGGAATGTTTTCCTCGCGGGCGAGCGCGCGCAACCACCCCTGCTCCGGATCGGTCACGATCCATTGCTGCCGGCGGGCGCGATCGGCGCCCAGGTGTCCGGCAAGCCAGTCGCGCAGCACGAGAAATTGCACCACGGTTTCGAGGGTTCCGCCGGATTTGCTGATGCAAAGAAGCGCGGTGTCCTGCGGGACCAGGTGGGCAAGGAGCAGTTTCAGATCATACGGATCGACATTCTCCACGAAATGGAGCCGGGGTCCTTCCGGCGGATGGCCGTGCAGGGCGTGCCAGATGGCCTTGGTGCCCAGACTCGAGCCGCCGATACCCACCACGACCAGATCCCGGCAGGTCGCCCGTATAGCGGCGGCGGTTGCGTGGATACGTTCCAGTTCCGGGAGCATCGTGGCCGACAGTGACAGGCAGCCGTAGGTGCCGGCAAGGCCCTGGGCGAGGTCGTCGACCACGCGCGTGTGCACGGCTTTCAGTTGGGGTGCGAGGGCGTCCATACGGGTGGGGGATATGCCCTGATCACCCACGGCGTCGCTGTACATGTTGTCTGTCCGTATTGCCAATGCCATGCCTAACCTCTGTTGCTGTGAATGCTTATTGTGTCAGTTTTCGTCGGCTGCCGTGGTGCGCATATCGCGCGGTCACCGGACTTTGAGAAAAAGCTTGCATCAACCGAGCCCGGCATTGGATATAATGGCGGGGGGCGCTTGGCTCCACCACTATTATGTCAGTTTTCGTCGGCTGCCGTGGTGCGCATATCGCGCGGTCACCGGACTTTGAGAAAAAGCTTGCATCAACCGAGCCCGGCATTGGATATAATGGCGGGGGGCGCTTGGCTCCACCACCAAATTCTCGGAGATAAAAGAAATGAAGAAAGTTCTGTTTGCATCCTTGGTCGTGTTTGCTCTTGCCGGCTGCCACAAGCAGGCCGCCAACACCGGCGCTGCCAGCACCACCAGCACGCCCGCACCGGCTGCG
>JAJYHH010000105.1 GCA_021784845.1 Pseudomonadota bacterium
GCCAGTCGCGGCGGGTCAGGTCCGTCCGGTCCATGTTGGTGCCGTACTTCGCTAGGCCGCGAGCAGCACGGGCCTCAAGGTCAGACTGGACGGCAGTGACGATGGAATCGGCCATGTCCCTGTTACCGCTCTCCAGAACCTACGCAAAACTACTCATAGCTGATTAAAGCTACGCGGCATTTTTGCTGTCCGGTTCCTGCTTCTTAGAGGCCCGTTTCACGCGGGGCTTGCGCTCCGCGCCAGAGCGTTCCTCTCCACAGGCTGACACCGCGAAGCTCGCGGCCAGTCGTTCGAGATTGCGGGCGGCGTTGTGGTCGCGCCCGGCCTCGTACCCACAATCGTCGCAAGTGTAAGTTCGCTGCGACAGCGCCAGTTCGGCCTTGACCGAACCGCAGCAAGAGCAAGTCTTGCTCGAAGGAAAGAAGCGGTCGGCAACTACGACCGTCGCGCCGTAGAAGCGCGCCTTGTAGTCCAGTTGCCGCCGGAACTCGAAGAAGGAAGCGTCCATGATCGACCGCGCCAGCCGCCGGTTACGCGCCATGCCGCGCACGTTCAGGTCCTCGATGCCGATGCGACGATAGGTCCTGGCGAGGCCGGTGGTGAGCTTGTGCAGGGCGTCCTTGCGGATATGGCCGATCCTGGCATGGAGGCGGGCGAGACGCCGCCGCGCCTTCTCGGCGTTCCGCGATCCGCGCCGCTTGCGCGACAACGCCCGGCTGGCCCGGCGCAGGCGCTTCAGCAGGGCGGTGTGCGGCTTGGGGCCGGGCACTTCCGTCCCGTCGCTCAAGGTCGCCAGGGTGGTGACGCCCAGATCGACGCCAACGGTCGCCACCGGCTGCGCCACGGCCTTGATGTCGTCGGTCTCCACCATCACCGAGGCGTGCCAGCGGTCGGCCTCGCGGCTGACGGTGACGCGCTTGAGCCTGCCGGAGAAGCGAACCGCCTCACGCATCCGCACCCAGCCGATCACCGGCAACTTGATGCGCTGGCCGTCGCAACGGAATGTCCCGGCTTCGTTGGCGGCGCAAAAGCTGTCATGGATGCCTTTCTTCTTGAATCGGGGATAACGCCCCCGCTTCTCGAAGAAGGCGCGGAAGGCGGTTCCCAGGTCGATGACCGCCTCCTGCGCCGCGCATTTGGTCACATCGAACATCCAGGGGAATTGCTCGCGCTTGAGGCCGTTCAACTGGCGGCGCAAGCCCGCGTCGGAGGGGCCGGGCAGGCTGGGATCGTCCTTGCGGGCCGCCGCCTGCCGCTTCCATTCGCCCAAGGCCCAGTTATAGGCGAAGCGCGCTGTCCCGGCGGCGCGGGCAAAATAGGTCCGCTGCCTGTTTGTCGGGTCCAGCGCGATCTTGTGGGCGATCAGCATGAGGCGGAATCCTCCACCGCCTTGCGCACGCCGTCCAGCAACTTCTGGTTCTTGCGCGAACGGCTGCCGTACAAACGGGCCGAGAACACGGTGATGATCTCCAGCACGTCCTTGGCAAGGTCCTCCTCGAAGGTGGTGTCCTCACCCTGGTTGAGGATGACGACTTCGACGTTCTTCGCCTCGCAGATGGCGAAAACCAGTTCCGCGCCGAAGCGCAGCAGCCGATCCTTGTGGGTGATGACCAACCGCCCGACATGGCCCTCGATCACCGCGCCCAGCAGCTTGCGCAGCCCCTTCTTGTGGTAATTCATGCCGGACCCCAGGTCGGCCACCACCTCGAAGGTCCAGCCCTGCCGGGCGCAGTACAGTTCCAGCACCTGCTTCTGCCGCTCGAGGTCGTCCTTCTGGTCGTGGCTGGAGACGCGGGCATAGGCGATGGTGGTCCGATCCACTTCCGACGCGGCGCGGAACAACTCCGGCCGCAACTTCGCCAGGTCGTAGCGACGATGCCCGCCCGGCGTATGATCGGCGGCAATCTTGCCGCAAGCCTCCCAGCGTCGCAGGGTCGGAACCGACACCCCCAGCGCCGCCGCAGCCTCGCCTATGCCAACAAATCTATCCATAATGGACAGATTTACATAGGTTCAATCATATTTCAAGCGGACTGTTAAAACCCCCTATGCGACTTTGAATTCGTCGGCGTCCGATCTGGGTGCCGCGTTGGGGAACAGCATCTCGGCCGCCACCTCGCCGCCGGCCGCCACGCGGTCGCACAGCGCCCGGAGTTGGCGCCGGGTGATGCCGAGCGCCCGCAGACACCGGGACTCGGACAGCACGCCCGCGCGGTGCAGTTCGACCACCAGCACCAGGGCGCGGAGGCCGATGTCGTCTCGCGGCGCCCTGGTGTAGCTGCCGGCATGGCCGCGCTCGCCGTACTTCTCCTTCCTGGTGAGCCAGGGGGCGCCCGGGTCTATCTCACTTGTCGTGAGGGGGTGCGCTTGAGATTTCTCAAGATCCATGTGCGCGGCCCTTTGTGCGCCGTTTGGCGCGTTTTGCGGCCCGCTCCAGGATGGCGTCCCGCGCGAAACGGCTGAGGGTTTCGCCGTTCTCCAGCACCTCGCGCACCTTGGCCTTCGCCCCTTCGGGCAACTGCACCAACATGGTTTCGGGATATTCCTTGGGAGGGCCTGGCTTTTTCATAATCGCCATATAGCAGTTGTTGACAACCACGATATAGCGGTTATAGGATGGTGTCAATGAGATGGATGCGGCCGAGGCCGCTGGAAGTGAAGAGGAGGCCCGCAGGCCATGAGCATCTGGGATTACGAGGAACTTGTTCGCCACCTGTGTGGCATTCCTGAAGACGACGAGACGGCCGATCTGGACAGCGCCTGCCTGGAGAAGTTCGAGGTGGATTTCCCGCAATTTTGCAAGATCGTCGAAACCCTAATGCCGCTGACTGCGGTGGGCCAGTCTCCGCTTACGGGCAACACCTATCAGGGATTTGCCAACGGAAACCGCTGGCTGGCGAAACGGGTGATCCCCGAAGCCGCAATGCCCGATCACACATAAGGAGCCCAGAATGCCCACGCCGATTGACGAGATGGCGGCTCAATTTTTGGCGGAGGCGACGACATGGCCGCCGCGAGCGGATCACGTCGCAGCGTGGCTGCGAACAGCCGCCCGAGCCGAGCGTGACGCCTGTCTCGCTGACCTGGAAGCGGAGCGCACCTACGAGGGCGACGAGGACCCGTTTGATCGCGTGGTGACCGCCATCAATTCCCGGCCGCTGGCCGAACGCTGAGGTGAGGCACGGTGACCGCCCCAGGATTCCTGACCGATGTCGCCGTTCTGCGCGCCCTGCGTTCTTCGTCGCACAGGATGCTCTTAAAATGCGGTCACGACTACGGCACGGACACCTATGATCTTGCCGT
>JAJYHH010000011.1 GCA_021784845.1 Pseudomonadota bacterium
GTCAATCCGCGCCCGGGGCTCGACGATCTGGCGCGCAAGCACCTCTTCGGCCAGACAGCCGGCGGACGTTGACGGTCATGCTGACACGCATCGGCAATTTTCTGTGGTTTGTGCTGGGGGGCGGCATAATGGGCCTTGCCTGGTGGATTGCGGGCATCCTCGCGCTTGTCTCCGTCGTTGGCATTCCGTGGGCGCGGGCGTGTTTCGTGATCGGGCGCTTTACCTTCTTTCCGTTCGGCAAAGAGGCGGTGAGCCGCGCGAGCCTGTCGGGGCATCAGGATATCGGCACGGGCCCGCTCGGCCTTCTGGGCAATGTGATCTGGTTCCTTTTTGCAGGGCTTTGGCTTGCGCTCGGGCATGTGATCGCCGCGCTGGCCGACGCCCTGACGATCATAGGCATTCCGTTTGCGATCCAGCATCTGAAACTGGCCGGGCTTGCGCTTGCGCCGATCGGCCTGACTATCGTGCGGCGCAGAACGGTCTGGTGAGAACGGCGCTCCGGAACGGGGCGCTATCCCCGGCGCCAGCGGCGCAGCGTGGCAAGCCGCCAGTACATGTACAGGCGTATCCAGGAGGGGGCCTTGCGGTCGAGAAGGAGCCCTTTTACCTTCTCGCGCATGCCCCTTAGATCGAGGCTTTGGCGAAATGCGCGGCCGTCATGACAGTAACTGCAGTAGACCGTGTGTAAGCGGTTCTTGTCGTACATAAGCGGCATTCCGCAGCTCTGACACCTGTCGTGTTCTATACGCCACTGCTTCTGGATCTTCGTCAGCCACTGCCGCATGCCGTGCCATTCCTCGGTCAAGGGAGGTTGGGATTTGCGGATCTTTTGCTGCGAAGGATCCGCTTAAGGGTATCTCCCCGCCATTTTACCGTGTTTTGGTGATCGCGGGCAGAGGCGCTCCTGCCGGTCTGCGTGGCGCCCCCGACTGATGGCTTGCAGGCGCCGCGGTGCCGCGCGCCGTTTTCGCCGCGCAGGATGCCGGGGGCCGGCTTGCGCGCTGTCTGGGCCGTCTTGCTTTCTTGACGAGCGGCGCGACACATCGTGCATCGTCGTGTATGTGAACGCGCTGGCGGTTTTGGCGCGCCGGGTGCAAGTCCTGGCGCCCCGCCCCCGTCGCAACAGGGTGCGCACCAAAAAAGCCTGCGACCTGCGCATCCGAAGGGTGTTGGGCGGCTGCGGCTTCACAGACCGGGGCGGTCTTGGTCTGTAGTCGCGTGGTGTGCAGGCTTCAGACGTGGTCTCAAAGCAGAAAGCCAGGTGGTGGCGCGCCGAGGTTGCCCTGCGCCGCCCGCCGGGCGAATACTTTTCTGTTTTCGGGGATACTCCGTGTCGCGCGGCGCGTGATGCCGCAGACGATCCTTTCGCGGGGCGGGTTCTCGCAAAGACTCTCTGCGCGCCTCTTACCGGCCCGGGCGGGTCTGGTGACGCGCAAAAAAAACCCCACTGGGGGTGTGGGGTTCAAGTCAGGCTTCGTTGAGAGGGGTTGTGGCAGGCCAGAAGCCTTGCGGCGCGCCGGCGCGGTCAGAATGCCGCGGTCATGCTGAGATAGAAGCCGTTTTGATTGGCATTGACAGAGTGGCCGGGGATGCTCGCCATGTTGCCGAGATCAAGCAATGCGGCCACGATCGACAGTTTCGGATTGGGCATGTAGGCAATGAAGCCATCATACCAGTCGCTTTGCTTCAGATTGACCCCCGGATCAGCCAGCGCCGTCTGCAGGTAGGATTGAGCGGCGAGCAGATTGTCGCCCGGGAAGCTGCGCCACTCGGCGCCGACCACCACGTCCTTGGTGACGAAATAGCCCACGCTGGCGCCCCCTTGCGCCGTATAGCTGCGATGTCCGACGCCGCCCTGACCGAGCAGGCCCAGATAATTGGCGCGCGTGATGTAGATGTCGCCATCGAGGATGAGGTGGCTGCCAAACACCGGATAGACGCCGGTTCCCGTCACATAGAAATCGGCGCCGTTGGCGTGCGCGCCCAGAGACAGCGGGATCGGCTCGGAGGTGAGGTGGTAGTTCATACCCACGGCCACCGCAGGGACGAGACCGCTGCCCCCATAGACCTGTACCTTGCCGCCGATGATGTCCTGCTCGATGCTGTTTGTGTTGGCGACATTGGCGGGCAGGATGCTGCCGGCCCCCGCGTTCAGGGTGGTCGTCAAGGCCTGCGGGAGACCCATGTACTGATGCGTGTAATAGACTTCCGCGTAGTGGGAAATGGAAAGATTGACGCCTGCGCTGTAGAGATCGTAGTTCGGCGTCGTCGCGTAGATTCCAAATACTGCGGGCGTAACCGCCTGCTTCTTGCTTGCGTGTGCAATGAGGGCCCAGGGATTCAGGCCCCCGCCGCCTGCGCCCTCGATCATGATGGGCAGGGCCATCGCCGCCGGTGACGCCATCATGGCCGCTGCCAGTAGCGCAACAACACGTTTTGTTTTCATGGAAGATCCTCCTCTGCGGTGAACCTAAAAAAACATCATGCCTCCAGTGCCAATCATTAATGCAACTAATGCTAACATAAATGGCAATATGGAAAAACGCAAGAGTCCAGGAGGCCCGGTAGCGGCGCGTCCGCGGGCTGCGCGACGGGACGGAAGCAGAAAAAACGGGCGCGCGCCGCGGGAATCCGGAGGGCTTTGGGGCGCGGGCTTCGATTGCGCGCGACAGCGCGTGCAGGATTCCTGCCGCCTGCCCTGTCAAAACGCTGTGGAAAGCCCGGGTCCCCGTCAGCGCCCATGGGTGTATCGGCGAGGATCATTTCCGGCCGGTCGGCGTGTCCTTCCGGCATTCCCTGCGGCCGCCATCGGGGCCGACCGCGCAGCGCCTCGATGATCGGGGCCTGTGTGTGCAGACTGACGGCTATGGGCATAGTGCAGGTGATAGCCCAGGAAACCCCAAGGCCAATTCGTCGGCATGCGCCACAGGGTTCTTGCCGCGACGTGTTCGATAGCCTGGTCTTTGGGCAAACAGGCCGGACCCACGCCGGCCCAAGGACGACCAGGCGCGCGGAAGAATTCAAGATGAAGATTCGCAGGTCTCGCAGGGAAGCGCGGACCGTCCGGTCGTTTCTTTCAAACTTGTAAGCAAGCAGACTCTTGCCGGGTCGCGGCAGATTGATGCAGGCGTCTGCCGTGGCCACAACCATGCGCCTATGGGCCCACTAGGTGCGGCGCGCAATTCGTGTCGCGGCTTGCATCCGATGTACCCCCGCGTCGAAGCGCGGCGCGACGAGGGGGTATGGTCAGTCCATGCGGATGCCGATTGGGCGCCTCGGTGGTACTGTTGGGGGACTGGCGCGGGTCTGTGCCAGAGACGGGATTGTGCCGCCGGCTCGCGGCGGTGAGGCGGACAAGTCCAACCGGGGGAGCCTGGCGCAGAGCGCTCCGGTTGCGCGGTAGTCTTCCGAAGGCGGGGAGCCACGCTTTTCTGTAGCGCTTCAACTGGTCTTGGTAGGTGCTATGCCGCAGGTGGTGCGGTTGAGAGGCTGCATATCCAGTCGGGTCTCCAGGGCGCGCAATCGGTGGCTTGGCGCTGATATTGATTCCCGGCTGTTTGGTTGCTCAAGCAAGGTGTCTCTCCTGCGTCGCCGCAGAAAGGGCCAAAAGGCCGTTTCAGTTGATCGTCGTCGAATGGCTATCATAATCGCGTATCGATGTGTCTATCATTTTGCAAACGTATTATGCGCGTAGTGTTGGACATAAAAATGAGGAACACGACATGAGCACAGAGCAAGAGCCCCACAATGGGGGGCGCCAGTCTTTTGCCGACATCGCCCCCAAGCTTGCCGGGATCACAGAGGATGTTTTGTTCGGGGACATCTGGGAGCGGCCATCCTTGTCCAAACGCGACCGCAGCCTCGTCACCTGTGCGGCCTTGGTGGCGATGGGTGCGACCGAGCAAATGGCGTTTCACTTTCCGCGCGCCCTGGAAAACGGCGTCACGCCGCAAGAGCTGATCGAAGCCGTTACGCATCTGGCCTTTTACGCAGGCTGGCCCCGTGCGGTGTCGGCAATCAGTAGACTGCGAGAGCTGGCGGCTGCCGGAGCACTCACGCTTTAGGAAAGGAGGCATCCTGGAATAGCGCAAGTTCGGTGGCAGCGCGCTGGAAGGATCGCTATGGTGCCTGCGTGCGATGATGTTTGGCGGGGTAACCCCACACGGCGGTGCTGCGACGCCATGGCTCATGCGCATGACCGGGTATCAATTGAGATCGCCGGCCGGTCTCCGTCCGGGGGGTCGGCTCAGATGGCCCCTCAGAGATGCTTGCGGCGTTCGACGAGGATATGCATCTCCTCCAGAAACCACGTGCCCGTGAAGGCGGCGAGTCCAAAAATCACGGCAATGCCGAAGTCCATCCGCAAGCCCTGGACGATGAGTGCCCGGGCGGCTGCGGGATCGGCGCGGGGGATGCTGCGCAGGAAGCCGGCGAGGATGCCGCCAAAGGTCGCCACACCCAGGGTGCCACCCATGGACCGGAAGAGTGACACGGTGGCTGTGGCCACACCAAGGTGGCGGTGGGCGACGGTGATCTGCGCGGAGAGGACGAGCACCTGCATGGTCATGCCAAGACCGATGCCAAGGAGAATGAGCGCCCCGTCTATATACCAAAGCGGTGTGTCGACAGTCAGACGCGAAAAGAGGTAGAGGGCGGCGGTGATGAGGCTTGCGCCCGCGATCGGGAACATCCGGTAGCGCTGGGTGCGGCTGATGTGCCGGCCGCTTGTGACGGACATGATGAGCATGCCGACAAGCAAAAACAGCAGTTCCAGGCCGGAACGGGTGGGCGTAAAGCCCCGCACCACCTGCAGGTAGAGCGGCAAGAAGCTGATCGAGCCGAGCATGGCGCCGCCGACAAAGAAGGCAATTGCGGCGCTGAAGGCGAACGTGCGCAGGCGGAAAAAAGACAAGGGCAGCACTGGTTCCCGGTGTCGCCGCTCCGTCTGCAGGAACGCAAGCATCAGGACAAGCGCCGTTGCCAGCAGCACCCAGGGCAGGGGCGAGCTCCACGGGAGAACGGGTCCGGAAAGGCTTGCAAACAGCACCAGGATGCTGAGGCTTGCGGTCAGCAGGATCATGCCGGTTACATCGATGTGCACCCGTGCCTGGCGCACCGGGCGCGGGAAGGCCCATGCCACTATGGTGAACGCCACAATACCGATCGGCACGTTTATGTAGAAAATCCACCGCCAGCTCAGATGTTCGACGATGAATCCGCCCAGAAGAGGGCCAAGGAGGGTGGCCAACCCGAACGCACCGCCGACAAGACCCTGATAGCGGCCACGCTGGGTGATGGGAATGAAATCCGAGATCGAGGCGAGCGCTGTCACCAGGAGTCCGCCGCCCCCGATTCCCTGCAGCGCGCGCAAAACGATGAGCTCGATCATGTTCTGCGCAAGACCGGCAAGCGCCGAGCCGATCAGGAACAACAGGATGGCGATCTGTAAAAGCGGCTTGCGACCGACCAGATCGCCGAGTTTGCCGTAGATTGGCAGGCAGACTGTGGAAGTCAGGAGATAGGCTGTCACCACCCAGGGCAAGTCTTGCAGTCCGTGCAGGTCGCGGGCGATCGTCGGCAGCGCAGTGGAGACGACCGTCTGATCCATCGCCGCAAAGAAAATGGACGACAGAATGGCGAGCAACATGAGCTTGGCCGACCAATCCAGACGGAATGGGGCCTCATGCGCCGACGCCGGGGGCTCGGTGGACAGGGCAGATGGTTTCATGGAATGCGGCGTCCTTGTGGTCGCAGTCGGTGGCTCGGCGCAGGAGAAGGCAATTCCCGGTCTGCGCGTGCCTGTCGCCTATCGTACTCCGGGATGGTCCAACGGGTGTTGCTGTCCGCCCGTAAGTTGTCTGGTCAGGCGTCGGGCGGTGTCCTGCAAGAGAGGCACCCACTCGTCACGGCGGCGCTCGATCGGTGCGGAAATCGACAGACCGGCGACGATCTGTCCAGCATCGTCATGGATCAGCACGCCAATGCAGCCCACGCCGGCCTCGGCCTCTTCATCATCGTAGGCAAATCCCGCACGGACACAACTCAAGACATGCTGCGCCAGTTGGTCTGTGTCGGTAAAGCTGTAGCGCGTATAGCCCGGCAGGCCGGTGCGTTGCGCATATTCGCGGCAGGCCACTTCGCCGCCTTCGCCCAGCATGAGCTTGCCGACGGCGGTCACGTGCAAGGGCGCGCGGCTGCCTATGCGTTGCTCGACGCGCATCATGCGTTCCGGCAGCGCGCGCTCGAGATACACGACCTCGTCGCCCTCGCGCACGGTGAGATTGACCGTCTCGCCAATCTGGTTGCGCAAGGATTCCATGAAGGGCCGCGCTTCGCGGCGCAGATCCTGGTGGGACGCCACGCGGCTGCCCAGTTGCAGCAGGCGGATGCCCAGGCGGTAATGGGGCCCTTCGCGTGCCACCAAGCCGTTTTCGACGGCAGAGGCGAGGATGCGAAACGCCGTCGAGGGATGCAGCCCCGTATCGGCCGCCAGAACCTTCAGGCTGACCGGATCCCGGTTGCGCGCGAGCACACCCAGCAGGGCCGTCAGGCGATCTATGACCTGAATCGAGATATTTTTGGTCGGCATATTTCGTATCGTGAAATCGGTTGCGTATTGTGAAAATATACGTGATCCACTAAGGTGCACGCAAGAGTCTCAGACGAGGAACCTATCATGAGTGCGATCACCGAATCCTGTGCTACTGCGGGCGATTTCCGCGACGGCATCCGGTATTTTGGAGAATCCTGGTCCGGGTCAGACCGGTTGGCGCCAGCACCCGTCCTGGCTGCTGGCGCCCGGGCCACGATCGATCCCGCGGATCCGGCGGCGGTGTTCCAGACGCTGCTTGCTGCCGATGCGCTGCGCTATCTGACGCTGCAGATCTGTGCAAGCAAGGCATCCGGACATCCGGGCGGCTATGCCTCTTCGGCCGAGGCCCATGCGGCACTTTTGATGCTCGGACACAAGCACATCGTGACCGAGGTCGGACACCATGCGCCGGGGTTTTACAGCGCGATGTTCCTCGATGGATCCCTGGAGGCCATGGGTATTCACACCGTGACCGATCTGTGTGCGCGTTTCCGCGAACGCCACGGGCTGCTTGGCCATCTGTCGGGTGCCATCCCGGGCTTGCTGGCGCCAGCCGGTCCTCTGGGGCAGGGGCAGCACTTCGCCCTGGCGGGCGCCTTGCTAAACCCCGGCACCCTGTTTCCGGTGACGATCGGAGACGGCGGACTCGGCGAGCCCTACATTATGTCGGCCTTTCTGCATTTCAAGACCGCCTTTCCCGATGTGACCAATTTCCTGCCGGTACTCGTCTGGAACGGCTACAGCCAGGAGCACCACTCCATGGTGTCGCTGCTGTCCAACGACGATATGGTCGCCTACTGGCGGGTACACGGGTTTGACGATGTGATCCTGGTCGACGCGAAGGTGTTCGACGACAGCCGCCAGGAAGGCGCGTATGTCGACAGCACGCGCTTTGCGCAGGCGCAGCGGCTGGCTTTCCAGGGCGCGGTCCTGGAGGCAATCCGCCGTGCCGGCGCGCAGGCGCTGGGCGGCCGGCGCACGGCAGTCGTCATCAAGCAGCTAAAGGGCGCAGGCGTGCATGCGCTCGGCGCCAAGGCGCACAACCTGTATCCGGGGGACTCTCTGGAGGCCGAACACATCGTGCAGGGGCTCAAGCGTCGCGCCTTGTCGCGGGATGCCTGGCAGATCGTGCGCGCCAATCTGTCGCGCGCAGGCGGCGGACCGGCGAGCCAAGTCGTCGTAACCGAGCACGAGCGGGCACTTGCGGATCTCGGGACTTTGCCGTTACAGGACTTCCCCCCGGGCGAGAGCCAGATACCGGCTACCGCGTTCGGGGCGCTGGTCGCGGCCGTCGGCCAGAGGGACCGGCGGTTCATCGTCAGCAACGCCGACGGCAACGAAGCCTCGGCGATGAAGAACATCAATGAAGCGCTGAAGGTGCGCCACCCGACCGCCGATGCCCTGTACAACCAGTCGTCCCAGGGCCAGGTGTACGAACCGCTAAACGAGGATGCCTGCGCCGGATTGAGTGCCGGGCTTGCACTTTTTGGAGGGCGCTCCCTGTGGCTGTCCTACGAAAGCTTTGCCATCAATGGCTGGCCGATTGTGCAGACCGTGGGGCAGGCGATGGCCGAACTGCGCCGCCGGACGCCCTCCCAGATCGTGATGTTCACGGCCGGCGCACTGGAACAGGGCCGCAACGGCTGGACGCACCAGCGGCCGGAGATCGAATCCTACTGTGCGGCGATGGTACGCAGCGGCAATCATTATCCGCTGTTTCCCTGCGATGCCAACCTGATCCAGGCGGCCTACGCCTGGGCGCTTGGCACACACAACAAGACTATCGCCATTTTCGCTTCGAAGACACCGCTGCCGGTGCGCACGACCCTGGCGCAGGCCCACGATGCGATCGGCGAAGGTGCTCTCGCCCTTTATGAGACCGCGTCTGACGCAGGCCCCCTCGTTGTCATGGCGGTGACAGGTGACATGATCCTGCTGCCTGTGTTTGCGGCACGTGATGTCCTGGAGCGGACCGGCGTGCGCACGCGCATCGTCAGTATCGTCAATCCCCGCCGGCTGTACCGTGCGCAGGATGTGAGCTGGGATACGGTGAGCGAACCCGATGGCGAATTCATGGGTGATGACCGGTTCGCGCAGCTCTTTGGTGGTGATGCCCTCTTGGCCTTGAGCGGCGGCCCCGGCGCCATTCTGGAGCCCGTGCTTTTGCGCAGCACCGTACGGCGCGATGTTTTGTGCTGGAGACGCGGAGAGACGGTGGCGACACCAGGTGAGCTCATGAGTTTGAACGGTGTCGATGCCGAGGCGATCGTGGAACGTGCGCGGAGACTTCTGGACCGGTGAATGCAAGCCCTGTCCGTCACAGCGACAGACCGGTGATCATCACAAAGCCGCGATCAGGCAGGTGTGAAGGATGGAAACGAAACTCGTGGTATTCGATGACGACCCGACGGGTTCACAGACGGTGCATGGCTGTCTGCTGCTCACGCGTTGGGACGTAGCCACGCTGCGCGAAGCGCTGGCGGATGAGGCGCCGCTTTTTTTCGTGTTGACCAACACGCGGGGCGTCGACGCAAGACGCGCAGTCGAGGTCACGCGCGGGGTCTGCCGCAATCTGAAGCAGGCGCTCGCCGACAGTGCTTGCGCCGGTCGCGTGATCGAGCCCATCGTGATCAGCCGTTCCGATTCCACGCTGCGCGGTCACTATCCGGCCGAGACTGACGTGATCGCAGAAGAACTCGGGCCGTTTGATGCCCATTTTCTGATCCCGGCCTTCATCGAGGGCGGGCGGATCACGCGCGATGGCGTGCATTATCTGCTTACGGATGGCCGGCCCGTGCCGGTCAACGAGACAGAATTTGCGCGCGACTCGGTGTTTTCGTACCGGCATGCGTTTCTGCCGGACTACATTGAAGAGAAGACCGGTGGACGGATTCGGGCAAGCGAAGTCGAACGGTTTTTTCTCGGCGATGTGCGCAGCGGCTGCTGCGAACGCCTGCTTGCGCTAAAGAGCAACGTGGCCTGCGTAGTCGACGCCGAGTCACAGGCCGATCTGTCTGCCTTTGCTGCGGATCTGAAGGCGGCAACACGGCAGGGAAAGCGGTTTTTGTGTCGCGCCGCCGCCGGTATTGTCAGTGCGCTGGCCGCGTTGCCGCCGCAACCGGTTGCGGCCGAGGATATGGGCCGGTACCGGCGTGGGGCATACGCAGGCGTTGTGGTGGTCGGCTCGCATGTGGGCAAGACGACCCGTCAGCTCGAGCGTCTGTTGCAAGAGCCCGGTACGGTGCCAGTCGAAATCGACGTGGCGCGTCTGCCCGATGACGCTGCCACGATGTTGGGCGCGGTGTGTGCGCGCATCGCAGCAGCGCACGCCGACGGGTTGACGGCCGTCGTCTTTACCAGCCGCGCGGAGCGTCGCTTTACAAGCGAAGCCCGGAGACTGGCTTTCGGGCAGAGTGTTTCGGCGTTCCTTATGGATGTGGTGCGGTCTCTGCCGACCGACATCGCCTTTTTGATCAGCAAGGGCGGCATAACGTCCAACGACGTGCTTGCGCACGGTCTGGCTTTGCGCACGGCGCGGGTCCTGGGTCAGATCCTGCCAGGCTGTTCGGTGGTGCGCTGCCCTGCGGATCATCCACGGTATCCCGGATTGCCGGTGGTCATCTTTCCCGGCAATGTGGGCGATGACGGCGCGCTCGCAACGGCGCTGCAGCGGTTGGCGCGGCCGGTGCGCGAACGCTGTGGCGTGTGATGGCCATAGCGGCTTGCGCAGGCAACGTCTTGGGTAGGGCAGGGGTTCGTGTGCAAGGCGGGGTTTTATGGCCGTGGAGTGTTTTGTGTTTCACTGTGTCCGGGACGGTCAGTGCAGCAATAGAGGGCGCTCCTGGCGTGCAGAGGGCCGTGGCGGGCGGCACGGTGGCGTCTGTCAGGAATCCGGCCTCATGCGACCGGCCGGCCTGCCGCCGTCCTCCAGAGGCGTCGCAGAGACATTGCTCTATCGTTTGGGGCGACCTGACCAGGCAGGGCAAGGCGCGCTTGAATGGTCACCGGCGGCGCATGTCCCATGAAAGGCTCATCGGGTTTTAAGACTCTCATCTGCGTCATGGTTTGGCGCTGTGCCTGCCGAGCCTCCGGGTAAAGGTGTCCGGGCTCTTTTTTGATCACCTGAGACTGATGCCGGATTTCGTTCGGTCGTGGACGGCCAATCTGCGGTATGCCCTGGCTGATGTCGTGGTGTTAAGAGGATGGCGTGCCGGATGGACCTGTTTGGCTTCAAGGTGATGAAGGTGTCGGCAAGTGCGTGCGCGTACTGGCGTCCCCAAGGGGATTCGAACCCCTGTTACCGCCGTGAAAGGGCGATGTCCTAGGCCTCTAGACGATGGGGACTACGCATAAGGACGAGCCGCCGCGATCACGTGATGGGTCGCCTGATCGCGAAGGCACGGTACTTTAAGTGGTGAGTCTGGGAAAATCAAGGGTGGCCTGATAGAGGCCATTGCCTGGTACAGAGTGGGCCGTCTGTGCCGACAGCAGTCCTGTGTCTTCCAGATTGTTGCCTGCGGGGCGGACTACTGCCATGCCAACGACAGCCGGGGTCGCGGGGGGCGTATGGTGTTCCGTGGCAATACCCCCTATGACGAGGCCAGCGCAGCCTATCGTCACCACCCAGGTTCGGACTCGCAATCGGGTCAGCACATGCAGGATATTTCTGTGTTGGTGGGCCAAGATGAGACCTCCTCTCTTGTCTGCCGGATGAATGGGGCGCGGATCTTTTCGGTGGCCATCATGCCGCTTTGCGACACGATTTATTGCAGGCCTCGATCCTTGATGCGCGGATTTCCGCGACACACCCCTCCCAGAGACAGGCGCGCCAGAGGTTGGTTCCGTCCCGCCTGTCTATACTATGTTAGCAGATTCTTATGCCCTTGTATCCTCATGGCCTGGTCTGCCCACAGGATCCGGAGCCGGTAGTGGTCGAGTCCCTGGTCTCGGGGGCATGCCGGCGGCAGGGACTTTCTCGACATATGTCGGCACGTTTGCGGTAAAAGGCCTCAATAGTGCGCCGTACTCCTCCAGTCCCACTGCGTGCCTGCGGTCGTCTTGACACCATACGGGCGGGTTTTCATCGCAATGGCGCTATCCTGGCGCCGTTGCGGCGGATAGGGGGTCCTTCACGCCAGCCAGAGCGCGTAGCCTGAGACACCCACACCCAAGAGGGCGGCCAGGCCCGCGACCACAAAGAGCCATTTCCGGCCGGTCAGCGCGGTGATGGAGGCAAGCGAAATGGCCATCTGCAAAAAGATAAGGCTCATGGCCATGGCGGTATAAGGTCTATCGAGCCGGGCCGATTCGCGGTTGGCTTTCGCAGCGTGGGCCTCGAGGCTTTCGGCGCGAGCCCTGATCGCCTTTTTCTGTGCCCGGTATTTCGCGATCTTTTGCTGAAAGGAGAGGGCCTTTCTGGGGACCAGATCCCGGGCCAGTTCCATCAGATGGGCCTTCGTGCTCACGGCCTGGTAGTAGTTCCATTGGTCCGTGGCCATGGTTTGTTGCAAGACTGCTTCATTTTTACGCAGGAGCACCTCATGCATGAGGCGGGTACCCTGGTAACCGACGATGGCGCCCATCGTGGCCAGGATTGCAGTAAAAATGGCGACCCACTGGCCAAGACCATGGTGTCGGCCATGCCCGAGGGTCAGTGCGTGCAGCGCCTCCTCGTGGGGAGGTTCGGTATGCAGGCCATGTTCGCTCATGCTGTCTCCTCGAATTGGCGCACAGAACGTGTGCTGTGCGGACCTCTGGCGCGCCAGCCGGAAATTGTCCAGCGCATCGAAGCTGTTGGCAAGCCAATCCGCTCTACCGGTCCGGATTGCCCGGGCACGATTGTGCCACTGGCGCCTCTTGCTTGGTATGGACCTCATGCGCTTTGGCTAGGTGGCGCAAAGGCCGTTGCGAAAGACGCATGCGGCCAATGGCCTGCTTACTGCCGCGCAGCACGGTCAGCAGACGATCATTGCTCGGCATGGACGGCCGGTCGTGGTTCTGGCGCCGCTTTTTGCGTATCCACAAGCAAGTGCGTAGCGTTCATTGCTGTCGTTTGTCGGGACTGGTCGCGGACTCCATAGTCCAGATAGTCGCGTGATGCTGCGTAGCTTGAGGGACGAATGGAACCGCTGAGTCTGAGCGGGGTTGCCGGATTGCGTTTTTCACACCATCGTGAACACCCATTTCGAACGATCATGAACACGGATTACGGACGATCGTGAACACCCGTTTCGGACGATCCTGAACGCCTAGGGCACCAGAACCGAAATCGGCGTTCATGATGGCGCAATCCCGCGTCCAGGCTGGTCAATTCCGGAGTCCACCGCGCATGCTCAGGGCCTTTTGGGAGCCCTGTCATGCCCACACCGAGAATGACCATGTCGAAGATTCGTGAGATTGTTCGTCTCCATGGGCTGGCCTTGAGCCAGCGCCAGATCGCCCGGGCCACCCGGGTCTCTCTGGGGGGCCATCTGTCAGACGGTGAAGCGCTTGCGCTCCTCTGGCAAGACCGCATCCGAGCTGCTGGCCATGGACGACGCGGCTTTGGCCGGAATTCTCTCTCCGCCGCCACCGCCCGCATCGGCGGGCCGCTATGTAACCCCGGACACGGCCGCCATCCACCAGGAGATGAAGCGCAAGGGCATGACGCTGCAGCTCCTCTGGGAGGAGTACCGCGATGCCCACGGGGAGCAGGCCTACGGCTATACGCAGTTCTGCGCCTATTACCGGGAATTCCGGGCACGGCTGAAGACAAGCCTGCGCCAGACCCATGTCGCCGGCGAGAAGTGCTTCACCGATTACGCCGGACCCACCGTAGGCGTCGTCGACGCGCGCACCGGAGAAGTCCGCCAGGCGCAGATCCTCGTCGCGGTGCTGGGCGCTTCCAATTACACCTAGTGCGAGGCCACCTGGACACAGGGTCTGCGCGACTGGGTTGGGTCGCACACACGCATGCTGACCTTCTTCCAGGGTGTCAGTCGGATCATTGTGCCCGACAACCTGTTATTCTGACTGTGTCACAAAAAGTCTGGCATCATGGAGGCCGCATCAGCCAAGAGAGAACGAGGCGCCATGGCGAATCGGGATGAGTTTGAACGGTACATGGACATGTTGTGCGGACGATTGGGGCACGCGGATCGCCGCTCCGGTTTCGTGGAATACAGTCGCGGACTGATGCTGCCCATTGAGCGCAAGAGCATTGAGCCGCTGGCGGCGCATACCGACCCCTGGCATGTAAGCGCCAAGCATCAATCCTTGCACCATATGGTGGCCAAGTCGGACTGGTCGGATGAGGCGGTGCTTGACGGCGTATGGGACTGGGTGGATCCGGCCTTGGGGCTCGAGAAGGGAAGCTACTGGATCGTCGATGACACCGGGTTTCCCAAGAGCGGCCGGCATTCCGTCGGTGTCGCCCGCCAATACTGCGGGCAGTTGGGCAAACAAGATAACTGCCAGGTCGCGGTCAGTCTTTCGCTCGCCTCCCCGGAAGGCAGTCTGCCGATCGCCTTTCGGCTCTACCTGCCCGAAGAATGGGCTACAGATAAGGCCCGCCGCCAGAAGACGGGTGTGCCCAAGGACATCCCTTTTGCCACGAAGCCCGACATTGCGCTGACCCAGATCCGAACGGCACAAGCCCTCGGCGTCCCGGCGGGTATTGTGTTGGCGGACGCCGGTTACGGCAATAGCCTCGATTTCCGGGAAGGCTTGGGTGCCCTCGCTCTTTCGTATTGTGTCGGCGTGCAGTCGAACACCGGCGTATGGACAAAAGAGCGCATGCCCCTGCCCCCGAAACCGAGAACCAGCATACGGGGTCGGGAGGCCACGCGATTGCGCCGGGCCCCTGGACACGTTCCCTTGTCCGTCAAAGAGGTGGCCTGTCAGCTACCGGCGCGCGCCTGGCGCACGGTGACATGGCGGCCCGGCACGAACGCGAAGCTCTCCTCACGCTTTGCCGCGCTGCGCGTGCGCGCCGCACACCGGGACTGGCATCGTTGCGCGCCCCGCGAGGAGGAGTGGCTTCTGATCGACTGGCCCCGGACGGAATCCGAGCCCGTGCACTACTGGCTTGCCAATCTCCCTGCCACGACGACGCTTCGGGCCTTGGTGAATACGGCGATGATGCGCTGGCGCATCGAGCGGGACTATCAGGAACTGAAACAGGAGTTCGGTCTCTCCCATTATGAGGGCCGCGGCTGGCGCGGTTTTCATCATCATGCGACTTTGTGCATCGCCGCCTACGGCTTCCTGCTGGCATCCCGCCTGAAGGCCCCGGGCCACGGCAAAAAAAAACTCGGCTCGATCACAAGTGTCTCTCTTACCCAAAGCCTACACGCCGCGTGGCCGCAGGAAGAATGCAGCGTCACGTTCCCGACTCCATCGCGACCTTGCGCTTTCTCCTCGCCCGCGCCATCGTCCAGGAGCTCGACCGCTGTCCCTGGTGCGTCTCCCTGAACCAGAGGCTCAATTTGTGACACAGTAAGAATAACAGGTTGTCGTAAAGAACGATCCGAGGGCACTCGCCCCATCGGGCGAAGGCGCCGAGATGGCCGCGCTGGAAGTTCTCCATGCGCATTTCGAGAAAGAAGCGCAGATAGATGTCCCGGCTGTGAGCCAGCACCATGACAAAGCCCGACAGCTGCCGCCTGGCCCGGCCGATCATGAGGTGCCCGAAGCTTCCCCAGTCACATTGGGCGCATTCTCCCGGCAGCATCCGCAACCGCAAGTAGGCCTCGGTCCGGCGCGCGGGACGATGGCGCCTGACCACACGGCGGAAGTGGCTTTGCGATCCGGCAAATCCCCGTTCGCGCACCATCTCGTACAGGCGCGTCGCCCTAAGCGTCGGGTATTCCTCCAGCGTCTTCAGCACGAAGGGCAGATACGGATCGATCATCTGCGCGCGCAAGGGATGGGGCGCCGTCCCATCGCCTTG
>JAJYHH010000004.1 GCA_021784845.1 Pseudomonadota bacterium
AGATACCCCGTCGGCGTCGACTGCAGTTTCATGCTGGCGGCCTTGCGCAACAGCACGTCGATATCGATGCCCTGGCCGTGATCGGTCAGGTACGCAAACACGCCGTTTACGGTGGCGAGCGCGGGCAGGTCACGCACCTTCGGGCCCATGACCGTGTTGCGCAGGTGGATGCGCAAAACCCGGCCGTTATGCAGGCTGCTCAGCCGCGCATTCTTGGGGCCAGACACTGTCAGAGCCAGAGCGGGCTTGCCCTTGGCGGTCGCCCAGGAAAGCCCCTGCAGCGTCGCGGTGCTCGCCATGGCGCTGGCAGACAGCGCAAGAGCGGCGAGGGCGAATAATCTTTTCATCATTGCGGGCTCCCTTCTCACTTTATTCCCAGTTTGACGGCCTGTTGAACCCACCCGGTGGGGCCGGCCACGGTCTCCACCAGATCAATGCTGTTGGGCGTGATGCGGACAACACGCCCGTAGTGTTCACCCATATAGGTGCCGACCATGACCTGGTGCGTGGCGCCGTCGGGTGTCGTGACGATGGCCCAGAGTCCATTGCCCGCGCGCAGCGTACCGACCATGGTGAGGTCGGCCAGCGGATAATGCTGCAACGGCCCCTCGGGAAGATTATGGTCAGGATTGGGCCCGGGTCCAGGATTGCGCATGGCGAAGGGCTCGAACGGATCCGGCCGGTTGTGCATGGCGAACGCGACGGGCTTTGGGGTCTTGATGGCGGGCACCGGGCGGATCATGGGGTGCACGTTGGCGTCGGCGTTGGCTACAAACTGACGCAGACTCCCCGTGTGGCCACCGGAACAGCCGGCCAGCAACAGGCCGATCAACAGACTCATGAGGGCGCGGCCGTTCATTTTTTCTTCACCGGAGGCGGATTTTTCAGATAGCGATACGTTTTGGCCATGAGCGACATCGACAGACGGTCGCCGCCTTTGTCCGCCTTCAGGGTGACGTCGCCCAGGGTAACGATCCGGGGAAGCGCCGCGATATCGGCGACAAAGCGTCCGAGCTGCGCATAACTGCCGGCGACCGCAAGCTTTATGGGCAATTCGGCATAGAACTGTCTGGGTTTTTCTGCCTGGGGCTGCAGGAGCTCGATTTCCAGACCGCAGGCCTGACCCGCCTGGGTGACCTCCGTCACGAAATCGGGCATGTGGGTGGTGTTCGGCAATTGCTGCAGCAGCTGCTTGAACCGCACCTTCATCTCGCGCATCTGCACTTTATAGGCAGGAAGATTGATCGCCTCATTCTTCACCTGGATGAACTGCTGCTTCAGGGCGGTTTCCTGGACACGCAGTGCCTGGATTTTTGCCATGTCGCCGCGCATGAGGAAAAAGTAGCCAAGTCCGGCAAGCAGGATGGTGATGAGCCCCACACCGACCGCCTTGACGGAATACGGCGCCGACGCCAGATCGTTCAGATCGACGTTTTTCAGATCTTCGAGAGTCTGCTGCCAGTCCACGCTCATCTCCGCACCACCCGCTTGGCAATGGGCTTCTTCGCCAGTTTGTCGGCGCCCTGGACCGTCAGCGTGAAGAGGCTCAGGTGACCGTTGCCCACAGGAACCACATGGATCACGGTCAGTACCGGGTTCTCAAACCACGGCGAGGCCGCGAAGTTGCGCATGAGCTGCGACACGCGCTCGTTTGACTGGGCCACACCCGACACCGTGAACACCGCGGCCTGCTGGTTGAGTGTCTTCAGATACACCCCGCTTGGCACCGCGCGCACCAGCGCATTGAAGGTGTGCACGGTCTGCATGCGGTCGCTTTGCAGCGTCTTGATCACATTCATGCGCGCCATGAGCTCCGCGCCCTGCTTGCGGATCTTGGTGATCTGGGCGACCTTGGCATTCATCTGTGCGATCGCCTGCTGCAAAAACGCGTTGCGCCGCTGCTGGCGGTGCAGCTCACCCGTCAGATGCATATGCAGATAAAAGATAACGAGCGCCACGCCAAGCCAGACCAGTGCGCCCTGTCGCAGAAGAAGCCGGTCCTGCTCCTTGCGGCGCTGTTCGCGCCAGGGAAGCAAATTGATGCGCATCATGGTTCGAGTCCACGTAACGCCAGCCCGCAGCCCACCATCAGGGAGGGCGCCTCGCTGGCAAAGAGTTGCGGCTTGATGCGCGAACTGAGCGACATGCCGGCAAACGGATTGGCGATCACGGTCGGCACGCCCAGGCGGCTTGCGAGCAGCTTGTCAATGCCGGGGATCTGCGCGCAACCGCCGGCGAGCAGCACCATGTCGACCTTGTTGAAGGGGCTTGCCGAGTAGAAAAACTGCAGGGCACGCATCACCTCCTGACCCATGGCTTCCATGAACGGCCGCAACACCTCGCTCTGGTAACTGTCCGGAAGGCCGCCCTGTCTCTTGGCAAGGCCGGCCTCGTCATAAGAGAGACCGTAGCGGCGCTGGACTTCTTCAGTCAGCTGGCGCCCGCCGAAGCTGCTGGTCCGACTGTAGACGGAACGCAGGCTGTGCATGACATTGATGACAGTGTTGGTGGCGCCGACGTCAAAAATCGCCACCGTCTTTTCCATGCCCCCGCCAGCCATCTGCTCGGCGATGAGCGCATAGGCGTTTTCCATGGCGTAGGTCTCGACGTCGACGATGACGGCCTCATAACCCCGCGCCTGGATGACTGCGACATAATCGTCGACGACTTCCTTGCGGCAGGCCACCATCAGCACATCGATCTCGCCGGGACTGTCGGCGGCCGGACCCAGCACCTGGAAGTCGAGATTGACCTCGTTTAGCGGATAGGGGATATGGTGTTCGGCGTCGAGTTCGACCTGTGTCTGGATCTCGGCCTCGGTAAACTCCGCCGACAACCGGATCGTTTTCGAGATGGCCTGGCTTGCGCCAACGGCCACCGCCACGCGGCGGGTCTTTGCGCCCGAGCGCTTGATGGCCCGATGCACCGTCGCGCCAACTTGCTCGATGTCGGCAATGGCACGCTCGACGATGGCGTTTTGTGGCAGCGGCTCGACAGCGAATCGCTCGACGCGGTACTGGTTCTGCACTTTCGTCAGTTCCAGCACCTTGACCGACGACGTGCTGATGTCCAGGCCGACAAGCGGTAGCTTTTTCCGGCTAAACAGTTCCAAATTCCTCCCTATTTCCGGAACTTATGTCCGGTAAATCGCTCTTTAGTTGAGCTTACCAAGACTATAGATCACGCCGGGCTGCAATGACAAATCCTTGGGCTTCGCCTTCATTCCCTTTATACTGGAAACCCGCTTACGAGATAGTATGGATCCCGCACACATGCCGACCACCCCATCGCGCCGGCTAGGTTTTCGTCTCCTGCTGGTTTTTTTCGGAATGTTCGCAGCCGGCGTGCTGGTCGCCGGCGTCACGGCGCTAGTGATTGCGCCGACACTGCCTTCCGTCCACAACATCATGCATAAACGCCTGAAGGCACCATTGCGGGTGGTGACCCGCAACGGCGCCCTCATTGCGGAATTTGGCGACGAGGAACGGATGCCTGTCACCCTGAAACAGGTACCCAAAACGCTGATTCACGCGGTGCTGTCTGCCGAGGACAGCTCCTTCTATTCCAACCCCGGCATCGACCTGCTCGGCATCGTCCGCGCAGCGTGGGTGGACCTCCTGACCGGGCGCAAGGCCGAAGGCGCAAGCACCATTACCATGCAGGTGGCGCGCAATTATTTCCTCAGTCCGCGCAAGACCTTCACCCGCAAGATCAAGGAAGTGCTGCTGGCCTTCAAGATCGCCCGGCAGCTGTCCAAACAGGAGATCCTGCAGCTTTACCTGAACAAGATTTTTCTCGGCAACCACGCCTACGGTTTCGAGGCAGCAGCGCATACTTACTATGGTAAATCGCTGAAGAACCTGACGCTTCCCCAGCTCGCCATGCTGGCGGGACTGCCGCAGGCCCCATCGCTCGATAATCCGATCGATCACCCCCATAACGCGCGCATCCGGCGCCAGTATGTTCTCCACCGCATGCGCGTCCTCGGATACATAACCAAGGCCCAGTACGAGGCAGCCAATGCGGCGCCGGTCGCCACGCGCCTGCATGCACTCCATTACAAGGTGAGCGCACCCTACGTGGCGGAGATGGTGCGCGAATACATGATCCGGCACTACGGACGCAAAAAAACCTACGATGACGGCTACACCGTCTACACGACTTTGGGCGCCAGGGAACAGACGGCCGCCGACCGGGCCGTGCGGCAGGAACTGCTGAACTATAATATCCGCCACGGCTATTATGGTCCGGCGGCCGTTCTGCCGGCGGCGGCCCTTGCGTCCAGAAAAACGATGGACAGGGCCCTGCGCCCCTACACGACAGTCGGCGGACTCGTACCCGGGATCGTGACCGGGGTCGGATACCGTTCGGTGACGGTATACAATCTGGATCGGCACGCCGTTACGGTCGACTGGCCCGGACTTGCATGGGCGGCCCGCTTTGTGACCGTCAACAGCGAGGGGCCGGCACCGGTCAACGCCGGGCAAATACTGGCTGTCGGCGACGTCGTCTACCTGAACCACGCAGCGCCGGGTCACTGGGCGTTGTCGCAGATACCAAAGCCCTACGCAGCACTCGTGTCGCTGCGGCCTGACGACGGGTCCATTGCAGCCCTTGTCGGTGGTTTTGACTTTTACCATGACAACTTCAATTGCGTGACTCAGGCCTACAGACAGCCCGGCTCGAGCTTCAAGCCCTTCGTCTATTCGGCTGCGATCGCCAAGGGCTACACCGCCGCGAGCATGTTCAGCGGCGCACCCATCGTGGCGCTAAGCGGCGCCCACGGAGAACTCTGGCGTCCGCACAACTTTTCCGAGCACTTTCTTGGCATGACGCGTCTGCGTGTAGCGCTCGCCCGGTCGATCAACCTCGTCTCCATACGGGTGCTGCGCGCGGTGGGCATCGGGTATGCCATCCGCTACGCCGAGCGCTTCGGTTTCAAGGAATCAGAATTGCCGCACAGCCTGTCTCTGGTGCTCGGTAGCGCAACCCTGACACCGCTCGAAATGGCCCGCGCCTATACCGTCTTTGCCAACGGCGGCTATCGCGTGCGCCCCTACTTCATCCGCAAGATCGTCGACGAGAACAACCACCTCGTGTGGCATGCCGATCCGCTGGTGGTGCCACCACCGGCCGGCACCACCACGACACTGGCGGCCGGCACCAGCGCGCCTCGTTACGCGCCGCGGGTCATCACGGCCCAAAACGCCTATATCATGACCAGCATGATGGAAAGCGTGATCCGCTCGGGCACCGGCCAGCGAGCTTTGTCTTTGAAGCGCATCGATCTGGCCGGCAAGACGGGGACATCCAATCACGAGCGCAATGCGTGGTTCTCGGGCTTTAGCCCCTATCTCGAAACGACGGCATGGATGGGTTTCCCGATTCCGGCCTCGCTTGGCCGTTACGAGGTGGGCGCCAATGCCGCGCTGCCCATCTGGATCCGGTACATGGGTGCCGCGCTTGCCGGCCGCCCGGACAGCCCGTTTCCGCAACCCAAGGGCATTGTCAGCGCCTACATAAACCGCGACACGGGAGAATTGACGAGCCAGAGCAATCCGCTCGCGATGCGTGAATATTTCATCAACGGCACCGTCCCCAACGGGGGAGCGGCGGGCACAGGCGGTCCGCCCACACCCTTGCCGGCCGAGGACGTGCGCAACGGACTCTTCTGATGGTGCGACCGGGACGACGCGGCGGAAATCGCCGGATGGAATCCGTGACACGCCAGCGTCTGATCGTGGAAGCGGCCCGCCTCATGGCCGAAGAGGGCGTCCGTGACTACCAGATGGCCAAGCGCAAGGCGGCGCACCGGCTGAACCTGCCCGAAGACAAAAACTGGCCGACGAACGCGGAAATCGAGGTGGCCCTGAAGGAACACCTGCAGCTGTTTCATCAGGAACACCGGCAGACGCTGCGGGCACTGCGGGAGACGGCCGTCCGCGCCATGGAGCTGCTTGCCCCCTTCACGCCGCGACTGGTCGGTGAAGTGTTGAGCGGCGCGCTGCCCCGCTTTCCGGAAGTGCAACTGCATCTGACGGCCGATTCCCTTGAGGATGTTGACCTTTTTCTCAGCAGCCACGACATCCCGCACGACCTGGAGGAACGGCGGTTGCGCTACGGACACGATCGCCATGATCCGGTGCCGGTGTTGCGCTTCGTCGCCGGCGACACCCCGCTTGCCCTCTATGTGTTCACGGCGCAGACCATGCGCGAAACGCCGCTGTCGCCCGTGGATGGCCAGCCGATGTCGCGCGCGTCGCAAAAGGAAGTGGCGGCACTTGTCGCCGCCAGCGCCTAGGGCGTGGTATCGTTGGCGCCGCCGGCTGGCCAGCATGCACCCCACTGACTGACAAGGATTTTCCGTGAAGCGCAAAATCGCCTCTTTGCTGAAAGACGCCCTCGACATGTTGAGAGCAAAAGGAGAATTTGAGGGGCCCGCGGAGGTTGAGCTGACCCGGCCCCGGCAGGACGGACACGGCGACTTCGCCTCCAATGTGGCACTCACCGCGGCCCGGGTCATGGGTCTTGCGCCCCGGGCGCTCGCCGAACGGATTCGCGCCGCCATCCCCCAAAACGGGCTTGTCGACCGGATCGAGGTGGCCGGACCCGGCTTTTTGAATTTCTTCGTGAGCACTGGCGCCTGGCGCGGGATCATTCCCGAGATCCTCGGACAGGGTGATACCTTCGGCTACCTTCCGGCCAATGGCCAGCGGGTGCTGCTCGAGTTCGTGTCCGCCAACCCCAACGGTCCGCTCCACGTCGGCCACGGCCGCGGAGCCGCCTACGGCGATTCCCTTGCGCGCCTCCTGACAAGCGCCGGATACACCGTGGAACGCGAATACTACGTCAACGACGCCGGACGGCAGATGGATATCCTGGCGCTTAGCGTCTGGGCCCGGTACATGGAAGCATGCGGGCAGGCTGTTGCGTTCCCGGCCAACGGGTACCGCGGCGAGTACGTCCGTGACATCGCCCGCGACCTGAAGGAAGACATCGGCGAGAGCCTGATCCGGCCAGACGATGCACCCGTTGGCGGCGACGACATCGAGGCAGTCACCGATGCGCGCATTGCGCACCTGAAGGCCGCGCTCGGACCCTTGTACGGCACGCTGCACGGAACCGGTCTGAAAGCGATGCTGGCCGACATCCGGGAAGATCTGGAAGAATTTGGCGTGCATTACGACCGCTGGTATTCCGAACAGTCGCTCGTTGAAAGCGGCGCCATAACACGCGCCCTTGCGCTTTTGCGGGCACACGGCGATCTCTACGAAAAAGACGGGGCACAATGGTTTTGCGCGACCCGGTACGGCGACGAAAAGGACCGGGTGGTTGTGCGCGAGAATGCGGTCCCGACCTACTTTGCCTCGGATATCGCCTATCACCTGGAAAAGTACGAACGCGGCTACGATCACCTGATCAACATCTGGGGCGCCGATCACCACGGTTACATTCCCCGGGTCAAGGGCGCGATCGCTGCCATGGGGCGCGATCCTGCGCGACTGCAGATTCTGCTCGTGCAGTTCGCCATCCTCTACCGCGGCGGCCAGCGGGCCCAGATGTCGACCCGCAGCGGGGATTTCGTGACCCTGCGCGAGCTGCGCGCGGAAGTGGGCAATGACGCCGCGCGCTTTTTTTACGTCCTGCGCAAGAGCGAGCAGCACATGGATTTCGACCTGGATCTGGCCAAATCGCGCTCGAACGAGAATCCCGTGTTCTATGTCCAGTATGCCCACGCGCGCATCCTGAGCGTGTTCCGGCAGATGCACGAGCGCGGACAGACCATGGCCGAACCCGGGGCGAGCGATCTTGGGCTGCTCACGGCCGATGAAGAGCTCACGCTGCTGCGCACGCTAAACCAGTACACGCAGGTGATCGAAGAGGCCGCCGAGGCTCGTGAACCGCACCAGCTGGCCTACTACCTGCGGGAACTGGCAAGCCATCTGCACGCCTACTACAACGCACAGGCCTTCCTCGGTGCCGAGGATCCGCTGCGTCAGGCACGCCTGACGCTTCTCCTGGCCGTTCGCCAGGTGCTCGCCAACGGCCTTGCGGTGCTGGGTGTGACGGCCCCGGAGGCCATGTAATGCCCTCACCGCGCCGCCGCACCAGCCGGGGGCGGACCCGCTCGCCCGAGGGCTCGCCGTTCGTGCGGGTGGTAATCGTGACTTTGGTGGTCGGCGCCGGTTTGGGGGCGCTCGGTTACCACTTCCTGCGCCACCAGGCCCGCGTCCCGCTAAAGAGCGCGCCACCCGCCCGCCAAAGGCGTCCCGCACCCGCGCCTGCGCCCGCACCCTCGCCCGCGACGGCACCGTCGCCCCGCCGGCCGGTGAGCGGGCCCAAAGGTCCCGCGCCCGGCCTGCCGGCGGCCACACAATTCGATTTTTACACCATTTTGCCCAAAATTCGTCACCCTCGCAGTGGCGTCTTCCCCCGCGCCCGGCACCTGCATGCTTCCGGAAGCGCGAGCAAGCCGGTATTTGCATCAGGCGGGCGCTACGTCATGCAGGCGGCATCGTTCCCCGACGCCCGGGATGCCCAATTGCTCGTCGCCCACCTCACCTTGCGGGATCTGCACGCTTACATCGAACGCGTCGATCTCGCCGGCCGTGGCACCTACTACCGGGTCCGCGTCGGACCGCTGCACGCCCGGCAGCTGGCGGGGGTCCGCGCCATTCTGGAGCGGATGGCTCTTCAACCTATTGTATTGAAAGGGCCTCCGGGAAACTGAGGGAGCTGCGGCGACGCCAAAAACCGCCTCCAACGGCCCCTGCGGGTGCCGCCTGGCAGTTTTTTTTCCCGCAAACGAAAAATCAAATTGCATTGACTGGAAAAGATGCCTATCATTCGCCCGATTCCACGGCACCGAAGGCGGCCGCCATTCTTGTTAGCGATCCGATCGTTAACGGGCCTAACGCTGACCGGGTGTGCACGGGAGCTACTTCAACGGAACTGTCACAGACGAAGGTCTTGAAGTTCCTCAGCAACAAAATTGGAGGGCTTGCCCATGCGCTCACTTGGACATCAGATTGTGGCCGAGTTTTATGGATGCAACCAAGAGCAGCTGAACGACGTTGCATACATTCGGCATCACATGCTGGAGGCCGCCGTGAAATCCGGCGCCACGATTGTCACAGAGACCTTTCATCATTTTTCCCCGCACGGCGTCTCAGGAGCCGTGATCATTGCCGAGAGCCATCTGGCGATCCACACGTGGCCGGAATACGGCTACGCAGCGGTGGATCTCTTCACCTGCGGTGACTCGGTGTCGGCGGAAACCGGCTTTCACCACCTGCGCGAGGCACTGGGTGCGGTGCACGTGTCGACGATGGAAGTCCATCGGGGCCAGATCGACATGATGATGGCCGTCAAGACCAAACAGCCACCCATCAAGCTCGTAGCGGGCCAGACCGCGTAAGGCGACCATCATGATCATCAAGACACCGACGTCCCACACATTCGTGACCGGGGCCAGTGAAGGCTATACGCCATTGAACGCCTTCGACGGTGCTCTGCTGGCTGCCGGCATCGGCAACACCAATCTGGTGAAGATGTCGTCGATCGTGCCGCCGGGAACGCGCGAAGCGTCCCGCGAGGAACTGCGTCTCCCGCCGGGAGCGCTCGTGCCCGTTGCCTACGCGGCGATGGAATCGGACATCCCCGGATCCATGATCTGCGCCGCGGTCGCGGCGGCCTGGCCGACGGACCCGGCCAAGCCCGGCCTCATCATGGAATACCACGCCCACGGCCACCGCGAGGACGCCGAAGCGGTGGTCCGGCGCATGGCCGAGGAAGGCATGCGCATGCGCGGCTGGGAAATCAAGACACTGAAATCGGCGGCAATCGATCATCGCGTGGAAAAGATCGGTGCGGCATTCGCCGCCGTCGTACTCTGGGATCTGTGATGGAACGCGACGGCTGGTACACCGAGGAATGGGCCGATCAGGGCTCGGCGATCTCCCTGCGCATCAAGAAAAAGCTTCACGATGAGCAGTCCGCCTACCAGCGCATAGAAATCTATGAAACCGAAACGTTCGGCACACTGATGACGCTCGATGGGCTTGTCATGGTCACCGATCGTGACAATTTCGTCTACCACGAAATGATGTCGCACCCGGCGCTTTTCACCCACGAAAAGCCGGAACGGGTGCTTATAATCGGTGGCGGCGATTGCGGAACGTTGCGCGAGGTCCTGAAGCATGAAGAGGTCCGCCACGTCGATCAGGTCGAACTCGACGAACGGGTCACGCGCGTCGCGGAACAGTATTTTCCGGAACTGTGCGCGGCCAATGGCGATCCCCGGGCGCACCTGCACTTCGCCGACGGCATCCAGTGGGTCAAGGATACGCCGGCCGGTCAGTATGACGTCATCATCGTCGACTCCACCGACCCCGTCGGTCCGGCGGCCGGACTGTTCGGCCGGGCCTTTTATGCGGACTGTCTGCGCGCGCTCGCGCGCGACGGCATCGTGGTCGGCCAGAGCGAGTCGCCGCTTTTTCACGCGGGCCTGATCAAGAGCATGCACGAGGCCCTGCGGGAGGCGAATTTCCTCGATGTCGCCACCCTCTATTTTCCGCAGTGCACCTATCCTTCGGGCTGGTGGAGCGCAACAATGGCGCGCCGCGACACGACGCTCGCCGGATTCCGCGAAGAGGCGGTAGCGGAACGTGACTTCGCGACCCGCTACTATAACGACGGGATACACCGCGCAGCGCTCGCTTCACCGGAATTTTTGTTCAAATCCCTTCTCTAAAGTCCTGCCGGTGCAACGGTTCTGGATGGGGTGATGCCGTTCGCCCCGAAACCGGACAATACGCCCATCGGTAGTGCATTAACTTCTGCTAAAATACTAGATATAGGGGTATCTGCTTGCCTCCCCTCCGAAGCCTCTATACACTGGAATGGGACTGAATCGCGCATCCGGCTCCGCTGCCCGGGATGCGCACTGACCCTCATCTTAAGGAGAACGCGACGATGGACAACGCGCAACGGGCACACGCCCCCGAAGGCCAAAAATTGCCCGGGGATGCAGGCTTGCTGGTGATCCGCCGCAACGGGGCGGCCGCTTCTTTTGATGCAGCGAAAATCGCCATCGCCATCACCAAGGCCTTCATGGCAGCCGAGGGGGCCACGGGGGCCACCTCGGCGCGCGTGCGCGAACTGGTGGCGGGACTGACCGATCAGGTCCTTGCGGCCTTGACGCGGCGGTTGCCCACAGGCGGCACAGTACACATCGAAGACATCCAGGACCAGGTGGAACTGGCGCTCATGCGCAACGGCCACCATGAAGTGGCGCGCCGCTATGTCCTGTACCGCGAAGAGCGCGCCCGCGCCCGCGCGGTGGACGTGCGGGTGCCGGAGCGCGAACAGACGCTGACCGTACGGCTGGCAGACGGGTCGCTTGCGCCGCTCGACCGCGATCGCCTGCGCACCGTCATCGACGAAGCGTGCTCGGGCCTCTTGGCGGTGTCGCCGGAGGTGGTCATGCAGGCGTTGTTACGCAACCTGTTCGACGGGGTTGAAGAGCGCGACGTGATGCAGTCGGCGATCTTAAGCGCGCGGGCGCTCATAGAGACCGAACCGGATTACAGCTATGTCAGCGCGCGCCTCCTTCTCGATACCCTGCGCCACGAAGTGCTGGGCCACGCGCACACCCACAAAGAGATGTGCGCGGCCTATCCGCAATACTTCGGCCGTTTCATTCACGAAGGCATCGAGGCCGAACTGCTGGATCCACGGCTTGCCGGCTATGATCTGGAGCGCCTTGGTTCGGCCCTGAAGGCCGAACGCGACCTCAATTTTACCTATCTGGGACTGCAGACCCTCTACGACCGCTACTTCCTGCACCGCGACGACCGGCGCATCGAGATGCCACAGGCATTCTGGATGCGGGTGGCGATGGGGCTTGCCCTGAACGAACCGGACCGCGAGGGCCGTTGCATCGAATTCTACGAGGTGCTTTCGACCTTTGATTTTGTGTCTTCCACACCCACGCTGTTCAATTCTGGCACCATGCGGTCGCAACTGTCGTCCTGCTATCTGACGACAGTGTCCGATGACCTGGAAGGGATCTACAACGCGGTCAAAGACAACGCGCTGTTATCGAAATACGCGGGCGGACTGGGCAACGACTGGTCTCGGGTGCGCGCCCTGGGGGCACGCATCAAGGGCACGAACGGCAAGTCACAGGGCGTGATTCCGTTTCTCAAGGTCGCCAACGACACCGCCGTCGCCGTCAATCAGGGTGGCCGGCGCAAGGGAGCGGTGTGCGCCTACCTCGAGACCTGGCATCTCGACATCGAGGAATTTCTCGAGCTGCGCAAGAATACGGGCGACGACCGGCGGCGCACGCACGACATGAATACCGCCAACTGGATTCCCGATCTCTTTGTCGAACGGGTGCGCGCCGGCGCGCCGTGGACGCTGTTTTCACCCTCCGACGTGCCGGATCTCCACGATCTGTATGGAGACGCGTTCCGGGTCGCCTATGAGCGCCACGAGGAACGGGCGCGCCAGGGAGACATTAAACTGTACAAGACGGTACGCGCGCTCGACCTGTGGCGAAAGATGCTGTCGATGCTTTTCGAGACGGGCCATCCGTGGCTCACCTTCAAAGACGCGTGCAACCTGCGCAGCCCGCAACAGCACAAAGGCGTCGTGCACAGCTCGAACCTGTGCTGCATGACGGCCGACCAGCGGGTTGTGACGGATCGCGGCCTGCTGACGGTGGGCGAACTGTACCGGCTGGGCGGCCACAACAAGGTGCTTGGCCTGGACGGCGTGTATGAAGCCTCACCCATGCTGCTGCCGCGCCCCAACGCGCCCATCGTCCGCATAGAAACAGCGGAAGGCTATAACCACAAGGTGACACCCGACCACAAGGTGTGGGTAAAGGATCGCGGCTGGGTGGAAGCGCAGCATCTGGTGCCAGGCGACATTCTCCTGACCCAGCAGCGCGAGGGCCTCTTTGGTCCAACTCACAATCCGCAGATCGCCTTCGTCATGGGCCTTGTGGCTGCCAGCGCCGCCTACGGCCGGCATGCCCTGGTTGCCATCGAAAACGAAGGGTTCGCGTTCGTTGGCAAAGCCCAGCGCAGCAACCCTCCGCACCACTTAAGCGGCGCGGAAGACAAAGAACAGCAGATGCCGCTTGTTGTTCCCGCGCTGGTCTGGGGCGGGGATCGCGAAACGGCGGCGGCCTATCTGCGCGGCCTGTATCAGGTAGGCCATGGTCCGCTGAAAACGCTCACGCTTGCCTGTGTCGACCGGCGATTTGCCGAGGAGCTGCAGATTCTGTGGGCGAATCTCGGGGTCGAGTGCCACATCCGCCGCGTCAACAAGAGCTACTGGAGTCATCCTCTCTACCGCCTGCTCATTGCCAGCACCGAGGGGCATATCCGGGCGGCGGAAATCTTGCGCGTCAACGCCGGCGATGCAATGGCCCTCTACGCGGGCGACCCGATGCGCGTCAAACAGAACCATTACGCCACGTTCACCGGCCTTAAGGTTCTGCCCAACGAAGACGCCTACTGTCTGACGGTGGATTCAGCGACACATGCCTGGACGGTCAATGGGCTCATCACCAAGAACACGGAGATCACGCTCAACACATCGGACGAGGAAATTGCGGTGTGCAATCTCGGCTCGGTCAATCTCGGCGCGCACGTCACCCGGGACAAGGGACTGGATCTGGACAAACTGAGCCGCACGGTACGGACGGCCATGCGCATGCTCGACAACGTCATCGACATCAATTACTACTCGGTACCCCAGGCGCGCACGTCGAACCTGAGGCATCGCCCGGTGGGGCTTGGCATCATGGGTTTCCAGGATGCCCTGTACCGGCTGCGGCTGCCTTACAGTTCCGAAGAGGCCATGGATTTCGCCGACCGATCGATGGAGGCGGTGAGCTATTTCGCCATCCTGGCATCCACCGAGCTCGCCGGCGAGCGCGGCGCGTACACGAGCTACGACGGCTCGTTGTGGCAACAGGGCATTCTGCCCATCGACAGCATCGTTCTGCTCGAACGCAACCGCCGCCTGCCGCTTACCATGAACCGGGCACAGCATCTTGACTGGACGAAAGTGCGCCAGTCCATTGCCGCGCACGGGATGCGCAATTCCAACTGTCTGGCGATCGCGCCGACAGCCACGATTTCCAACATCGCCGGGGTTGGACAGAGTATCGAGCCCACCTATCAGAACCTGTTCGTGAAATCGAACCTGTCGGGAGAATTCACGGTACTGAATGAATACCTCGTCTGTGACCTGAAAGCCCGGAATCTGTGGGATCCGGTCATGGTCAACGACCTGAAGTATTTCAACGGACGCCTGGGCGCCATCGACCGCGTACCGGCCGACCTGAAGCTGCTTTATGCGACCGCATTTGAAATCGAGCCCAAATGGCTGATCGAGGCCGCTTCGAGACGGCAAAAGTGGATAGACCAGGCGCAAAGTCTGAATCTCTATATGGCCGAACCATCTGGCCGGAAGCTTTCGGACATGTACATGCTCGCTTGGGAAAAAGGCCTCAAAACCACCTATTACCTGCGCACACTGGGTGCCACGTCGGTGGAAAAGTCGACCCTGAATGACGGCGCCCTGAACGCCGTGCGCCCCGCGTCCACGGCACCGGCCGCGTGCGCCATCAACGACCCACAATGCGAAGCCTGCCAGTAGACGGGAGGAACCATGTTCGAGACAGCTGACCCGGCCACTAAACCAGGGGCCGGTCGCACAGGCCTTGAAGACGTCGAGATTGGTTCCGGACGGATACGCGTCGACGACAAGCGCATACTGAATTGCCAGGCCGACGTCAACCAACTGGTGCCCTTCAAGTACGAGTGGGCCTGGCAGAAATACCTCGATGCCTGCGCCAATCACTGGATGCCGCAGGAGATCAACATGTCGCGGGACATCGCCACCTGGAAGGATCCGGGCGGCCTGACAGCCGACGAGCGCATGATCATCAAACGCAACCTCGGATTTTTTGTGACCGCCGACTCGCTCGTGGCAAACAATCTAGTGCTCGCCATATACCGGCACATCACCAACCCCGAGTGCCGGCAGTATCTACTGCGTCAGGCCTTCGAGGAGGCACTGCACACGCATGCCTACCAGCACATCGTGGAGAGCCTGGGGCTTGATCAGGGGGAAATTTTCAACATGTACCGCGAGGTGTCCTGCATTTCGGACAAGGATGTGTTCGAGCTGCAGTTTACGCGCGAACTCATGGACCCGGCGTTCACCACCGGAACGGAGGACAGTGACCGGCGCTTCCTGCGCAACCTGATCGGTTACTACGTGCTCATGGAAGGCATTTTCTTTTATGTGGGATTCGTGCAGATGCTGTCGTTTGGGCGGCGCAACAAAATGGCCGGCGCAAGCGAACAATTTCAGTACATACTGCGCGACGAATCCATGCACCTCAATTTCGGCATCGATCTCATCAATCAGATCAAGACCGAAAACCCACGGTTGTGGACAGACGCCTT